>DATDGW010000842.1:0-4276 GCA_036521895.1 Candidatus Sulfotelmatobacter sp. | reverse complement strand
GCATTTGGTTCGGAAGTGCGCTGCAGTGGCGCAAAAAACATGCCCGTCGCTAACCGACAACCGTGTTTCACCTCACGTCCTTCGACACTATCTACCCTCCCTGACTATGTCGAGTGATGTGAAGGGGTCTTGGCGATCGTTCAACAATTGCGGCCCGTAACGCAAATCGAGTCGATCAATCACCCGACATAGTTTTCTCCGTTTTCTCTGCTCTACAGACTGTTGAGGAACCCAAGCAGTTGGTCCCCAGGTTGATAGCGCCCGGGTCTTCCGTTTGGCGGCAAGGTTTTCGCAAGTGCCCGCTCCTTCATTGCGAGGGTGGCTTCGAGATAGATTTGCGTGGTCTCCACCGACTCATGTCCAAGCCACAATGCAATCACAGAACGATCCACGCCCGCCTGTAGAAGGTCCATCGCCATTGTGTGCCTCAAGCGGTGAACGGTGACCCGCTTTTCCTTCAACGAGGGACAGACTTTGCATGCCGCCATGCGATGCTTGGTCAACAGGTACTGCACACCGTGGACGCTGAGACGTCCACCCTTGGCGCTGGGAAAGAGCACGTCGCTGTCACCGCGTTGCGGTTCTCGAAGCCAGGCTTTCAACACGGCGAGTGTGGATTGGGCAAGAGGTGTACAGCGTTCTTTGCGGCCCTTGCCAACCACGCGCAGGTGAGAGCCCGCCCCGACGATAAGATCCGCGCGTTTGAGTCCGGTCATTTCCGATAAGCGCAGGCCCGTCTGCACCGCCACGAGCAGAAAGGCGTGATCGCGCCGACCCGACCAGGTGAACTGATCCGGAGCAGCAAGCAAGGCATCGACTTCGGGACGAGTGAGGAACTGGACCAAGGTACGGGTGAAGCGCTTGCTGGGGATGGCGAGCACGCGCTGGATCTGTGCAGAATGGGCTGGTGCCTCGAAAGCCGCGAATCGAAAGAAAGAGTGAATCGCCGTGAGGCGCAGATTACGACTGCGAATGCTTACGCCTTGGTGCTTCTCCAGTTCATCCAAGAAAGCCACGATCAAGGGGGCATCGATCTCCTCGAAGGTCAGGCGTGACGGCGGCTTGCGCAGCCGCTGCTGAACGAACTTCAGGAATTGACGGAAGGAATCGCGATAGGAACTGATGGTGTGTGGACTTGCCTGGCGCTGCTGCATCAAGCGCTGAGTAAAGAAACGCTGCAGAAGCGCCGCCAGGGTGATTGGGGTGATCATGGCCGATCCTCCCATCGATGCTCGAGCCGGCGCATGGCTTCTCGCATCAGCTCCGGGGAGCTGCTTAAATACCATTGCGTGTCCGCGACGTGGACATGACCGAGGTAGGCGGACAAGATCGGCAGGAGCCGTTCTGGATCTAGGTTGGATCGATACCACGTTACCAGTGTGTTGGTTGCGAAGCGGTGCCGCATGTCATGCAAACGTGGCCCGTGATGGTCGGATATGCCGCGCAGACCGATCTGCCGGGACAAGGCATAGAACGTTCGATGAATCTCTCCGCCATCCAAACGATTGCCCCAGTTGGAAAGGAACAGATAGGAGGACACCGGCCGTCCCACCCAATGACGTTTGCGTCGCGCGATGTAGTCAGCAAGTACTTTGCACGTCGATGCGTGCAAAGGCACGAGTCGAGACTTGCCAAACTTGCCGCTGCGGATCGTCAGCACCGCCGCCTTAAGATCCAGGTCCTGAAGCTCGAGACTGCGCGCTTCGCCCAGACGTAGGCCGGAGACACTCAGTAGTCCGAACAGACTATGGTAAGTCCAAGGTCGCAGTTTGCTGGCTTCGCAACGACAGGGCATGTCGAGAGTAGCGCGTAGTAACCTTCGAATTTCATCGTCCGAGTACAGGTACGGCCGCGCCCGTTTCGGGCGAAATGGCAACAAGCCCTGGGCAGGAATCTGGGTTCGTGGATCGGTGGCACTACGATGGTGCGCGAATCCGCGAACGAAACTTAGTCGTTTCGCCCACTGCGCGGGTTGGACATTTACGGGTTGTTGAGCCCAAGCGAGCGCCAATGCCTGGGTGATGTAGGAAGTGCGGTGGTGCTCCATGAAGCTGACGAAATCAAGCAATCCCTTGCCTGCATCCTGCAGCTTGAACCCCAAACTGCGGCGCAGGCTCAGATATTCGTGAACGGCCTTTCGAAGCGCGTTCATCGCACACCTCCCGGCCACGGCAAAGCCAGCGTACGCAATGCCTTGATGTCGACCTTGGTGTAGATCTTGGTGGTCTGGGGATGGCGATGCCCCAGCAACTCGCCAATCTCGCTCAGCGAAGCGCCCTGGCGCAACATCTCGGTGGCCAATCCATGGCGAAACTGGTGAGCCCCTGAGGTAGTAGCCTGGATACCGGCACGTTCGAGCGAGTGCCGAACCATCGATCCAATCCCACTCGGCCCGCGAAAGGCGCAGATCGGGGCTCTGACTCGTAAGAATACGCGACGACTAGCGCTATCCGGTCGCCCCCGGCGCAGGTAGGCGGCGATGGCTTTGCCGACCTCTGTGGGCAAGGGCAGTCGGTTGCGCTGACCACTTTTGCCGCGCACATTTACTTGTCCCAGGTTCCAGTCAATGTCCTCGAGTTCGAGAGATACCACTTCCCCTGAACGCAACCCCAATCGCGCCAGCAAGAGCAAGATGGCATAGTCTCGACGCCCGACCGCAGTGCGACGATCGATGCTGGCCAGGAGTTGGCGTACATGCTCTGCAGAAATCGCCCGGGGGATCGACGTCATCGACCACCTGGCGACGACGGGAACGGCCGCGGCTAGATCATGCGTAACCTCCCCGAGATATCGCGCATAGTGCAGGAAGGAGCGCAAGGCGGTGGTCATGAGTTTCACTCGCATCCTATGTAGTCGTGGCGCTTGGCGTTGTACGAACCTCACAACATCGCGTGCACACAGACGCGAGAGCGTGACTCGCGCGGAGCCGAAACGGTCTTGGAGAAAACTGCGGATGAACGGAACGTAGTTGACGATTGTCGGGTGTGCCAGTGCGCGCACTTCCAGCAAATATTGCCCGAATGCTTGGGCACAACGCTCAGCCGGAGTCGGTTGGCGTGCTAACGTCCTTTCGCCGGGGATCACGCCCTCCCGGCGCAAAAAGCCGATGAGATGTCTGAGGGCAGCAGCATCCCCCCGGCAAGGTCGTACGCCTCGAGCGCGATATCGTAGATACCGTACCGGATGATCGGAGCAGATGCTGCGCAGTCCGACCCCGTTCTGCTGAAGCCATCGGCTAAAACTTGCAGCGAGCAAAACCTGTCGATGAATCGATGCCAAACTGTATCCCTGCTCACTCATCGATTCTGCAAACGAGCCAATCTGTGCCGCGAGCGGGCCTTCCGGCGGTCGCGATAGAACCACTTGGTTGTTGACGATGCACTTCATGTGAACTCCTTCCCCGACTCTGCGGGCTAGTAGAAGGAGCTCAGAATATGTCTATAACGCCTCAAGTCGAGGTCGGAAAAATCGGGTCCTCGCAGATTTGCAAGACATAGTCAGGGAGGGTAGATAGTGTCTGAGCGTATGCCAACCGATCCGTTTCGTAATACCGGCTCGCTTCGCAGCAGGACGGATGTGATCCTCCATTGCGCTGTTCGGCCAAATCGGTTGCTTGCCGTGCATCTTGATTGAAGCAAAGACGTAGTCGTCTGGCTGGTTGTATGCACACTCTGCACGCCAGCCTGTGAGAATTTCAGCGAGTCCTTGTTCCATCGGTACCGGCTTCCGGCTCGCTTCCGTTTTCATCTCCGTCTCGTGTTGACGTACGATTCCACGGCTGAGATGGATTTCGCCCGATTCGAAATCACAGTCAGACCAGCGCAGGCCTATTACCTCTGAGACACGCAATCCGACCACGCCACCGACGAAGACCATCGTGCGGTAGATTCCCTCCAGCTCCTCAAAAAGAGCCTTCAGTTCTTCCACCGTGAGAACCTCAGGTTCACGTTGACGCTTCGTACTCTGCCGCACAAGTGTTATCGGGTTTCGGTCGAAGAATTCCCAGCGCATTGCATGTGCAAAGATCGCGGACATGATGTTCCGCAACTTCGCTCGGGTTCCGTTGGCTAGCTGCTTCAGAGTGGCAAGCCACGCTTCGACCTGCACCGTACGTACATCAGACAGAGAATAGTTGCCCCACTTCGGGACGATCCAAATATCCAAGTAGCCTCCGTAGACTTCCTGCGCGTACGGAGATTTTCGCGGCAATTCATTTTTTGTGTAGTGGGCTACCAGCTCCTCGACGGTGCGCGGAACGGTGGTTCCCCGGTTGATT
>DATDGW010000841.1:0-2982 GCA_036521895.1 Candidatus Sulfotelmatobacter sp. | reverse complement strand
GGGCACGATTTGTCCAGCAAAATCAACCAGGGAGGGTAGGTTGAACTGTTACACGTAAGACAATGAACGACTTGGGTCTAGAATTTGGCGCTAATTTTGATCGAACTTCGGGCTAGCCGAGGCGAGTCTTGTGCTACGGCTGCTTGGGTAGTCAACGGTCCCGATTCGTCCGTAGTGGCGATAGGGGAAGAGCGCTCCACCGCGCCTGACCCTGTTGCGCGAGACCTTGCTGAACCCCGAGCTCCACCACGTTGTCCCGAATGCCCTGGACCTGCGCAAGTGGTAACAGTTCAACCTACCCTCCCTGGTTGATTTTGCTGGACAAATCGTGCCCGCTCGGCTACCGTATGGTGGATGAGTGTGCGGCCTGGCGATACGCAAACGAGCGATTTGGAGCGGGAGAACAAGCGGCTGCGCCAAGAGCTTGCGCATAAGGAAGAGGAGATCCGCAAGCTGGCAGAGGAGGTTGCCGAACAGCGGAAGCAGATCGCGGATGCCCAAAGGCAGATCACGGATTTGGAGCGTCAACTGGCGCTGCGCAAACAGAACTCGACAAACTCCTCCAAGCCTCCGTCCTCCGATGGGCTGGCCGGCGAACCGCGAGAGCGGGGCCGACGGAAGAAGAGCCGGCGCAAGGTGGGCGGACAACCCGGCCATCGGGGGGCGCAGCGGCCCTTGGTCCCTATCACCCAAGTCGACGAGATTCGGTCCATCCTGCCGGACCAGTGCCAGCATTGCGGTCATCCCCTGCCCACGCAAATTGACCAGGTGCAGACGGCTGGGGAACCACGGCGGCATCAAGTGACTGAACTGCCGCCGATCAAGGCTCGCACGATTGAATATCAATGCTATCGCGTGGTCTGTCCGGAGTGCGGCGAAAGCACACGCGCGGCGGTGCCCGAGGAAGCCAGCGGGCACTTCGGCCCGCAACTGACCGCGTTGATCGCCTACCTGACGGTGGTTGGCCGCATGCCGCGCCGGGTCGTGGAAGCCCTGCTGGGGCAGGTTCTGGGAATCGACATCAGCTTGGGGAGCACGCAGAAGTGCTGGGAACAGGTCAGCCAGGCGGTCGCCGCCCCCTGCCAGGAACTGGAACAGCAATTGAAGGATGAGCCCGTGTTGAACGTCGACGAGACAGGTTGGCGGACCAACGGCGCGAAGCGCTTCTTGTGGGCCTTTGTGGCCGCGCGCTTCGTCGTCTACACGGTGGCGGCTACGCGCGGCAGCGAGGTCTTGACCCGCTTGCTGGGAGCCGTGTTCCGGGGCATCCTGTGCAGCGATCGTTTCAGCGCCTATTTGAAGTATCACTCCGGCAAGGCGCAGTTCTGCTGGGCGCACCTGAAACGCAATCTCCTGGGGATGGTGGAGTTGACCCAGAGTAGTGCGGTGGAACGATTCTGCCGCGATGCGCTGGCCCAGCACGCCCGACTCTTCCGGCTGTGGGGCAAATTCCGCGGCGGCCAGATCGATCGCCGCCAACTGCTGCTCCGATCGATCCCGATTCAAAAACGGATTGGGGCACTGGCGAAGCAGCACTTGGACAGCCCTCACCGCGAGGTTCGCAATCTCGCCAGGGCTCTTTTCGAGCATAACGACCGGCTCTTTACTTTCCTGGAACACGAGGGCGTCGAGCCCACCAACAACAGCGTGGAACGTGCCCTCCGCACCGGCGTGCAGTGGCGCAAGATCTGCTTCGGCAACCGCAGCGCCCATGGCGAACTGGCCACGTCTCGCTTGCTGACCGTCAGCGAAACGTGCGACCTTCAGCGCCTCAACATTCTGGCTTATCTCTCCGCAGCCATTGCTTGCCATCGCAGCCATCGCCCAATCCCTTCACTCGTGCACCGATAGCCCCAACTGAACTGTTACGAGAAATCTTCCCCTAACGCATCGTTTTCATTCCCACCCTTTGTTCTCATAGTCTTACATCAATTCCGGGATTCTGCTTTCGCTCGAAGGAGAGCCCCTTTTACCCCAATCAGTTAGGCTTTTGGAACAGTTTTGGAACACTGGTAGGTAGGCGCCTCGTGCCATCGCCGGAGCGAGGGAGCCAAGCGGACCTGTTTCCGGCCATTCAGAGCATCAGAGTTTAGCCGTGTCTCATTCCGAAGAAGAGCAGTCCGCTCGCAAGCGTATCGAGTTTCTGTTTGGCCGACCCATCGCCTTTCACCGTTGCTTTGTGAAGGTGACCGGAAGCGTCCAGGCGGCCTTGATGCTCTCGCAAGCCATCTACTGGCTCAATCCCGAAAGACACGGCCAAAGTCGAGGTAAGGACAACGGATGGTTTTGGAAAACCCGCGACGAATGGGAGGACGAACTGGGGTTATCGCGATGGGAGCAAGAGTCCGCCCGAAAGCAACTCAGACTCACGAAGTTTTGGCTGGAGAAGGAGAAGCGGCTGGAGCACAAGATCTACTTTAGTATCGACTTCGTCGGGCTTGAGAAGGCCTTGGAGGAGGCAGCGAGTGCCTCCGAAGCCGAAGGGACTGACCTCCCCCCCGAAGGTGGTATTCCCACCTTCGGGGAGGTGGAAAACCCACCTTCGTCGGAGGCGGAAAGTCCACCGCCGCGGAGGAGCCAAAGTCTCCGCCGTATTAAGGAACATAGATTACTTCAGAGATTACCAGAGACTACGACGACGTCGTCGGAACTTGCCGCAGGTCTTCACCAGCTCATGCCCGACACGATTTGGGATGAAGATGCGATCCCGATCCTCTGGAATGACTGCCGCCGAAAGGCACCGGAGTGCACGGCGGAAATGATTCTCGAACAGGTCGGCCATAAGCTGAAGATGAAAAGTTGGGGCCGCATCCGGAACCCCGTCGGGTTTCTCTTAACCTCTGTGCCCTCGGCCGTCCAGGCAGCTACCTGTGCCTCGAAGCGGTTGCAGCAAGCCCACGCTGAAGACGAGATAGCCTCAACCAAGAGAGAAGCCCAACAACGGCTCCAGCTTGAGCAAGAGGTTGCAGTCTGGGAAAAGGC
>DATDGW010000840.1:0-1696 GCA_036521895.1 Candidatus Sulfotelmatobacter sp. | reverse complement strand
CCCGCACGGTCGAGATGCCCAGCGGCCTGAGTTTGCCGTTGGCCTTCGGTATAAACACTCGTCTGATTGGCTCCGGGCGGTATGTCTCCTCCCTGAGCGCAAGCGCCAGTTCAGCCAGCCACTGCTCAACCCCGTACGATTTGATGTCCACAAAGTCCTGACCGTCTACTCCCGGCGCGCCCTTGTTGGAGCGGCACTGGGCATAGGCATGCGCCAGAATGTCGTCGCGGCTGATCTTGTCGTACAGAGCGTAGAAGCGATAGCCGGCCTCCGCCTTCGCTTTCGCGTGTAACGCCGTCTGCAGTTTCTGAACACTTTTCGGAGTTGCTAGGTTGCCCAATCTCCAGGTCCCCCACCACGTCTTGCGTCTGTCTTGAACCGAGGCCCCTTCCCTCCACCAGCATTACCCAGCTTCATCGGTACTACGGGCCTCTCCGCCACCCCAGTGCGCCCGGCCTGTCCCTCACGGGCGTCCGGTTGATCATCCCCGATCACGCATTGGGGCTTCCCGTGTTGCGTTCGCTTTCCTTGTGTACATGCTGCCGCCACTACCCCGGTGCAGCGGCTGGGCGTACTCCTCGCTCATCTCACCCAGCCGTGTCAGCCTTCCCCGGAAGGGTCACCGGGTCGGCCTGCACATCGTCCTTTTCGAGGCTTGCTCGGCGTTTCGCGGTAGGGACGGCCATTGCTGGCCGCCCCCCGCCCAGATCCGGACTTGCCCAATTAAGGCATCCGGCTCCTACCTTGGGTGTCTGACGTCAAAGCGTAGGTCTGGCCAAGGATGAAGGATGCGCGGCTGGGGAAGCCAGTCATCGACCAACCTTGTCATGCGATCCCACGTGAACCCGTCTTTCTGACTGCGCCGTCGAAGCGTGCGTCGCCAGAGGTCGGTCACATGGTGCCGGAACGCCGAAAGGGCTCGGCTATTGGTTGGGACCGCATAGTAGGCAAAGTGGCCGGTCACGACCTGCCTCAACCACCTCCCCTGTTCGGGGATCGGCTGATGCATCCGGCGCCGAAGCTCCGCCTTAATGTCCTTCAGCTTGCCCAACATGCGGTCGCGTCGGGTCTTCCGTTGAAGCTGGAAGTTCCTGCGGCGTGATAGCCCACAGATGAAGGTGAAGCCCAAGAACGTGAAGGTTTCCGGCTTTCCGAGCCCGCCTAGCTTGCGGTCGGTCGCCGCAAAGCGGCCGAACTCAATCAGGCGGGTCTTGTCCGGGTGGAGCGACAGTGCAAACTTCCCAAGTCTGTCACCCATCGCATCGAGGAAGCGACGTGCGTCGCTCTCATGCTCGAAGCCGGCCACCAGATCGTCGGCGTATCGCACGACGATCATGTCGCCCCGGGCCTCGTGCCGTCTCCAGCGCTCGGCCCAGAGATCGAAACAGTAATGCAGGTAGATATTGGCGAGGAGCGGAGAGATCACCGAGCCCTGACCCGTTCCCCTGTCATCCACTGTTACGACCCCGTCTTCGAGTATACCCGCCATCAGCCATTTCTGGATCAGGTGGATGATGCGCTTATCGCCGATCCGATGTTCAAGGTAGCGCACTAGCCAGTCTTGGCTAACAGCCCCAAAGAAGTTCTGGATGTCGGCGTCAAGTATCCAGTTCACCTTCCTTATTTTGATCGCCGTCGAAAGTGCATCCAACGCATCGTGCAGTCCTCGTCCAGGTCGAAACCCGTATGAGAAGCC
>DATDGW010000839.1:0-2156 GCA_036521895.1 Candidatus Sulfotelmatobacter sp. | reverse complement strand
GAGTCTCCTCCGTAGAGACGGGCCAAATGCTTTCCGATCGCGGTAGCCACGGCAGATTGCAGCGGCAACGTGCTGACGTGGATCCACGCCTGGAGATGACCGGGGCTGGTCTGCAACACGACACAGGGATCATGGCCGTTGGCCCGCATCGTTTCGAGAACCGATGGTACAGCCCCATCCAAATCGAGCAGAATGTAGCCGGCGTTTTGGTCTTCTGCATAGGGCCAAATGTAGATATCACAACCCTCGCGGTTACGAATCCGCAGAAACCTGACCGTGGCCGGATTCAGCAGTTGAACATTCGTGGCCAAATTAACACTTTGATCAATTTCTTCCCCTTGAAATCATTGGGCACGACGCAGTTCTGAGTCTGGACGCGGGTTCTCGCTCCGGCCAAGGCCGAAGTAAGTCGCTTTCGGCGTTTTGTCAAGCTGCTGTCCGAATTACTTAGTCAGATTGGGCAGATACCTCCTGAAATCAAATTGGCTGTGCATTTCTCCGATTTTCTGCTGTCCAAAGACCGCCTACCACGTGATCGCGAGTTGTTGTGCGTTATCATGCACCCCCGCCAGCGCCGGCGGGGCCTGAAAAGGATCATCCAGCCATGCATACAGATCGCGGTAGAAGAACAGTTGCTGGCGCAGTAGCGCCACCAGATTCGACAACGACCAAGAAAACGTCGATTTCAACTGCAGGTACTTCAGCACCAGTATGGCGATCAGCGCCGTCCACACCTGGGTCCGGACCGCGTTGGCGCTGGTCCCCACAAACGTCTTGATCTTCAGCGTCTGTTTCAGCGCCTTGAAAAACAGCTCGACCTGCCAGCGGTCCTTGTAGATGGCCGCGATGGTCGTGGCACCGAAGGCCAGCTGGTTGGTGAGGAACACGATGGCCTCCTGTTTCTCCGCTTCCAGGATCTCTACCCGCCGGAACAGCACTGGCTCCTCGTCTTCCCGTGCCAGCCGGGGAAAACAGATGATCTGATCGCTCACCACGTTGCTGTTTTGCGGAACCTGCAGTTCTTCCTTCACTTCGTAAGCGGCCTTCTCTTTCATCCGCGTTACGAAATACACTTCCTGCTGCGTCAGTTCCCGAAACCACTCGTAATCCACGTAGCCGCGGTCTATGGCCAGTATCGTGCCTGGATCGAAACGCAGCGTGCGCGCCACTTTGATCTCGCTCGTCTTGCCTTCCGTCACCACCGCGAACGACGGCAGGTAGCCATCGTGATCCAGCAGCAGATGCAGTTTGATCGCCCCTTTCGTCCGCCGAAACTTCGCCCAGTCGAACATGCTCACCGACAGGTCGATGATGCTCCCGTCCAGGCTCATCAGCTTGTTCTTGAAACGGAACTTCTTCCGTCCACCCTGGCTGCGCACCAGTTCCTGACACTGACCCAGCGTCTGCTCGAACACCGTCTGGTACAGCTCCCACGGCCGATGCTCATTGGCGTAGGCCAGCGTGGACTTCTTGGGCGCCACCGGCACGCCGAGATGTTTCAACTGCCCCTCGCAGCACGCCAGACCGCCGCAAATCTCGCGTAACGAATGCGCGCGTCCCAACTGGCAAAACAGCATGGCCATGAACTGGCCCCAACTGGTGAAGCCACGCGCATGCCGCTCGGTCTTGTGCTCCTTGACCGCCTTTTCGAAATCCCCGCGCGAAAAAATCTTCAACACTTGCGAAAAAATACTGCATACTTTGTTCATAGGTTGAGCCTCCTGAAACTGTATTGGTTCTTCCGAAACCCAATCCAGCTTATCAGGGGCTCAGCCTTTCACCTGTTCGCAAACCCTCATCTCCCAGCCTTCACTTAGCCCGCCAATTTGGACAGCACTGTTGGACTTATGGTGCGGTGAGACTAATTCGCAACATAGTAACTCTCGTAGCAAGTATCGCCGGTGCCGGTGTCCACGTTGCGGATAACGAAATTGACTCCGTATATCGAGGCCGTGTGATCCATCCCAACTAGAAGGAAGTCTGGGCAAGCTCACTTTTTTTTCATTGGCGACTCGGCTTGTGGCGTGACTCCCGTAATCTGATGAAACAGGGCGCAGAAGTGGCTCACACTTTTGAATCCCAGCTTGAAAGCCACTTCCTTGGTCGAGCAACTTTCTTCTTGGAGCAATCGCCGAGCCTTATAGACCAACAGAGAG
>DATDGW010000838.1:0-1972 GCA_036521895.1 Candidatus Sulfotelmatobacter sp. | reverse complement strand
TCTCACCGTGCAATTCCTGAACGGCGCGATCTACCAGTACGCTGGCGTGCCGCAGACCGAATATTGGAATCTGGCTCAGAACGGCGGCTCCGGGGTTTACTTTCACTCCAAGATCCGCAACGATTACCCGTTCCGGAAAATCTTCGACCCGAGGAACGCATGACGGTTTGCCTGGAATGCGGGGTAACGTTCGGGATCGGCGACTGGCCTTTCTGTCCCCATCAGTCCGTGTTGCCGGAGCGCGCCAAGCATTTCGATTCCATCGTAGTGTGGCAGTCCAACAGCGATAGCGAGAAGTACTCGTTCCCCGGCCAGGCGAACGAACCGGTGCCGGAGGGATATCACAAATGTGAACTGAACGACTTGCGTTCAGCCGATAAGTTTATAGCGCGGATGAACGCGATCGAGCGCCGCAAGCTGGAAGCGGAGCGCGATCAGCGCTACGCACTGGACGATGCCGGTATTCGCGAGCGTCGCCGCAACGAGGATGCGAGCGGAGCCGTGAACGCGCGCGCTGAGGCGCTCAGGCGGCGCGTACGGGAGTGGACCGATAAGGTCCGGGAGCGCCGCCGGGAAGCCCATCCGCGGATCGATCCTAATTTTCACATCAACGTGCTGAGCTTCGACAGCGGCAACCGTAACTCCTACAGCGGCCCGGAAACCGGCTGGCGTGAGCGCAAATCCTGATTTAACAGATAATCAACTGTATGCCGGGCGTTGATTCGGCTTATCTGTGTCCAGCGCCGTTTGATGAGCCCGCGGGCAACCGCGAACTGGCGACACCGGACTCGCTCCTCGCCTGGGCGAAGGATATCGTCTCGGACGGCCGCAGCTACCTGCGGCTGCAGCCTGCATTTCCGTTCATTGCGGACGGCATCGATCTGGTCAACGCGGAGTCGCAGGCCTCTTCGGTAGGTGCCATCGGTCTGCTTTCGCGCATGCGGACCGATCAGACCGTACGCAACGCCAAGGAGCTGATTGCGGCCCAGACCAACATCCGGATTATCCCGGCCTTCAAGTCCAATATCGAGGAATTCCGCAGCCAGGAGCAGATCCTCAACAAGATGTTCATGGCCTGGCAGGGCATGACGTTCGCCGACCGGAAGCTGCGCAAGGCCTGGCAATACGCGGTGATCGCCGGTACCGGTTACGTGGGGACCAGATACGATCCCAACTACTGGTATCGCGGCAAGGGCGACATTATCTGGGATGCTTACGGGCCGCTGGACGTTCTGCCGGTGGGCATGGGCCGCCAGCACGATATCCAGAAGGCGTACGCGGTGGCTGTGCGCGTCGAGACGCCGATCCACGAGGCCTGGCGGCTGTTTCCCCTGTACGTCGACCAGATCAAGTCCGGCCGCGACCCCAGGGCGGGCCACGGCACGGTGATCAGCCAGGCCGTCAAGTATGCCACCGCGGTTCTCAAGCGTTTCGGGCAGGGCGCACGCTACGAGCACGAAGCCGCGCCCTGGGCGACGACGGAAGTCTTTTACATCTACGTCGATGACGATTCTTGCAATGACACCGGTGACCCCATCCAGATGCGCGGCCCGGATGGCGTGTGGGGGACTAGTTGGAGCTACGAGGTCCCGTTCATCGGCCAGCCCATCAAAATCGGCGAGCGCAACGGGTCGCCCATCACCCGCAAGGCGACTAGAGAAGACTGCCTGCTGTATCCCAACCGGCGGCTAGTCGTTGCGGTCGGCAGCGACATGCTGGCTGTGATTGTGAACCCTGATCCGCAGGACCAGGCCTCGCCCTACTGGCATGCCCGAGTGCCGGTTGCCCAGCTGCGCGCCGACGACTGGGCCTGGAACTTCCTGGGCTTCCCGATGACTCGCTACGGGCAGAGCATCGAGCGGGCTTCGACCGAGATGTGGCGCGGCATGATTGATGCCATGAACGCGCGCCTCAGCCCACCGCGAGCTTTCGACAGAAACAGCCAGGCCGCGGCGCTGGCGCAAACCATCAA
>DATDGW010000837.1:0-2536 GCA_036521895.1 Candidatus Sulfotelmatobacter sp. | reverse complement strand
AAACTGGAGGGCACTCGAACGGAGGATAGGGCTCCGCAGGGATGCGACCCGAGCGCCGATTCGAGCGCCGGAATGGCAGGGGCGGCTCCAATGCCGGAGCCGTCCCAACTCAACTCAGGCCTCGCCGGAAGAAAGCTTATTGAAGGCAAGAAATGGTCTTGACAATGGGGTCCACTTCAGTACGAGCCACCAGTTTTCTTGCGCTCTTCGGTTAGGGTGTTGGCATTCACCTGCTTAATCGCAATTGTGTCATACGGTGAGTTGCCCGTGACCTGAACCTCCTTGCCGTCGTATTTCGCCGTGTAGCTGGCGTTGATCGGTCCGTCAGTTCGTTCGCCCGTGGTTGTGACTTTTACGCCGCCGTCCGATGCCTCCCTTGTGACGGTCACACTTTTGAAGGGCATTGGTCCCAGTGTGTACGTCGATTTTGCGACGTTTAGGGTCGACGCAAGATTAACTTCATAGATTTTCACAGATTGGGTGCAATGGTGTAATTCCATCGCGGCAATACCTTGCCGGGTTTGAGACCGAGTGATGAGATGAGTCGGCGGTTCGGTTTGAGACCAGTGGGATAGTCTGTACGGTCCAGATATGCGTTCACAACCAAGCCGGTTTTGGTGCTGGTATTGCGGATGAAGCTGATCATCTTCTCATAGCTGACCAGAGGCTCGGCGGCCCAGTGTTTGGAGATCTCGGAGAACAGACGATGCTCGATGGGATTCCATTTGGAAGCACCTGTGGGGTAGTGAGCGATGGTAGCCGTAATACTGAACGGGTTGCACAACTGAGCTTGGATTTCAGTCTTCCACGCCCAGGAGTGGCAACCGTTGCTACCACCGGAGTCCGCCAGAACCAGCAACTTGGAAGCACGGCCATGGCGGCGCGATCCTTCGCGTTTCCACCAAGTGGCGATGGAATGGGCGGCGAAGGCCGGCGTGTCGTGCGAGGTGCCGACGCAGACGGTGCCGCGGTTGTTCGGCGGGTCGTAAATGCCGTAGGAGATGCCCACCCCGCTGGCATCGGAGCGGAAGTCGTGATCGTTCACCGGCGCTGACGAGCGATCCCATTTGGTACCGGGGTTCTTGAAGTTGCCGATCAGTTCGCGTTTCTTGCTGTCGACACTGATGATAGGAAGCCCTTGCCGCAGGAAGCGCTCCCGCAACGAGGAAATATGCTGGAATTGCTGATCCCGGTACGGACTGGAGTTGGTGGCGATCTGCTTCCGGTTGACGCCCAGAGAGAAGTCCATTTGGTACAGAAGACGCGCGACGGTATTGGCGGATACCGAAATATCGATCTGCTGCAGAACCTCCGCGATCTTCTCCGTCGTCTTCCGTGTCCACTTCAATCCCGTGATGGGATCGCCGGCGGTATCGTGCTCCAGAATAATCTCAATAGCATCGATTATTTCGGGCGTTTTTTTTCCACCGGCTTGCGTCCGCCGCCTACTCTGCGCACACGATCCACTTCCACGTCCTGCGCTAACAACTGCTGTCGTCCGCGGGCCACGGTGTGAAGATCGAGATCGAGGAAGTCGGCCAAGTGACGATCGCCGCCACGTCCCAGCTTGAGTGACTCCAGTCCGGCATACAAGCGGCGCTGCTGCTCGTCCAGCAGGCTGTAGAACAGGAGGATAGCTGCTTTCAATTCTTCTTCCGAGACGTCCAGCACGGAGGCATCCACCACTGTGGGGACGGCCTCCACGTTGCGGCGCGTAAGCAACTGCCCTTGCTGGATGGTGCGATCGATGGCCGTGTATAGATACAAGCCTGAGACGATCTGGCGGGTAACCCGGCGTTGCTGGACGAGTTGGTGCAGTGAGTCCTGCACGTCGACGTGCAGGACACGGGCAAGTTCATCGGCAAAATATCCACGGGGGAAACGATTCACGAACGTCTCCGCGATCGCCAGCAGCGTGCCGAATTGTGAGAACCAGACGGCTGACTGGGACCACAGCCCTTGTTCGTCGAAACGGGCGATTTCACGCAAGGTATAGTATCGGCCACGATGGGAGTAGCTGGTGAGGTAATCCAGCGACTTGAGTTTGCGAAAGACCGTGACATCGACTGATGTGCCAAGCGCTTGTTTCAGTTCGGCGAGCGTGGCGATCTTGCTACGCAGCAGGTGCGAACGTAGTTCGTCAGAGCGGAAGGAGAGTGGTCTCATAATGTTATAGTTCCGGTCAAATCGGATGCTCCTATTCGGAACTATAACAAATCTACGCACCCCCGGCTACCACCGATCGAAAGACAACCAGGCCCGAACACAAGGTGCTACGAGCAATTTGGCCGTTGCGATTCAGCGGCGTACCGAAGGTGGATTATGAAATAGGAACGACAACTCGATAGCAGTTATTGTTGCGGCCACCCTTAGCGGGCGCAGTCATCGCGAGCGCGCAACCGCCGTCGGTATTAACCATTGATGATGCGGTCGCCCTTGCGTTGAAGGGAAACCGTCAGGTGCAGTCCGCTGCGCTGGACGTCTTCCGTGCGAAGGAGGAGAGTGCCGCGCTGAAGACGACGCGATTGCCCCAATT
>DATDGW010000836.1:0-5675 GCA_036521895.1 Candidatus Sulfotelmatobacter sp. | reverse complement strand
AGCGTGCGGGCGACGTTGCGCCTGGACACTTCGGTCTCGCAGTTCAGGACTACACCCACTCCACCGCGCCCAACCGGCGGTTCGCCGACGTCGTTACTCAGCGTCTGATTAAGGCCATGCTCGCTGGCCAGAAGAATCCTTACTCCGACGACGAACTCACCACCGTCGCCGCCAACTGCACACAGAAAGAAGACGCTGCCAAGAAAGTCGAGCGTGAAATGGCTAAGCGTCTCGCGGCCGTCGCCATGCAGCATCGCATCGGCGAGGTTTTCGACGCCATCGTCACCGGCGTAACTGATCATGGAACCTTCGTTCGCGTACTGCAGCCGCACCTCGAGGGACTTCTCGCCGAAGGGCAGCAAGGACTCGACGTAGGCGACAGGCTTCGCGCCAAACTCATCCGCACCGACGTGCAAAGGGGATACATCGACTTCGCGCGGGCCTAGCCCCGCAGATCACATCATGTGCCAACCCTCATCCGAGGCACCACAACAGACAATAGTCGCTCCGAAACCCGCAGTCTAAGCTGCTAGTAGTCGTTCGTGCGGAAAATTGTGGGGCGCATTTTTGGCCAAATGGCGACATTTCGTTTGCCTGCCGATGATCGTGATTCTGCCCGTGGCTTTGCTGGCGCAAGATACCGCTGCCGCCATGTTACGCAGCAACGGCATCGGCGTGCAGGTCAATAAGTACCCCGCTCCCGCCTCCACCGCTCTGTTCGCCCAGGATCTCATCGAGACGCAGACGACTGCCGTCGCCCGCATCGAGGCCAGTGGATCGACCGCGGACCTCAATTCCGGCTCCATCGTGCAGTTCGACATCAACGAACTGCGTCTCGAACACGGCAGCTTGTCGGTGAACACCTCTCGTGGCATGCGGGTGAAGTTAGGCTGTTTGACGGTTACGCCAGTGAACAACGCGGATTGGACGCACTACGACGTCACCGATCGTGATGGGGAGGTGACCGTATCCGCACTCAAAAGTGACGTCTACATCGATGCCCGCTCCAACAATCCCAAGGACGCGAAGCAGTCGGCGCATTCCGTCCGCGTCATCGTGCGCGAAGGCGAGCAAAAGTCGCGGGAAGAAAAGTGCGGCGCAGCCTATCAGCAAACTCCGGCCGCCATTGCCGGCCAAGGCGCCATCATGAATTCACCCTGGACCATCGGTGCTGGCGTTGCAGGTGTGGGCGCGGCTCTTTGCTTCGCCCTTTGTGACCGTCGGGACGACCCGATTAGCCCCATCAAGCCTTAGCGCTCCCCCGGGGTGATGTCCGGTTATTCGGTGACCACCGCTTTCACCAGGTTTCGCGGATGGTCGACGTCGTATCCCTTATTCACGGCAACATGATACGCGAACAGTTGCAGCGGGATCACTTCCACAATCGGCAGCAACAATTCGGGCGCAGCGGGGACGTAAAACACGTGATCCGCGATGGCTTCGACTTCCGTATCGCCCTCGGTCGCAAGCGTAACCAGCGGCCCCCGCCGCGATTGCACTTCCTTCATGACCTCCAGTGTCCGGCGATAGCGTAACAACGAGTCCGGATCATGATGGTCGCAGGTGGCCAACACGACGACGGGCAACTTCTCATCCACGAGAGCGTTCGGACCATGCTTGAGTTCGCCTGCCGGATATCCTTCCGCATGCGCGTAGGAGATTTCCTTCAGTTTGAGCGCCCCTTCACGGGCGATGGCGTAGTGGACGCCGCGGCCGAGATAGAGAAACTTCTCCGCCTGGAAGTGCACCGCGCCAAATTTCTCGGCGAGGCTGTCCCAGGTCCCGAGATTCTTTTCGATCGCATCGGGAAGCCGCATCAGCCGCTGCAGATACGATCGGGTGACCTCCGAGGTCATGCGCCCACGCTTGCGCGCCAGGAACAGCGCCATCAGATAGAGGATCGTAAGTTGCGTAGTGAAACTCTTGGTTGCAGGAATCGAAAGTTCCGGACCCGCGCCAGAGATGAGCGCTGCCCCCGCTTCCCGCACAATCGTCGTATTGGGAACATTGGAGATCGCAATCGTCTTCACGCCGCGCGTCAGCGCTTCGCGCTGCGCAGCGATCGTGTCCGCGGTCTCGCCCGACTGCGTAATGACCATCACGATGGGATCCACGGCAGCGTGAGTAGAGCGGTAACAATACTCGCTGGCATATTCAACGTCGACGGCCACCCCGGAAAGATCTTCGATCATGATCTCGCCCGCCAGGCCGGCATGCCGACTGGATCCGCTGGCGGCGATGATCAGCTTCTCGAACGTGAGCAGCGCGCCTTCAATGGCGTCGAGTTCGCCGGGAAAGATAATGTCGTTCTTGAGATGCTTCGCGACCGTCTTCGCAATGGCGGTAGGTTGCTCATAGATTTCCCGCCGCATCGCGTGGGAATGCTTGGGGTTGGTATCGTTCTTCTTTTGCTTAGTAGGATTCATCGTGATTGGGCAGAGTAAACCATTTTCAAGCTCGCGGGCAAACACCGTAGCGCGCCGTCCCGGCGGCTGTCGCGAGGGCGTCTCGCCCGCGCACCTGCGTCCGACTCAACTCCCGACGGTTTCGCGGTTAAGTAATCGCTACTTGGCCGGTGCAGTGCCTTCGAAGTATGCCTCGATCTCCTCTAGCGTCTTGCCCTTAGTCTCCGGCAAGAACCATGTCGCCGTGACGAAGTAGATCACCGTGCACCCGGCAAACCCGAAGAACATAGTCGAGTACCCATACTTGCCGACGGTCGGCAGGAAGATCGCCGCGATCGTCGTGGAAACCGCCTGGTTGATTACGAGCGCGATGCTCATTCCGTTGGAGCGGATCCGCGTCGGCATTAGTTCTGAAAGCGCCAGCCAAACGCACACGCCAGGACCAATCGCGAAAAATGCCATGAAGACAAACAGCGTGATCGCAACCAACCATCCGTTGCGAGCTGATGGGACCGGAGTAATGAGCGCATTCTCGATTCGCAGTGGCGCCTTGCGCGAGGCATCAAGATTGCCAAACGGGTTCGAGAAGAAGGCCACCACCTTATTCGCAGGGACGCAGCCATCGCGTGTGATTTCGATCGGTTTGGCCGCCGGGTCGTCGGAGCGCACCGCCGGACTCGCTGCCCGGAAGTCCCCGCAAGAATAGATGACGACCAGTGACGTGGCCTGACCCGGTTCGCGACGGCCGCTCAATTGATTGGCCGATTCGGAGTCATAATGCATAGTCAGCTTCTGGCCGGGGGTAATCATGGCCTGGACAGAACTTTTCGCATCAACGCGCAGCTTCTCGGTACGGAGGAAGATGGCGGCCGTGCAGATGAGCGAAAGGATAATTCCTGCCGTACCTACACCCAGTAAGAATTTGCGGCCTTTGCGGTCCACCAGCGCCACGCCTAAGGCGGTTACCAGGAAGTTCACGCACGTAAATATGACGTAGCCCAAATGGGCATAGAAATCCGAGAGTCCGCTCTGCAACAAAATGTTGGCGTTGTAAGCGATGATCGAGTTAATGCCGGTGGCCTGATTGCAGGCGAGAATGATGCAGGCCAGCACGAACGGAATCACGTATTTGCGCCGCAGCAAAGAGTCCGCCGCTTTTGTGCCAGCGGCAGATTTCGCCTTTTCAGCTACGGCCACCTCCTGCATTTCCTTGAGTTCGAGATCAGCTTGTTCGGTCGTGCGAGAACGCAGAAGCGAAGCATACGCAGCGTCTTTCTTGCCACGGCGGAATAGCCATCGAGGAGACTCCCCCAGCATGAGGCTGCCGATCACAAACAGGATGCCGGGAGGCAAGGAAACCCAGAAAATGCCGCGCCAAGCCGAGTCTTTGAAGCTGTAGGCCGCCTGCAGGTCGCCGGTCTTCACAATTTGAGCGAGGCGGAGACTGAAGAAGAAGCCGACCAACGCCGCAATCGCAATGCCCAGCGTTAAGAGCCACTGGAACACGCCCGTTCCTTTTCCCCGGTTCGACGCCGTCAGACACTCCGCCAGATAGAGCGGAACAACCACGCCGATTAACCCCGCGCTAACCCCCTGCAGCAAACGTCCAAACACCAGCGGGCCATAGCCGTGCGCCAGAGCGATCATCGGGATGCTGATCACAAACATCACGCCGCTCAGGGCCATCAGAGACTTGCGCCCCATCCAGTCCGCCAGCAGTCCTGCAAACAAGGTAGAGATCACGCTGCCCAGCAGAACCGCCGCAACCACAATGGAGAGCTGGCCGGCATTCAGTCCCGAGGTCGCCTCCAGATATGGCAGCGCGCCGGCTATGATGCCGACATCCACGCCATAGAGCAGGCCACCGAGGCCAGCCACAATGAGGAGAAAGCGGTTGTAAAAGACCTTCTTGTCGTCGAGCGGAGTGCCGATTGCGGTCTCAGCAGTCATAGAGTCGTCGTCACCTGGATGTCGCGGAAGCTGATCAATTGTGATTTGGAAAGACTCTGAATTGTAGCGTAGAAGCTAGGACAAGCTGCCAATTTTGCTTCCCACTTAGACGCCGTCACCACGCCCGCCCGGAGCCTGCCGTGGGCGAAGTCGAACGGACTTCGCCGCTACCTCCTCAATTCCTTCTCGAGTGGGAGGCTGAACGAGAATACCGAGCCGCTTCCTAACTGGCTGACCACACCGATCGTTCCACCGTGGGCCTCGACGATCACTTTGGCGATGGCCAGGCCCATCCCTGTACCATGCGCCGTATAACGCTGGTGCTGCCCGCGATAGAACTTCTCGAAGATCAGCGACTGCTCAAACGAATCGATCCCGGGGCCGCGGTCGGCGACGCTGGTCACGAGGCTGTCTCCCTTTACCTCGCTTGTTACCTTGATAGGCACTCCCGGGTCAGAATACTTGCCCGCGTTTTCCAGCAGGTGCATGAGAACTTCGCGAATCCGCTGCATGTCCATGCGGACCTTGGGCAAATCGGGCGCTACAGTCACTTCCACCGGATGCTTCTCGAGCGATGCTTTCGCGTCTTCAAGCGCAGGTTGCAGTGCGTCCCAGATCGAGTGCGGCTGCAGATCAAGCTTGAACATCCCCGAGTCGAGTTGTGCCATCTCCGCAGCCTCACCCACCAGCCGGTTCAGCCGGTCGGTCTCTTCGTCGATAACGGTCAGCAAGTCGCGCATGCCCTGGTCGTCGAGCGGGGCGCCGGACAGCAAAGTTGTGATGCTGGCCTTGATCGAAGTCAGCGGCGTGCGGAACTCGTGAGTCACCGAATCGAGCAGGGCAGTCCGCAGGCGTTCATGCTCCTGCTCGGCGCGGTTCTTGCTGAGGGCTTCGAGGGCGCGTGCCCGCTCAATCGCCAATCCCGCAAGGCTTCCCAGCGCGTCGAGCGTCTCCCGCGAGAGTTCGTCTCCAGTGACGCCCAGCGCCCCGACCGTCCGCATTCCGAGGCGCAGAGGCACATACGAAACGCCTGCTTGAGTAATGGGCTCCCCGCGCAGCAGTGTTGATCGCAGCACGCTCTCTTCGAAGCGCGCATCGAGCGACGACCGGTACACCGTAGGGTGGTCAGCCGCCATGACGACCACGCCCCCCAGCGAAAAAATCTCCTGCACATAGCCCGGTAACGCGTTCAGCAATTCGAGGACATTATCTGAGGCCAACAACCGCTGGCTGAGCGCAAAGAGTCGTTCGACTTCGCGCCGGCGTTGCTGCGCTCCCTCCGCTTCACTGCGTGCCCGTTCTGCAAGGTTGCTGGCAACG
>DATDGW010000835.1:0-5579 GCA_036521895.1 Candidatus Sulfotelmatobacter sp. | reverse complement strand
CGAGACGAACGGGACGCTGGCGCGATAGTCGGCTCGGATCAGTGCATCATCGATCAGCAGTGGCTTTTTATTCGAGGATGTTTGCAGATCCCAGTTGTTGGATCCGGTGCGTCGTTCCTATGGGGCTTGCGGGTTTCTTGTCTGCGAGGAAGTCTTTGACCAAATAGAAGCCTGTTGGGAGCTGCAAGGAAGAGAACAGTGCCATGGGCCGTTTAAGGGCAGACTCGCGAACCCGCTCGCTGAGTACCCCGAGACTCTGAATTTGAAGACGAAGAATTTGATCCAGCCGGTCGGAAACCGTCCGCTGTTCGTCATAGAGGAGAGCGATCACCCATTGGCGATCGAACCATCCTCTGGTATTACCCACGACCGAGCTCTGGCCATGGCTTCATTGTTGTTGCATCAGGAACGAGTTGGACTGCGATGCCTTCAAGGGCTAGGTTTTCCGTCCATTTCAACGATTAACGCTCGATTCCCACAGCTTCTCCACAGCAATCCCGGCTCTGTATATTTCAATCAGCGGCTTTTTCCCTGACAATTCTCGTGGAGAACTCTGTCCCTAAAATGGCGAACCCTGGCGATTTCGCGTACACGGTCAAACAGCAGGCGGACATCGTCCGGATCATCGGCGACTACGTCAAGCTGAAGAAAGCTGGGGCGCAGAACTTCTCGGGGATTTGTCCCTTTCACAAGGAGAAGACGCCTTCGTTCTCGGTGCACAGCACGCGTCAGTACTACTACTGCTTTGGCTGCCAAGAGAAAGGCGACGTCTTCAGCTTCGTCCAGAAAATCGAGAACATCACCTTCCCCGAGTCCGTGCGGATGGTGGCCCAGAAGCTGGGCATTCCCCTCCCCAAGGCGAGCTATTCCACACCCGGCGAGGCCAAGCAAGCCCGTCTGCGCGGACAGCTGCTCGACGCTCATGAGCGCGCCGTAGCATTCTTTCAGGAATGCCTGCGGCGTCCCGAGGGTGCGCGGGCGCGGGAATACCTCGCAGGCCGCGGCCTCGATCAGGAGATGATTGCGCGCTTCCGCATCGGCTACGCGCCCGATTCCGGATTCCTCCTGCGCGACCGCATGAAAGACGAATTCAGCGAAGAGGTTTTGCGCGAGAGCGGGTTGTTTTCGTGGAAGCAAGACGCGAGCTCCGAGCCACGAGCTGCGAGCAAGCAATCCCAAGGTGGGGACGACGATCCGCAGCGAAGTGCAGAGGTCCTGCGGGCCCCAAAGGCGAGCCCTCAGGATGACGACGGCGGGGGTGGCTCAGAGCTCGTGGCTCGCGGCGCGCAGCTCGCGGCCATGTACTCCAAGTTCCGAAACCGCGTCATGTTCCCCATCGCGAGCGAGGCGGGGAAAGTAATCGCGTTCACTGGCCGCACCCTGGCGACCGACGAAAAATCCGGCCCCAAATACTTGAATTCGCCCGAGACCGCGATCTACTCCAAGGGCAAGGTGCTATTTAATCTCGATCTCGCCAAGGAGTGGATCAAGAAGTTCGACTACGCCATCCTCGTCGAGGGCCAGATGGATTGCATCTCCGTCTTCGCTGCGGGATTTCATAACGTTATCGCCAGCTCCGGAACCGCCTTCACCGAACTGCAGGCCAAACTCCTCGGACGCTTCAGCAAGAATGCAGTCGTAAACTTCGATCCCGACACCGCCGGAGCCAAAGCCACCGAGCGCACCCTGGGCCTGCTGGTCGAAGAAGAGTTCACGATTAAGGTCTTGACGCTCGAGCAGGGATTCGATCCCGACCTCTACATCCGCCGCAAAGGCAAAGAAGCCTACGGAGAAGCGTTGAAGCATTCGCAGAAATATTTCGACTACCTGATCGAACGTGCCCGCACGCAGTTCCCCGTGCGCAGCGGCGAGGGCAAAGTGAAAGCTCTGAATTTCCTCTTGCCTCACATCCAGCGCGTGCCCAGCCGCATCGTTCGCGACGAACTCGCGCACGAGATCTCGCAGAAGCTGGGCATCGATTCCGCGGTCTTGCGCCAAGAGCTGCGGCATGCGGCCCGCACGCGCGAGACTTCTGCAGTTAAGGCCCCGGTGGAATCGCAGGTGACCGACGCCGAAAAAGTTCTGATCCGGGCCCTGGCCTCGGCGCGCCAGATGCAATCCGGAGAAGAACATCTTTCCGCGCGCGACGGCGCCGAGGAAGAATTCGATCCCGCCCGCCAAGCTGTGTACGTCCTGCAGAACGAAGGTCTGCATCGTGGCCTGGCAACCGAATCCCTGGCTGAGTCTCTGCTAAATGCAGGCCGCGAAGTTGCCGATGTTCTTGAAGTGCCTGCGACGGAGGGCGATCGTCGCATGCTGGCATTAATTTTGCTGAAGGAGGATGAAGAACTCACAGCAGAGGTTCTGGAAGCCGCAGTCCGCGCCCTGCGCCGCATTCACTTGCGCCGTCATCAGGAGGAAGTCCAGCAGGAACTCAAGAAGCCGGGCATCGCCGCCGACAAAGACCGCTTGCGCGAATTGCTCACGGAACTGGAGCGAATCAGCCGCGCCCTGAGAGATCCGAGCCTAGCCGAAGAAGGTCTGAAAAACGCGGGAAACAAGAAAAGCGCTTGAAACAAAAAGCCCTGCGCAGCCATCTAACTGTTTAAGGGAATTGAAGATAGCGGCGGGTGTCGGGACATAAAGCGGGCAATCGATAGACCGTGCACGACTTATTTGCTAAAATCTATAGGTTTGTGCGGTACGCGGAATCCCGCTACACCCATATTCCCACCTTAAAGGAACATTATCACAAGCTCCTGTGGAGCGGAAATAACGCAGTTCGAGGACACACCTTTTGGCTCTTGACGACAAGTTCGACGACATCAAAAAGCTGATCGACACAGGCAAAGAGAAGGGATATCTCACGTATGACCAGGTCAACGACCTCATACCGCATGACGTGCATAGTCCCGAAGACCTAGATGATCTGCTGACGACGATCGGTACGCAAGGCATCGACGTGCTGGAGGGGCCCAAGCTGCCTTCCGCTACGCTCGATAAAAAATTCGATGAATCCGAGGAAGGCGAGGACGTCGAACTCGACCTGACCCCCGGAGCCCTGGAAAAAACCAACGATCCCGTCCGCATGTATCTGCGCGAGATGGGAACTGTGCCGCTGCTCACGCGTGAAGGCGAAGTGGAAATCGCCAAGCGGATTGAGCGTGGCCAAATCCGCGTGCTCAAGGCCCTGTCGCGGTCGCCCATTGTCATCCGCGAATTGCTGGCCATGGGCGAAGACCTCAAAAAGGGCGTGCGCTCGATCAAGGAAGTGGTCACCTTCGACGAAGAAGAGATCACCGACGAGATTCTGCAGAACCGCCTCAATGAGTTCACCGGCAAGATCGACGACATGGCCAAGCTGTACAAAAAGGCCGCGCTGCTCGAAGAGAAATATCACGAAGTTTCAAAAACCAAGAAGCCGAAGGATCATCGCCGGGCCCGGCGCAAGCTGGCGCGCGGCATTGTGGCCGTGTCGCAGGCGGTGCGCAAGCTGGGATTCACCAACGCCGAGCGCAAGCGACTGATCGAGCGTCTAAACAAAACCGTCGACGGCATGCGTTCGCTCGACCGCCAGACGCAAAACCTCGAGCGCAAGGCCGACGCCACTCGCAGCGAAGAGCAGAAGAAAGAATACCGGCGGCAGGCGCGGGCGATTCGCGGCGAAGTCGAAAAGCTGGAACTCGAAACCGGGGTGTCGTTTCAGGAACTCAAGCGCACACAGCGCGAGATCATCCAGGGCGACATGGACGCGGAGCAGGCCAAGCGCGAGCTGATCGAGGCCAACTTGCGTCTTGTGGTTTCAATTGCCAAGAAATACACCAACCGCGGACTGCAGTTCCTCGACCTGATTCAGGAGGGCAACATCGGACTGATGAAGGCCGTGGATAAATTCGAATACCGCCGGGGCTACAAGTTTTCAACCTATGCCACGTGGTGGATTCGGCAGGCCATCACCCGCGCGATTGCCGACCAGGCGCGTACGATCCGCATCCCGGTGCACATGATCGAAACGATCAACAAGCTGATCCGCACTTCGCGGCAGCTGGTGCAGGAACTGGGACGCGAGCCTACGTCGGAAGAGATCGCCAAGCGCATGGACATTCCGGTGGCCAAGGTGCGCAAGGTGCTGAAGATCGCGCAGGAGCCGATCTCTCTCGAAACGCCGATTGGCGAAGAGGAAGATTCGCATCTGGGCGACTTCATCGAAGACCGCGGCGTGGTTTCTCCAGCCGAGGCGGTGATCAACGTGAACCTGAAGGACCAGACGGGACAGGTCCTGCGCACGCTGACGCCGCGCGAAGAAAAAGTCATCAAGATGCGCTTCGGGCTCGAAGACGGTTCGGAGCACACGCTGGAAGAAGTCGGGCAGTCGTTCGCCGTCACCCGCGAACGCATCCGCCAGATCGAAGCCAAGGCACTGCGCAAGCTGCGGCATCCGTCGAGGTCGCGGAAGTTGCGGGCGTTCATGGATGGGGTTAGAGACTAAGTCGGAAGTAAGAAGTCAGAATGCAGAATAGGGCACGGCGTCGGCCATGCCTTTTTTCTTGTCATCCTGAGGTCCGCGCTTTTTGCGGACCGAAGGATCTGTGGAGTTGTCGGGAGTATCGGCGCTGCCGGGAGCGTACATAGATCCTTCGGCGCCAAAAGACGGCGCCTCAGGCTGACAGGTGATGGGATGGGGCAGGCTCAGTCGTGGTGGGGCAAGGATGGGCCAGCCGCCGAAGTAGAAGAAGATCGCACCCAGACGAGTTCCAGCGTCGTAATCACCTCCGGCGGAAGCTCCTCAAAATAGAGAACCCCGGATTTTGCGCGCTGACGGTTGAAGATCCAAACCCCAAGAGCGGCGGCAACGACAAAGGTTGTCATGCCGACGTATCGGACGGGATGGTGGAGCGCAGGGAGTTCAAACTCCGCGGTCGACATTGCCAATACCGACACGAGGAGTAAGAAACAGCCGAACACGATTTGAATGTGAACCTTCCCAGGCAAGTAGGAGCACGTCAATGGAACTTTGTTCAGGCCAACCAAGCTGAGCTCCACGAAGATCCATCCGACCAGGGCGAGAACGGCGAGGTGTGCCGCGGCGCTGAGCAGTGGCCTGAAGGAGAGTGCCAGGAAGGCCGAGATCAGCCAGGTTGGAATGACGGCGAAGAACAGCAGTGATCGTCTCGTTCCAGCGATGTAGTTCTGAGCAGGACGGAGCTGCGTGATCCGCCACACCCAGTTAGCGGTGAGAGAAATGGGCAGAGAGAAAACGTTACGGAGGCCGAAGACTGCGAAACTCAACATCAGGAACGTCCCGGTGATAAAGTCTGCGTCCAGGGGACGGGACAGCGCACGTGCTCGCCTAAACTGGCATCGAACTCGGCGCTCCACAGGTCAGGGAGCGGTCGGTGCGGTTTTGTGAGCGTCCGGCCGAGTTCCGCGATGTTGCGCAGCTGGCGCGCGTGAAGCTGGGGCAGATTGAGAAGATGCGGGCGCTGAGGCGATGCGGCTGCGGTTGTGGGCGATGGTGGTTGCGCTGCTGTCCTTCGCAGTCGCGATGGTATTAGACTTGTATTCGCTTTCATCCGTGT
>DATDGW010000834.1:0-11022 GCA_036521895.1 Candidatus Sulfotelmatobacter sp. | reverse complement strand
GGACTCTTGATGTTGCGCGCGAACAGGATGACCCCAGCCGGCTGCAGCCGCGTGAGCAGGGAACTCACACGGGGCGTCATCTCCCTGCCGTCGAAGCCGACGATCAGTAACTGCCCAACCGGTTCGGTGCCCCTAGTCTTGCGCAAACTCGTCATGTTCCAGGGAGGACGTTTCTGTGTCCCCCGTGTCCTCTGTGGTTAGATTTCCTTCTTCAATTCCGCCAGCAGATTCAAAGCGTCTAGCGGCGTAAGCCGGTTCAAATCTACTTCGCGCAACCGATCCAACACTGGCTGCGACAGCGGAGTAAAAATCGTCAACTGTGTCGGAGGCGGTGTCGCCCCCGGTGCAAGATGCGACGTCGCCCGCTGCTCCGCGAACTCATGTTCCGCCAACACCTCCCGTGCCCGCAGTACCACTTCGTTCGGCAGTCCCGCCAGTTTGGCCACTTCAATGCCATAACTGCGGTCGGCCGCTCCGGGCTCAACCTTCCGCAAGAATGCAATCCCGCCCCCGGTCTCTTTCACCGACACGTGATAATTCTTTACCCCTGATAGCAGATCCGCCAGTTCAGTCAGCTCGAAATAGTGCGTTGCGAACAGAGTCTTCGCACGCACGCGCGCGTGCAGATATTCGACCGCGGCCCATGCAATCGCCAGCCCATCGTAGGTGGAAGTCCCGCGCCCCACTTCATCCAGCAGAATGAGCGACCGCGCCGTCGCCATGTGCAGGATGGCTGCCGTCTCCGTCATCTCCACCATGAACGTCGACCGCCCGCGCGCCAGATTGTCGCTGGCCCCAATGCGCGTAAACACGCGGTCGACCACGCTCAACCGTGCCGACCGAGCCGGCACAAACGATCCCATCTGCGCCAGTATCACAATCAGCGCCGTCTGCCTTAGATAAGTCGACTTGCCGCCCATGTTCGGCCCGGTCAGCAACATGATGCTGTGGGTCGAGCCGTTCAAGAAAAGATCGTTGGGCACGAACCGTTCACTGCCGCGGGCCATCTCCTGCTGCTCAATCACCGGATGGCGGCCTTCCACGATCTCGATCTCACTTCCATCCGCGGATTCCACAAAATCCGGCCGGCAATAATTTCGCAGCGTGGCGATGTGCGCAAGCGATGCCAGCAAATCAACCTCAGCCAATGCCAACGCCGCTTGCCGGATCCGCTTGGCTTCAGCTGTTATCGCCCTGCGCAACTCGGTAAAGAGTCGCCGCTCGATCTCAACGATCTTCTCCTGCGCATCGAGAATCTTGGTTTCGTACTCTTTCAGCTCCGGCGTAGTAAAGCGCTCCGCTCCAACCAGAGTCTGTTTCCGCTCATAATCCTGTGGAACCAGGTGCAGGTTCGGCTTCGAAACCTCAATGTAGTAGCCGAAGATGGAATTAAACTTCACCTTCAGCGACGAAATGCCGGTGCGCCCGCGCTCCCGCTGCTCGATTTGCCCCAGCACCTGCTTGCTGTTGCGTGAGAGTTCTCGCAGTTCGTCAAGGTCGCGATCCACGCCGGCCGCGATGACGCCGCCGTCGGCAAAACTCAGAGGCGGCTCGGGGACAATGGTTTTCTCAATCCCTTCCCGTACGTCGCCCAATTCGTCGAGCGCTGCGTGCAAAGCCCTCAGCCGATCCGCAGCAAGCCGCGCGAGTGCAGCCCGGATGGCCGGAATCTTCCCCAGAGACGCCGCCAGGGCCAGCACATCCCGCGGATTCGCCGTCTCCAGCGCGACTCGACTCAAAAGTCTTTCCAGATCGAGGACGCCATCGAGCGCCCGCCGCAACTCCTCTCGCGCGATGGTCTCCTTCACCCCCGCGTCCACGGCGTCAAGCCGTGCGTGAATCTCGTTCAGATCGAGCGAGGGCCGCAGCAACCAGGCGCGCAACAACCGCTTGCCCATGGGCGTCACCGCGGCATCCATCGAGCGGAACAAGGTGACCCCCGCATCGGTGCCCGCAAACAGCGGCTCCATCAATTCCAGATTGCGAACGGTCACGGCGTCGAGCACCAGGCAAGTCTGCCGTTCATACCACCCGATGCGGTCGACGTGATCCAACGACCCAGGCTGCGTTGATCGCACGTAATGGAGGATTGCTCCGGCAGCGGCTGCGGCCGCCGTCCGACCGGCCAGTCCGAACCCTTCCAGCGATAGCACCCCAAAATGATTCTCGAGGAGAGGAAGAGCATGGTCCGGCGCAAAGATCCAGTCGTCGAGTGGAGTCTCGGTGCAAGCAACTCCCGCCGCGCGGGTTGGGTTATGTGGGGACAGCCGCCCACGGCTGTCCGGCCGAGCAAAGCTCGGCTCGCTTTCCCTGCGAACTTCCCGGCTCTCGAACAGCGGCGCCGCCGACCCATACAGCAATTCCTTCGGCCGCAACTGCTCCAATTCTTCCTGCACGCGCCGCAACGCGCCCTCTCCCGAGAATTCAGTCGCCCGAAACTCCCCCGTCGACAAATCGAGAGCAGCGAATCCGACCCGGTCCCCCACCTGCGCTAGCGCCGCCAGAAAGTTATTCTCATCCGAGCCCAAAGACGAATCCGCCGCCGTCCCCGGCGTCATGACGCGCGTCACTTCCCGGCGCACCAGCTTCTTCGCCTGGCTGGGCGCCTCCATCTGCTCGCAGATCGCCACCTTGAAGCCCTGGCGAATCAACTTCCCGATGTACACTTCGGCCGCGTGATAAGGCACGCCGCACATGGGCACAGCCACGCCTTTTTCTTTATTGCGCGAGGTCAGCGTGATCTGCAGCTCTTTGGCCGCCACAATCGCGTCATCGAAGAAAAGTTCGTAGAAGTCGCCGAGGCGGAAAAACAAAAGCGCAGTAGGATGTTCTTTCTTGACGGCGGCATACTGCCGCATCAGCGGAGTGGACGGCTCGGTCATCTGGGCGGGCTTCGGCGGATTATAACAAAAGCGCGCGGCTCACTTTCTGCGCCATTTCGCATCGCATGACGGGAAATTACAGCAACAGTTCACGGTTGACTCCGGTTCTTCTCAGTGTTCTCCTTTGCTATGGAACTCCGCAAGGATCCCATCACCCGCTCCTGGGTCATGACCGGCGATGATCCTGCCGAAGCTGGATCGCGCTCCGACTCTCCCTGCCGTTTCTGCGAAGCTTCCGCGGCCTCGTTGCATGTGGTTGCGAAATCTCCCAACTCGCCCGGCACGCCGTGGTCCGCGCGTTCCGTCGTTCATCCCAAGCCACTCTATCGCATCGAAGGCGAACCCGACCGCCGCGGCGACGGCATTTACGACCGCATGCATTCCGTGGGAGCGCATGAAGTTCTCGTTGAAAACCCGCACCATGACCGCCACCTGTGGAGCGCCAGCGACGATGAAATCGCGCACTTCCTCCGTCTCGCCGCCGAACGAATCCTCGACCTGAAGCGCGATCCGCGCATCAAGTACGTCAGCCTCTTCAAGGACTATGGCAAGAACGCCGGCCAGGAATTCGCTCATCCCACGTCGCAGATCACCGCCACCATGTTCGTTCCACGGCGCGTGCTCTACGAACTGCGCGCCGGCCGCGAGTTTTTCGTCAGCAAGGAACGTTGCGTCTTCTGCGACATCATTCAGCAGGAGGAGCGTCAGGCCCTGCGCGTGCTCGAGGCCCGCGGCGACTATCTTGCTCTCTGTCCCTACGCCCCGCGCATCCCCTACGAAACCTGGATCCTGCCGCGCTACCACGACTCCTCATTCGAACGCGCCGGACTGAACCGGCCAGGACTCAGGATCAACCTGGCAGCCCTTCTGCGCCGTACCTTGCAGCGCGTGCGCTCAATTACCGAGGACTTCCATCTTGTCCTGCACACTTCGCCGAGCGCCATCCACCCCTCGAAGAATCTCGGCTACTGGCGCACCATTGACGACGACTACCACTGGCACATCGAGATTCTCCCCGTCGTCAGCTCCAAGGCGAAATCCTACACTTTTAAAGAGGTGTACTATTCCCCGGTCAGCTCCGAAACCGCGGTGAAGCAACTGCGGGAAGCAAAAATAGACGGCTAAGAATGAAATATGTTGGGACAGCCGCCCTCGGCTGTGCGCCGGGCGCAGCCCGGCAAGGGTCGCTAACTATGACAGCCAAAGTCACCGGCCTCATCCCCATGGCGCACGCCGCCGAGGTGCAACGCGCAGTCGACTTCTATCGAAAGTTAGGAATGGAAGTTCGCGGCAGCCTCCGAGATCGCTCAGGCAATCTGCAGTGGGTCCACTTGGGCTGCGAGCAAGCCGATCTGATGCTCACCCGAGCATCTGCGGCAGTTATCCCTAGCCCGCAAGCCGTGCTGTTCTACCTCTATTCGCCGGATCTCATCGCCCTGCGCGATCATCTGTTGGCCGCAGGCGTGAAAGTCTCGCCCATCACGTATCCCGAATATAAGCCCAAAGGCGAGATTCGCGTGGACGATCCCGATGGATATTGTTTGCTGATTGGCCAGGCAGACTAGACGGGGTTCGAGCCGTCGTTCGGCGCGACTTCGGAGGCAGTCCAGTTGCCATGAGTGCCCTGGGCAATGGTGACGACTAGTCGGCTCTCGACCTTACCGAACGTGAGCGTTCCTTGCCAGTCTCCAGCGATATCTCGACCGAACAAGAAGCTCAGGAGCAGAATCGGGCGCCAGTGCCTCCGCGTACTTCATAGGAAACCACACTCAGCGGGCTCGGCGCCACGCCGAGTTGAGGAGTGGGCTTGTTCGCTTGCATCCTGAGCGCCGAGTTATTGTTTTCGAACCTCGTTCGCAATCTCCTGAGAGATACTCCCAACCTCCGCAAGATTCTTGGGGTAGTAAGCCAGGCCACCCGACGCGTCCGCAAGTCGCTCGAGCCCGAGCCTGGCCGCCGCGGCCTGGCCGGGATCGTCTTCATTCAGCAACCCGATGGCGTAGACCCGAACACCGCTGTTCTTGACCTTGTGCAGCAACTGCTCCGGAGTCGTCGTGCTGCAAGTATCGTTACCGTCGGTCACCAACACGAGGACCTTTCTGTCATTGTGAGCCGTCTGTTCAACTTGGTCGATTGACATCCGGCTAGCGTCCCGCATAGCACTGCCACCTCGCGAGTCGATGTGCGTGAGCGCCTCTTCCATTTCCTTGATCTCGCTGGTGAACTTTTCGCCGTGCGGAAGGCCGTTGAAAGCCTCGTCGTCAAAATCTACAATGCCGATCTCGTCGTGGGGTTTGGACGCTCTCACCAAAGCGAGCGCAGCGGTCATCACTCCGGCTCTCTTGTCGCGCATGCTCCCACTGTTGTCGATGAGGATGCACATCGTTATGGGCAGGGTCCTGCCTTTAATCACACCCGAGACCGGCTGAGATGATTGAGCAAGGGCGAGCAAGCTCCCGGAAACCAAAATCGGGACTAGAAAATGCTTCATATCGCCTCCGAGCGGTTCGTTTCAGAATTTGATGGCGGTCGTTGCTGGTCCGGTTTATTGGCAGAGATTATATCGCCGATTCCTCTCACTTCAACTGTCGTAATCAGCGATTGCATTCAGCGGAACACCGGCCCACTGGGGGCGCCGCCGAGGGAAACATTTCACACTCTTTTCATAAGCGCCCAGAGCGTCCCGCCATACAATTGCGCCCGACCGGCTTTCCGTACCCGGCCTGCGGAGAGAAGCCCCCAAATGACGCTAACCAAGATTTCGTCTGACTCGCTGTTCATTTTAGGACTTCTATTGCTCGGGTTAGGGGCCCTCGTAAAACACGCTCTGGAATACACGGAGAAGTGCGCCCTAATACGGCGAGAACAGGAATTTAGCGACGCGACGGAAGAATGGGCGAGAAGAAACGACGGGCTGCGGGTGACTGGAGCAGATCATGCGCTGCACCGGGAGAACAGCCGCAGCATTCGCGCCGGGGCGGCCTAGCGGGAAGTCTCATGCGATGTACTCCTGCGCCCGTCTACAACGCTTCATTGTTTTCAAGCCTCGCCCCAGCTGTTGTGAACATCGTTAGCGCTCAAAACCCACAGTCCGCTGTGTCAATAAGGGGTAAGTCGATTCTCCTTAACCATCCCACACTGTACACTTCCTTCTGCACCATTCGTTGAATATGCGGGTTGGCGGATAGGCGAATGGCCCAGCTCGGCCGAAATCGAGTCGAACGACAAACAGGAGATACTTCCGATGCAGCGTAGAGACTTTCTAAAAAGTACCGCCGCTGTTGCCCTAGCTGCAGAACTTGGAATGGGGAAGGCGCAGGCGAAGGTTCCCGCCCACAACTGGGGAAGCTACGATTTCGGTTGCGGTCCCCAAGTGGCGGATCGCCTCAATCAGGGTCCGTTCCCTCAATACCCACCGGATGCCGTCATTCCCACGGACGATGTGGTGATGACCACCACTCGTTCGGAAGACGTGGTGCCGAACTATGGCAAGGGACTGGTCACCTACATCACAGCAGACAGCGGCACGGAGGAAATCAAGTCAGACAATATTTCTCAGGCGATCGAAGACCTGGTTCGAGTTCCCCTGGGCCAGCAGCTTTATATCCGTCCGACCTGGAGGGAACTGCAGCCGCGGCCTGGACGCCTGGAGCTGCCCGACTACGTGAAACTGGTTTTTGAATTGGCGAAGAAGAACAACAAGCGGGTCGGATTGCGAATTCAGATGTGCGCGCCAGATTATAAGCACGCCGCCGCCTTACCAGATTTTGTCCTGGAAAAAGTACCCAAAGTTGATCTCGTGATTAGCGATCAGGAGAGTGCCGCCGCGGGAAAGAGATTTTTGGAGAACCCGCACTCGCGTTATCAGCCTCGGTACGACCATCCTTTTTTTCAACAAGCATTCAAAGAGCTCGTGGGACAACTGGCAGCGGAATTCAATGGCAACCCGCTCATCGAGTTTATCGATACCTTCATGTATGGCTTCTGGGGCGAAGGGCACACCTGGCCATTTGGCAACAATCCCTTCCCTGATTACCAGACGGCGGAGCGCACCTGGACCAATATGCTCGAGGTTCAGCTCGATCACTTTTCGAAGACTCCTCTACTGACCAACACTCAGCCGGACTATAGCCGGGTTGGCAATTCAGAACTGGTAGACCGCACCGTCCGCAGCAACAATTGGATTCGGAGCGACACCATTTTTATTGAGAATGAGCAGATTGAAGCACTCAGCAATCGCCCGCCCTGGATCGCGGCATTGCTCGAGCAGGGGCTTCCGGGAAAAGCTCCCGACCCAAGCCTCGCCCATGAAGGAATATCCCCGGCGCAGAACATGATCGATCACGTGATCGATGTTGGGGCGAACTACTGGTCGCTCTGGAACTTTCACCAGATCAGCGCCAAGAATCTGATCACCTACTACCAGACTTATCCGGCAGCGTTCGACCGGATCAATCGCCGAATTGGCTATCGGGTGAGGCCGTCTTTCATTTGGACCTACAAGGACGACGGTTACCTGGGGCTCATTGCCGGCTTCGCAAATGACGGCATCGCCGGTGTGCCGGGCGTATTGCGGGTGACCGTCGAGACTCAGGACGGAAGGGTGCTCAAGAGCGGCTGTCTGGACGCCGGTTACCCGTTACCGGGCAAGATTCGGCAGGCACAGTTCGTGCTGCCGAACGTCACCGATTGGAAAGGCCTGAGCCTGAGAGCTGCGATTGAGGTCAAGGGAATGCGCTATCCAGTGCGATGGGCTTGTCACCAGAAACTGAACGATGACGGCTCGCTTACGCTGCGTCCCAACCTCCGTCAAGAGATCTAGGCTGCATTCATTCACCTCCAAGAGGTGCGTGAATTCCATGCGGGGGAGCAGGTCGGCTAACGTTTGGGAAACAACGCCGGGTCATAGGGAGCCCATAGGGCTCACAGAAAGGGCCGCCTTCGATCGGGATTAATGCCAGCGAGAATGTTCACTGAACCATTTTGATTTTCGTGCGAGAAGCGCGAAGCGCCGGTAATTCCGGAAAGCGATTTCGTTCAACTCGATCGGCTTGCGATGTCTTGCAGGCGGACCGTCGAACTCAGGGGTAGAAGGTAGTCGCGCCCCGAGATGGCGACGTAGTCGTAGTCCACGGTCATGGCCGCTGCGTGCATGGAAAAGTTACGCGGCAGGCCATCGGCCTCAATCGTCACCCTCCGGACTCCGCTGGTTGCGGCGTCAATGTACACCTGACCGTGAAAGCCGACCCCGATCGTGTTGTTACTCTCGCTCAGGTTGAGCGTGGCATTTTCGCGAGCCACGCGATAGCTCAGTACTTGCAGGGTCCCGCCGTCGCCCAGACTCCCGGCTTCCTTCCATGTGAACTCCGTTTTCGACGAGGGAGCGAACACGATGTTGAGCAGAGCGCCAAACTCTCCTCCAGAAATTGGCTAGGTGGAGTTCATTTCGGCACTGGGAGGCTGCTGCGCTTGCTGTTCACTTCCAGCGTGCTGCGCGACTCTTGTCGATCGTGATAGGTCAGCCGCTCCGCGATCGAGTCCCGGTGTTTCCAGTTGCCGTTGCCGGATTGGTCCGCCGACCGACTGGTGACCTCGATACACAGGAAATTTGGTAAAGAGTTGCTGTAGTCCAGCGCGCGCTTTCTGGCGCCGGCAACGATTGTTTCGAGCTCGTCCGGCGGAGGCGGGGGAACCGCTCCGGCGGGCATCGACGCGATCACGAGACGTCGGCCATTGTGTCTGTCGGATTCGGACGGCTGGCCGGAGATGGTCGCCAGTTCGCTGGCGTCATTTTGTGGCTGGACCGCTCCGTTGGCGCTGTCGGGCGAGGTCGCGGCCGCCGACTCAGTTCCATCGATTCTGAAATCTAGACCACGTTCGGTCGTTGTCCCCACCTTGGGTGAGTTTCTCGATGACCTCCTAAAACTAATCGCCGCTGGGCAGAGAGGTCGACTGTATCGACGCCAGATGCGGGGCGGGGCACGGCCCATTCATCTTCGCAAGATGCAGGGCCACTTGCGCGCGGGCCGCGTAACTTTTCAGGACTTCCAGTTCCAAATTCGGCCGTTCTGTCGAGCTGGGATCTGGATGAACCATAAGAAAGGAGGGTGTAAATAGAACTGTGTAAACGGTCGTGGGAAAGTTGAGAATAGGAGACCCATGACCATCGACGTGAAGTTGATCGACCAACTGCTGGCCAACTACAAGAAGCCCGAGGATATCATCGGAGAGAACGGTCTGCTCAAACAACTCACCAAGGCCGTCTTGGAGCGGGCCTTAGCCGCCGAGATGACGGAACATCTGGGCTACGAGAAGCACGACCCGGCGGGCCACCATCGGGGCAACACGCGCAACGGGAAAAGCCAAAAGACCTTGCAGGGCGACTTCGGCGAGTTGGAGTTAGAAACGCCGCGTGATCGCCAGGCGACGTTCGAGCCCAAGATCGTGGCCAAAGGGCAAACGCGCTGGGCCGGTTTCGATGACAAGATCATCTCGATGTACGCGCGGGGCATGACAACGCGCGAGATCCAGGGCCACCTGGAGGAGATGTACGGCATTGACGTTTCCCCAGCCCTGATCTCCAACGTGAGCGATGCGGTGATCGAAGAAGTGAAGCTCTGGCAGGGCCGGCCTCTGGAGGAGTTATATCCCATCGTGTATTTGGACGCGCTGATGGTGAAGGTGCGTGACGCGGGGCACGTGCAGAACAAGGCCATCTACGTGGTGTTGGGCGTGAACCTGGAAGGGCAGAAGGAAGTGCTGGGGCAGTGGGTAGCGCAGACGGAAGGGGCGAAGTTCTGGCTCCAGGTGCTGACCGAGTTGCAGAACCGCGGGGTGAAGGATATTTTCATTGCCTGCGTGGATGGGTTGAAGGGATTTCCGGAAGCCATCGAAGCGGTGTATCCGCGCACCGAGGTGCAGCTCTGCATCGTGCATCTGGTGCGGGCTTCTCTGAACTACCTGCCCTGGAAGTTACGCAAGCCAGCGGTGGCGGACTTACAGTCGATTTATCGTGCGGCCACGGTGGCCGAGGCCGAACAACATCTGGCGGAACTGGAGGCGAAGTGGAAAGCCTATCCCAGCGTGAGCCAAGTGTGGCGACGGAACTGGGCGCGCATCACGCCCTTTTTCAATTATCCGCCGGACATCCGCCGGGCCATCTACACCACCAACGCTGTGGAGTCGCTAAACCGGTCGCTGCGTAAGATTATCAAAACCCGCGGCGGATTCCCCAACCAAGAAGCGGCGCTGAAGTTGTTGTTTCTGGCACTGCGGCAGGCCGCTAAAAAGTGGACGATGCCGATTCATCACTGGCGGGAAGCCCTGAACCACTTCACCATCCTGTGGCCGGAACGCATGCCGAGCATGGAGAGAGCTACGCAATGAAAACGGGGGCTGCTTCTAAATCGCTGGGCCGGGGAAGGGGAACAGCCCCCTTCCCCGGCACCCCATCCCCAAAAACAAAACCTGACCGTTTACACAAAGGAATTGACACACCTTAAGAAAAGAGATTTGTTTCGCGCCATGAGGCACACACCCGGAAATGCTGGGTACGACCTTGCCTTTTCCGTACTGCATGGGTTCCGCTGATTCCATGTCCGCGTGCAGGGGACCCACACGCGGGACTATGGTTACATCTCCGAGGGATGGGCCGGTCGCCTCGTCGGGAATTTCATAGTCCTGGCGCTGGGCGCCGGCCTTTTCAGATCAAGGGTGACCTCGTCGGCGTTGGTGACAATCGTGGGACTCTCATTTCTCTGGAGGGGCGGGCACTACTGTTCGGGGGTGTCGTTTGAGCGTAACCGCGTGGGGAAAGGAGCGCGAAGGCAAGTAGCCAAACAGCTTTTTCGTATCCATAAAGAGATTCACCCTACTTAGGAATCTCATCGTCGCCCCGAAATACTGGGCATTCTGCATCGATTCCGCTGGCGCCACCACGCAATTGGGATTTATGTGGCGGCCCACGCACGCGTTGAGCTCACCATGCCAAAGAGCTTGGGTTCTGAGCCCAGCGTAAGTTGACGCTAACAGGCCGCGTTTACACTCATTAACCGGCCAATGTGCACTCATTTTTGGTCGGGATCAATTCTGTTATCGCATATTTTTGGAATCGTGCAACCCATTTTGCAACTGGAGGGTG
>DATDGW010000833.1:0-21194 GCA_036521895.1 Candidatus Sulfotelmatobacter sp. | reverse complement strand
ACAGCTATACGGGCAGCGTCACTCTCGCGTGCAGCATTTCTCCGGTGGTCACAGGAAGTGCCGCTCCGACGTGCAACTTCAGTCCCAACCCAGTGCCAGTCTCCGCGGTAGCTAGTGCGACGCTCACGTTCTCGACCGTGGCTCCTCCAGCGCGCGCCGCTGTGCACCGCGTGGCAACTCTCTCGGTGCCGACTCCGCCCGCTCCCGACTTAGCACCCCGCGGGAGCCTGTTGTTTGCGGCATGTGTTGTCGTTCCCGGGGTGGCACTGGTTGGCACCGGCTTTGGTTCATCGAGTTCACGACGAAAGAAACCGCTGGGCCTGTCGCTCTTCTGGATGATGTCGGCAAGCCTGCTGCTCCTGCCGGCCTGCGGAGGCGGTTCCCGCAACGGCGGTGGTGGAGGCGGTGGCTGCTCGTCCGTGCCCAGCGTTCCTGCTGGATTGGCCGCGTCGTCCAAAAGCAGCTCCGGCACAACGTTGACGTGGACGGCCTCCACCGCGAGTTCGGCATGCAGCGTGACCGGCTACGCGGTCTATCAAAACGGCAAATCGATCGCCACGACCACCAGCCCGACGTACAACGTCACCGGACTGTCGGCCTCGACACAATACAGTTTTTCGGTCGCCGCCAGCGATTCTGACGGGGCATCAGCGCAAAGCATGGCCATCAATGTCACCACTCTCTCAAACGGAACGCCGGCGGGCACTTACACCATCACGATCACCGCTAAGGATGCCAGCGGGGTGGCTCAGACCGGTGCGGCGGCCGTGGTCACGGCGGTCGTCAACTGAGCAGGTCACTCTAGAAAAGCGCCGCTTGTGTGCGGCGGCTTCTCACTGGCCGGCAGTTATAGACTTAAACATCCTTGCATACGCTTGCACAGATCTCACAAACGTGTTCGGAGAATTCTCATGTTACGAAGCTGGCCTTCTTTGTGGTTGCTCGTCCTCTCTGGTCTCGTTTTTCTAAACTCGGCCTCTGCACAAACCACCGAGAAGCCCGACCTCAGCAAGCAGCAGACTCTTTACGTCGTCGGCTACGCGCACCTCGATACCGAGTGGCGATGGGAGTATCCGCAGGTCATCGACGAGTACATCCGCAAGACGATGGAGGACAACTTCAAGCTGTTCGAGAAGAATCCGCATTACGTTTTCAATTTCAGCGGCGCGAACCGCTACCGCTTTATGAAGGAATATTTTCCCGCCGACTTCACCAAGGTGAAGTCATATGTGGATCAGGGCCGCTGGTTCCCCGCTGGCTCGTCGATGGAGGAGGGCGACGTCAACACGCCCAGCGCAGAGGCGATCATCCGGCAGATCCTGTACGGAAACGATTGGTTCCGCAAGGAATTCGGCAAGGCCAGCGCGGAATACATGCTGCCCGACTGTTTCGGATTCCCCGCCTCTCTGCCCACGATTCTTGCGCACTCAGGAGTGAAGGGCTTCTCGACACAAAAGCTGGTCTGGGGCTCATCCGCTGAGGGAGGCGGGCGGCAATCGCTGGAAAGAACGCCGGAAGGAACCCCATTCAACGTCGGCGTCTGGGTCGGACCTGACGGAGAGAGTGTTCTAGCCGGCATCAATCCTGGAAGTTACAGCGCGGGAATCGAAACGGATCTCAGTAAGCCGCTGCCGCCGGAGCCTCCCAACCCCGCCTTCGCGGATTTGCAGAATAAGATTGGAGAGGTGCAGCGAAGACTCCAACAGCAGGAGCAGAGCCATCAAGCGCCCGATCAGAAAGATGTGCAGGAATACTTTGGACTGCTTAGCGAACAGCGCGCGCTCGCCCGCGCCAACCGCGACCAAGAATTCGAGCGTCACCAAGAAGATTGGGCCGCGCGCGTCGCGCTAAACGGAAAAGTCAGCGGCGTGTTCACCGACTATCACTACTACGGCACCGGCGACGTCGGCGGAACTCCAGACGAAGAGTCGGTAAAGCGACTCGAAGCCATTGTGACGAAAGGAATCGTCAGTCTGCCTCCAGCAGGCGAGTTCCTGAACTCGGGGCAGAAGCATCCCGAGTGGCCGGCAGTGAAAGTGGGCGATGGACCGGTGCATGTGATTTCGGCCAAAGCCGAAGAGATGTTCCTCGATATCACTCCTGCGGAAGCGGTTAACCTGCCCCGTTACACAGGCGAGATGGAACTCACGAATCACTCCGCCGGATCGTTGACCTCGCAGGCGTACCAGAAGCGCTGGCTGCGCAAAGAAGAGTTGCTGGCGGACGCCGCGGAGAAGGCTTCGATCGCTGCCGAATGGTTGGGCGCGCGTCCGTATCCTCTGCAACGCTTGAATGATGCCTGGACGCTGGTGATGGGCGGACACTTCCACGACATCGCGGCCGGAACCGCAACGCCGAGGTCGTACGAGTTCGCGTGGAACGATGACGTGATCGCGATGAACCAGTTCGCGGGCGTGCTGAAAAACGGCACCGAGGCCGTTTCCGCCGCCTTGAACACCGACACCAAGGGAGTGCCACTGGTCGTCTTCAACCCACTCAACGTTGCGCGAGAGGATCTCGTAGAAGGTCGCATCGAGTTTCCCGACGGAATGCCAAAATCGGTTCACGTGACCGGACCAGATGGGAAGGATGTGCCGGCGCAAACCTCCGGCGGCAAAGTGATCTTCGCGGCCGACGTGCCGTCCGTGGGGTACGCAGTTTACGATGTGCAACCCGGCGCCGCGGGAGATAGTTCGTCGCGGCTAAGCGTTTCGCAGGAGGGCTTGGAGAATCAATATTATCGGGTCGAATTGAACGCCGACGGCGATGTCGCCAGCATTTTCGACAAAACCATCGGCAAGGAGTTGCTGGCGGCCCCGGCGCGTTTGGCGATCTCGTATGACAATCCCGCACAGTGGCCGGCCTGGAACATGGACTGGGAACAGGAGCAAGCGGCGCCGAAGGCATACGTCGGCGGTCCAGCGAAGATTCGAGTTGTGGAAGACGGCCCGGTCCGTGTAGCCGTTGAAGTCTCTCGGGAAACCGCGGGCTCGCGTTTTGTCCAGACAATTAGCCTTGCGACGGGCGATGCGGGAAGACGCGTCGAGTTCGCCAACGTCATCGACTGGAACACCCGGGAATCGAACCTGAAAGCCACGTTCCCGCTGACTGCTTCGAACCGCGTCGCCACCTATAACTGGGACATCGGCACCATCGAGCGTCCGACGGCTGAGCCCCGGAAGTTCGAAGTTCCATCGCATCAGTGGATCGATCTGACTGACATGAGCGGTGAATTCGGGGCGACCATCCTGACTGACTGCAAGAATGGGTCGGATAAGCCGAACGACAACACGATTCGCCTGACGTTGATCCGCACTCCGGGTACGGCCGGCGGATATGCCGACCAGAGCACGCAGGATGTTGGACATCACGAATTTGTTTACGGAATCGCGGGCCACGCCGTAGGTTGGCGCGACGCGCAAACCGACTGGCAGGGTCAGCGCCTCAACACTCCGCTGATCGCCTTCGAAACCTCGAAGCACGCGGGCACGATGGGCAAAACCTTTTCTCTTTTGAAGGTGAACAACCCCCGCATCCGAGTCCTGGCGGTGAAAAAAGCTGAGCTGAGCGACGAAGTCATCGTGCGTCTGGTGGAACTCGACGGCAGGCCACAGCCGAATGTTCAAGTTTCATTTGCAGCCCCAATAGCCTCTGCCCGCGAAGTGAACGGGCAAGAGCAGCCGGTCGGAGCTGCGACGACAACCGGTGGCGTACTCGTGACCTCGTTCGGCGCCTATCAGCCGCGAACGTTCGCACTGCGCTTGGCTGCTGCCTCGAGCAAAGTCGCGGTCGTCCGTTCCACACCGGTGACTCTGCGCTATGACGTCGCGACCGCCAGCAATGACGGCGCCCGGTCCACTTCCGGTTTCGACGGCAAAGGCAATTCGCTGCCGGCAGAAATGCTCCCCGCGCAGATCATTTTCAACGGTGTGACATTCCAACTGGCACCGGCCGCAACCGGCGCGGCGAATGCAATCGTCGCCAAAGGTCAGACGATCCCTCTACCTTCCGGTAGTCTCAATCGTGTTTACGTGCTGGCCGCGTCGGCGAACGGAGATCAAAGAGCCACGTTCGAGATCGCGAACAAGAGCGTCGAGCTGAACCTCCAGGCTTGGAGCGGGTTCATCGGCCAATGGGATGACAGGCAGTGGAGTTCGAAGGACACCTCCCACGACCACTACGGCGGCATGATCGGATTGAAGCCAGCCTACATCAAACGCGCGGATCTTGCCTGGTATTGCAGTCATCATCACAGTGCCGCAGGCGAGAACGTGCCCTATTCCTATTCATATCTGTTCGCCTATGCGCTCGATGCACCGGCCGGAGCCAAGACCATCAAGTTGCCGAACAATAATAATGTCCGCATCCTGGCAATCTCTGTCGCGGACGAGAATCCGGAGGTGAAATCAGCTCAGCCGCTCTATGACGCCTTGCCCTCGCCGAACGCTGGCCCCAGCGACTTCACGCTGACGGCGTCTTCAGCCAACGTGTCCGTTCCTCAGGGCCGGAGCGCAACCACCAGAATCATCGCGATGCCACGCGGCAGCTTCGATGCACCTGTCACCCTGAGTGCCTCAGGTTTGCCGCAGGGCGTGACCGCTTCGTTCAATCCGGCCAGCACGTCGGCCGCTAGCACAGTGACGCTCACGGCAGCCGCCTCGACCACTCCGATCGCCGCGACGTTCACGATTACCGGGACCGCGAAGAACCTGTCGCACGCGATCACAACTGCTGTGACGGTCACACCCGTGGTTGCCGGAACCGTCCCGGTCGATCTTTCTTCAATCTACAACGTCACGGGAATTTACAAGGATGGGTCCGCGTTTGCACCGGACACAAGTCTCGATGGCGATGGGTATTCGTTCTCCGCACAAGAGTTAGGCTCCGAGCAGGTTGGGGACGGCGTTGTGTTTAAAATCGGACCGCCGAACGCCCCAAACGTTGTCACAGGCAAGACCATCACGCTGCCGAGCGGGAAGTTCAGCAGCATTAAACTGCTGGCAGCAGGCGTGAACGGCACGCAGGAACTGCAGACCTTCACCGTCGCTTATGCCGACGGCACATCGTCTTCTTTTAGTCAGAGCCTGAGCGACTGGGCGGCGCAGAGGCACTTCCCTGGAGAATCCGAAGCAGCCGTCATGGCCTACCGACTCACTGCCGACGGATCGAAAGACACGCGCGCGTTCTATGCCGACGCCTATTCCTTTAGCGTCGACAGAAGCAAGATTGTTCGCAGCCTCAGCTTACCAAGCAACCGAGATGTCCTTGTCCTAGCCGTAACTCTTGTTCCGGCCGGAAGGTAGAGTTGCTCCGACTGCGACATCGTCACAGTGCAAGAAACCGGGGAATTCAGGCCCGCGGTTGAACGCGCGCTGGGGCACCCCTGACTATTTCGCGAGGCGGTTGTACTTTTTCAGAGCCTCGCGGAGGCGATCGTGCGGCAATGCGATGACCGTGTGATTGTTGATGCCGGTCATGGTTTCCGCGGCGACCATGGCGTTGACCACGGCCTCTTCGGTGGCTTGGACGGTCGCCAGAAAAATGGGATCGAGGGAATCATTGGGGAGCATAGTGATCTGGTGCAGTCCCTTGCTGCCGACGGCGCCGGGATTGGCGGTGGAGAAGGCGATGAAGATGTCGCCCGAGCCGTCTCCGGAGTAGCTGCCATCGCGGCCTAAGCCAAGAGAAATCTTTCGAGCGACGCGCTTGAGTTGTGTGGGGATGAGCGGAGCGTCGGTCGCCAGGACCACGATGATGGAGCCGACGTCATCCTTCCAGACGGTGTGCTCGGGAATCTCGCGGCCAACATTGATACCGGCGATGCGGAGTTGCTCGCGCGATCCGTAGTTGCATTGCACGAGGACGCCGACGGTGTAGCCTCCTGCCTTCGCGTCGAGCACGCGCGAGCTGGTTCCGATCCCTCCCTTGAATTCGTTGCAGATCATGCCGGTGCCGCCGCCGACGTTGCCTTCTTCGACCGGGCCGGTGTGGGCGACGTCAAGGGCGTGGAAGGCGTCTTCGGGCTTCACGTGAAATCCGTTGATGTCGTTGAGGTAGCCATCCCAAGTCTCGGCGACGACGGGGAGCGACCACCAGTAGCCTTCCATGTCGGGTGATCCGTGCTTGACCTTCCAGGCGATGACCGCGTCGCGAACCACGCCAACGCTGTGCGTGTTGGTGATCATGACGGGACCGTTGAGGAACCCGGAGTCGTCGACCCAAGTGGTGCCGGTCATCTCGCCGTTGCCGTTGAGAGTGAACCAGGCGGCGAAGACAGCGTCGTTGCTGGCTTTGCCGCGAGGATGAATCGCGGTGACCCCGGTGCGAACCGGACCCTTGCCAATTTCCAGTTTGCCTTCGCCGGAGATGAGGGTGGCGTGGCCGACTTCGACTCCCTTGACGTCGGTGATGGCGTTGTTGGGGCCCGGAGTGCCGTCGAAGGGAACGCCAAGATCGCGGGCGCGGGGCTTGGTTTCTGCGGACAGAGCGGTGGCCAGAGCTACGATCAACATGAATGTGGCAGGGCGGACTTGCGCAGCGGACATGGGGCCTCCAACGAACTTGGAAGTATAAAGGATGCGAAGGAGGCGAGGGGTGCGGGGTTTGGTGCGACCGGCGGACGCTGGGGTACAATCGCAAACAAGGGAAGAGTTTAGGGGGAAGATCTATGGACGGCTGGCGGAAAGCGGTGGTTCTCGGGTCGATCGGTACGGCGGGAATTCTGTTTATGAAAAAGAAGTATCCAGCGGGAGTGCTGGCGACCGGTGTGGGTCTGGCGGTGCTGGCGGCGGAGTATCCGGAGAAGTTCGAGAAAGTGCGGCAATCGCTGCCGGAATATTTCGAGCGCGGCATGCGGGTGATGGAGATGGCGGGGCAAGCCGGCAAGCGGATCACCGAGGCTGCGGGGCGGAGCGCAGTGGAGGCTTGGGAGGAAATTGGGGGATAGCGAGGGCTTCCGGTGTTCAGCTGCGGGCTTCCGTATCGATCATCGCGGGAGCCGGAAGCCCGGTTCTTATTCGATGCCGAGTTGCTTCTTGGCGTCGGGACTGAGGCGCTCGGGGGTCCAGGGCGGGGTCCACACTACATTCACGGTGCAGTTACTGACCCCGGGCAACTGCTCGACGCGTGATTTTACCTGGGCGCTGATGTTGACGTGCTCGGGGCAACCTTGCGCCGTCAGGGTCATTTCTACGGTGACGTCCTGCTTGGGTTCCTCGGGATTCGCGGCGGGCACGGGGGCAAAATCCACCTTGTAGATCAGACCGAGATCGACGATGTTGACCGGGATCTCAGGATCGTAGCAACTCTTCAGCGCGCTCATTACATCTTGTTCGGTGATTGTAGGCATGGCAGAACCCCCATTTCAGTTTACAACGACTGAGATGCGAACGGCCTCCGAGTGTTGCGCAATAGCCGTGGTTTCGCGGGGGATGCACTGTAAGGTGCCGGCTGGATGTGCGCTGAGCGGCATATCTGGTAGAGTTTTGCGCATGATGACTCCCGAGGCGAAGCACAGGATACAGCTGGCGCTGTTGCTGGCGTTGGTGGTCGCGACTTTGCGCGCGGGCTACATTTTGTACGAGCGTCATGAGGAGAAGGTCGGGGCCGAGAAGCAGAAGCAGGCGCAGAACATTGGATATTCCAATCCTGATTATTATGTCAGCCCGAAGAAGCTGCATCCCTACGACGTTAAGAGTGCGAAGCAGCTCAGCCAGCAGCCGGTGTGGGTGAAGGAGGGTTATCGCTATACGTATTACAGCTACGACACGGCGCACAAGCAGGTTGACTTTGCGCATGACGCGGGATTGTTGTTGCCGATCGATAAGCTGGAGATCAAAGATGTGGTCACAGCGATGCCCCCAGGGAAGAGCCAGCGGCGGCAGGTGATGGCGGTGTTCGAAAAAGAAGGGAAGACGTACGCAGTGCCAATTGGGTTTGAAGCGGACGAGCAATATACGATTTACTCCGACGAAATGTTTTTCGTGGAAGATCCGCATGACTTGTACAAGCACTGGCCGCCCGATGTGTGGCAGGCGGTGGAGAAGCACGAAGTGAAGCCGGGGATGAACGAAATGCAGGCCGACTTCGCCGTCGGCATGGGAGTGCCGGATGCGGGTGGTGGGTCGGAAAAGACCGTGCGTTATCCGAACGGGGGCAAGCCGCTGGTGATTATGTACGAAGACGGGAAGGCGGCCGACATCAAGCCGGGTACGCCGGGATCGTGAACTCGTTAGGGAACCTGCACGACTTGTTTGGCTAGATTCCATCCCCGCAGCGCTATTTGCGCCGGCCCAGTGGCCGACTTCGCGGGATATTCAATTTCAATTTCCCGGCTTTCCCCCGGGAGTAGCGCCACATAGTTGTCGGTGTAGTAAGCGGGAAGGACGCGCGAACCGTCAGCCGCGTTTAGCACGGTCAGCTTGTTGGCCAAGGAGACGGTGGTTCCGGTATTGCGCAGGCCTACTCGCACACGGACGGCCTCGCCCACGCGCGTGGATTTAGCGGTTGCTGACAAGGACGCGGTCGGAAGACGATTCAATCGACGGTAGGACGCGCTGTCCGCTCCCAGCCAATAGAAATTTCTGGAGATGATCTCTCCGACGCATTGTGCAACTCCAAGTTCACCAGCACCATCCTTTCCGAGGCGAGCAGCGGCGCCAGCTCCAACAGGAATCCGTCGGTGAGAGCGTCGGCAGCTGCGTCTCGCTTCTCTTCTTTGTGTAGCAAGAGCTTGTTCTCGAGCGAATACACATTTGCAACGAGCAACAGGGCTGCCTTAGGCTCGTTCGTGGTATTTACCAGCGCGACGTTGTAGCTCGAGAGATCGAGCTGTATGTGCAGGGGCTCGCACGCCTTTTTGACAGCGTAGAAAGAAGACTGCGTGTCGTAGTCCGCGGTCAGGATTTGCCAGGTGTTGCTCGGCCATGCGGGCTGGGTCATCCACAGGAGGCGTCCGCTGTTGGGGGACCAGAGGTGGGCATTCATGCCTTCGAAGATGGCGCGGTGGTCAACGTAGTCGAGCATCTGCGCCTTGCGCTCGAAATCTTCCAGGCTCACGGGAGCACCGAACTCCGCCTGCATTTGCGCCATGAAGGGAGCCATGTCGCCGTTCCCGCTTTGATGCCAGTCGGGATAGGCCCAGGCGTCGCCGATGGGCCACTGATCTTCCTTCGGAATCCATGCGCGGAAAGACTCCAGCGTTGAAAATGATGGAGTGCCTGTTTCCACGGAGAAGCCGTGATTCAGCGCAGTGTAGTAGAGAGTTGGGTCCATATATTTATATGGGCCGCTGTTCTGCAGGTTGACCTGGTTGGAGCTGGGGAAGTAGTAACGCGTGCCGTCGAGCGAATTGATCAGGTCGATGAGGCCCTCGTTGATGACGGTCTGGCGGTCGAGGCATTCTAGGCTGGCATCCAAAATGTGAATGGGTACCATTTGAAAAATTGCTCATACTAATGGATTAAATGGATTGACCGGGACGGAGCGCCCTCGTACTCTAACTTGCAGATGCAGTCTCACTGCCATCACCGCCATCACCATCACGCGCATAGCGCGACGGCGGCGATGTGCACCTGAGATTGCAGATTTGAGATAACAGCACTCATCAGGAGTTCCGGCCCGCTGACGCGAAAACGCTCAGCGGGCTTTTTGTTTCTCCGGGAGAGGGAAAGACAGATATGAACGCGGAATTTGATTTCGAGAAGTTGGGCGGACTGCTTCCCGCCGTCGTGCAGGATGCAGCGGACGGGGAAGTGCTGATGGTGGGGTTTATGAACCGTCAGGCGCTGGAGCGGACGCTTGAGGGCGGGTACGTGACGTTCTTCAGCCGGGCGCGGCAGACGCTTTGGATGAAGGGCGAGAGTTCGGGAAACCGGCTGCGAGTTGTCTCGGTCTGCACGGACTGCGATCGTGACACTCTGTTGTTGCGAGTTGAGGTGGAGGGGGCAGGAGTGGTGTGCCACCGTGGCACTCGGTCGTGCTTCACGGAGCCGATGCCTGCGCGGCTCTTCGAAAACACAAGCCTGCCGAAGGAGACGCGATGAAACTCCGCATCGGAATTCCCAAGGGAAGCTTGCAGGAGGCAACATTGCAGCTATTCGCGCGGGCCGGGCTTCCCGCTTACACCGATGGTCGGTCGTATTTTGCCAGAACTTCCGATCCTGAGATCGATTGCATGTTGATTCGAGCCCAGGAGATGGCTCGCTATGTTGAGCACGGAGCCATTGACGCTGGGCTGACCGGGCTCGACTGGGTGATCGAGAGCGGACTGGAAGTCGTTACCGTGAGCGATCTGATTTATGCCAAGCGCAGCCGCGGCAAGGTGCGATGGGTACTAGCGGTGCCGGACGATTCTCCAGTTCACCGGGCGGAAGAATTGTCCGGAAAAATCATCGCCACCGAACTGGTGAAAGTAACGCGCGACTACTTTTGCAGGAGGGACGTCGAGGTGCGTGTGGAATTTTCCTGGGGAGCGACGGAAGTGAAGCCTCCGATGCTGGCGGACGCCATTGTCGAAGTGACCGAGACTGGGAGTTCGCTCAAGGCAAACCGGTTGCGCATTCTGGAGACGGTGTTGGAGTCGAACACGCAGCTGATCGCGAATAAGGGTTCGTATGCCGATCGAGAAAAACGGCGAAAGATCGACAACCTCGCCCTGATGCTGCAAGGAGCGATGGAAGCGCAGGATCGCGTGGGGTTGATGCTGAATGTGAAGAAGGAAGATCTGGCAGCCGTGCTCGCCGTGCTGCCAGCGTTGCAGAAACCGACGATTTCTCATCTGAGCGACGAGGAGTGGCTTGCGGTTAACACGGTGATTGACGAAGGGGCCGCGTGGGATGTCATTCCGCGGCTGAAAGAGGCGCGGGCGCAGGGCATTGTCGAGTATCCGCTGAACAAGGTGGTGCTGTGATGCGGATCGTTGCGGGCCGCGAGGCTGGAGCGCTAGTGGAGCGCCTTGCCGCACGAGGCACGGACCTTGGGCGACTGGAGCCGCGAGTGCGGCGCATGGTTGACAGCGTGAGGCGAGGCGGGGATCAAGCGCTTCGGCGGTATGCGGAGCGGTGGGATGGGCTGGAGAGGAAACAGTCTCTGCGAGTGTCCGAGCAAGAAGTGGCGGCGGCGCTGCGAGCGATTCCTCCGCAGTTGCGCAGGTCGCTGCGGCAGGCTGCGCAGAACATCCGGCGTTTTTGTGAATGGCAGAAGCCCGGTGACTGGAGGAGGACTCGCGGCGGAATCTCTCTTGGGCAAATGGTTCGCCCTTTGGAGTCGGTGGGGTGCTACGTGCCGGGCGGGCGCTATCCGCTGGTTTCGACTTTGCTGATGACGGTGATTCCCGCGCAGGTCGCGGGGGTGAAAAACATCCTCGTGGTGTCGCCCAAGCCGTCGGCGCAAGTGTTGGCTGCGGCCGCGATGTTGGGCGTGCGCGAGTTTTATCGCGTGGGTGGGGCGCAGGCGATTGCGGCTTTGGCGTACGGAACCAGCAGCATTCGGCGAGTGGATAAGATTGTGGGACCTGGGAACGCTTTCGTCACGGTTGCGAAGAAGCTGGTTTCGTTTGATTGCGCGATTGATTTTCTAGCTGGGCCCACGGAGGCCGTCGTGCTAAGCGATGCCGGCAATTCTGAACTCATCGCGGCAGACTTGGTGGCGCAGGCGGAGCATGATCCCGAGACCTTGTCGGTGTTGATCACAACGTCTCGCGAACTAGCGCAGTCGGTGAAGGCCAGCGCGGTGCAACTTGCGAAGGGGAATCCGACGGCTCAGGCGTCGCTGCGCGCGCGGGGCGCAATGCTAGTGGCAGAGTCTCGGGCACAGGCTCGGGACTGGGCAAATCAGCTTGCGCCGGAGCACATCACCGTCGCCGAGGAGGATCTGCCCTTTATTCAGAATGCGGGCTCGGTGTTTGTGGGGGACTATGCGGCGCAGGCAGCGGGCGATTACGCCTCTGGGCCCAATCACGTTTTGCCGACTTCGGGGCAGGCTCGATTTCGTGGAGGTCTGAGTGTGGCTGATTTTGTGAAGGTGATCACCGTGCAGCAACTTTCAGCCAAGGGGCTGAGGCGGATTGCGCTGGCGATCGAATGTCTTGCTGAGGCTGAGGGATTGCCTGCGCATGCGCGATCGATCCAAGTGAGGTGCGAGCGTGCTTAGTCCACGGGAAGCAGTGCGGACGCTGCCTTCGTATCATCCGCCGCTGGCGGGGCGGGATGGACTGCGATTGGATTTCAACGAAAACACGGTCGGGTGCTCACCGCGGGTGCTCGAGCGTTTGCGGCAGTTAAGCGCGGAAGAGCTTGCCCGGTATCCCGAGCGCGGGCCGGTGGAAGCGGAGGTAGCTGAGGCTCTGGGAGTTGGGGCGGCCGAGTTGTTGCTGACGAATGGGGTGGACGAAGCGATTCATCTGCTCTGCGAGACCTACCTCGAGCCCGGCGACGAAGCGCTGATTGTTGTTCCCACTTATTCGATGTACCGGATTTACGTGATGGCGGCGGGAGCGAAGATCATCAGCGTTCCAACCGTCAAGGGTTTTGTTTTTCCTGGTGACGAGGTCTGCAACCGAATTACGCCGCGCACGCGGCTGATCGCCATTGCGAATCCGAATAATCCGACGGGAACGGTTGCGCCGCCCGAAGATCTGCGGCGTATCGCTCAGACCGCCACGGACGCAGCGGTGCTTGTGGATGAGGCGTACTTTGAGTTCTACGAGCAGAGCATGCTGGCCGCGCGCAAAGAGTGTCCCAACCTGTTTGTGGCGCGGACCTTTTCCAAGGCGTACGGGATGGCAGGGCTGCGTGTTGGTGCACTGATCGGCGATGGGGAGCAGATGCAGTCGGTGCGGCGAGTCAGTTCGCCTTACAACGTGAATGCGGTGGCGCTGGCTTGTCTGCCGGAGGCGCTCGGGGATCAGGACTATATCCGGGAATATGCAAGCGAGGTTCGCGCGTCGCGGTCGCGGCTGGAGCGGGCTCTCGAAGGGGTGGGAATTCAATTCTGGCCGAGTCAGGCGAACTTCGTGTTGGCGCGTGTGGAAATAGTGGCACCTTTTGTAGAGCACATGAGGCGGCGCGGCATTTTGGTGCGCGACCGGTCAGGTGATCACGGGTGCGAAGGATGTGTGCGCATTACGCTTGGTCCGCGCGCGCATGCGGATCTGTTGCTCACCGCGTTGCAGGAGACGTGCGAAGAGCTTGGGATAACGCAAGGAGCGTCGCGGCCATGAGAACAGGAAGCATCAAACGGGTCAGCAAAGAGACGCAGATTCAGGTATCACTCACGATTGAGGGACGTGGGCGATATGAGGTGTCCACCGGCATTCGATTCTTTGATCACATGCTGGAACTGTTCGCGCATCATGGGGGATTCGATCTGAAGCTCAAGGCTCGCGGAGATCTCGACGTGGATCAGCATCACACGGTGGAGGATGTTGGGATCGTCCTTGGGCAGGTGTTTGACAAGGCGCTGGGCCGCAAACGAGGCATTCTGCGAGCGGGGTATTTTCTGATGCCGATGGACGAAACCATGGGCCTGGCTGCCGTGGATTTTTGCGGGCGCACTGCCGCCGTGGTCGATACCAAAGTGCGCACGCGGTTGGTCGGCGATCTGCAGGCTGAGCTGGTGCATGACTTTTTCGAGGGCTTTGCCCGGGGGGCGCGCGCCAATGTTCACGTGCGAACGCTGTACGGGCGGTCGAGCCATCACAAGATTGAGGCGCTGTTCAAGGCGTTTGCGCGGGCGTTGCGCGCGGCTTGCTGGCGCGACCGGCGCATGGCGCGACTGCTGCCAAGCACCAAGGGAGTGCTGTGATGATCGCGATTGTCGACTACGGCGCGGGGAATTTGGTTTCGGTGAAGAAGGCACTGGACTGGCTGCGTCAGGAATGCACTGTTACTTCTGACCCCGCGCTGGTGGCAAAGGCGATGAAGGTCGTGCTTCCAGGAGTCGGTCATTTTACGTCGACTGTGTCTCTGGAGCGAACTGGTCTGAAGCAGGCCATCTCAGAGTCGATCGGGCGGGGAATTCCGTTCCTCGGCATCTGTGTGGGGATGCAGTGGATGTTCGCGGGCAGCGAGGAATCCCTGCAGGCGCGAGGCCTGGGCTTGTTTGACGGGCAATGCAAGCGCTTCGCATGGAGTGTGAAGGCGCCTCATGTGGGATGGAATCAGCTCGAGGTCGATGCGTCTTCCCGGCTGCTGCGCGGTGTGCCGTCTGGCTCATTCGTTTATTTCACGCACTCTTTTCGCGCGCCGGTGATGGATGCGACGGTGGCGTGTTGCGACTATGGCGGGCGTTTTTCCGCTGCGGTAGAGCGGGAACATCTGTTTGGGGTGCAGTTTCATCCCGAGAAGTCCGGGGAGATTGGCTTGAAGATGCTGGGTAATTTTTGTGAGCTCTGACATGCTGACGAAACGCATTATCGCTTGCCTCGATGTGGACAGCGGCCGCGTGGTGAAAGGCGTGCAGTTTGAGAATCTGCGCGACGCGGGGGATCCGGCTGAGTTGGCCAAGGCGCATAGCGCGTCGGGAGCGGATGAGATCGTGCTTCTGGACATTTCGGCGACGCACAAGGGGCGCGCTACCTTGCTGGATACCGTCCGCCGGGCGGCGTGCCAGCTGTTTATTCCCCTTACCGTGGGAGGAGGGATTCGCACGCTGGAGAATGCGGCCGCGGTGTTTTCGGCGGGCGCGGACAAGATCAGCATCAATTCCGCGGCGCTGACAAATCCAGATCTACTCACGCGAATCGCACTCCGATTCGGGTCACAGGCGGTTGTCGTGGCGATTGATGCAAAGCGGCGCGAGGGAGCCTCCCGATGGGAGGCGTACACGCATGGAGGACGCGTGACAAGCGGGCGCGACGCCTTGGAGTGGGCGCATGAGGCGGAAGACCGGGGTGCAGGTGAGATTTTGCTGACTTCGATGGATCGCGACGGCACTGGCATTGGCTTTGATTGCGAGTTGACGCGGGCCGTCGCCGATTCAGTTCGGATTCCAGTGATTGCTTCTGGAGGCGCGGGCGGTGCGCAGCATTTTGTCGACGTCTTTCGAGAGGGGCTTGCCGATGCAGCGCTGGCAGCTTCGATCTTCCACTATGGTTTCAGCCGGCTTGACGACCTCAAGCAGGAAATCGGCACACAGGGGGTTCCGGTGAGGTGGCCATGTTGATTCCGTCGATCGATCTAATGGGCGGAAAGATCGTTCAGTTGGTACAGGGCCGGAAGAAAGCGCTGGAGTTCGACGACTTCGCTGCGTGGGTGGATCGCTTTACGAAATATCCGCTGGTACAGCTCATTGATCTCGATGCTGCAATTGGGACGGGGAACAACGTCGGGTTGGTGCGGGAATTGGCTCGGCAACTGCCATGCCAAGTGGGAGGCGGCATCCGGTCGGTGGAGGCTGCGCAAGCGGCACTGGCGGCGGGAGCACAGAGGGTCATTCTCGGATCGGCGTTGTTCGCGGGAGACTATCTGGATTTGGGATTTGCGGAGAGTATGGCGAATGCGATAGGTGCCAGCCAATTGGTTTTTGCCCTCGATGCCATCGGGGGGCGGGTGGCGATTCATGGATGGCGGAAGGTGACCCCGGTCTCGCCCTTCGAAATGGTACAGGCTCTGGACGCATGGTGCGGCGCGTTTCTGTATACGCACGTGGAAACGGAGGGCCTGCTGCGAGGATTTCCGCGGGAGGTGATTCGTCCGCTGCGGGCGACAACAGCGCGGCAACTCATTGCCGCGGGTGGAATCCGGACTCAAGAAGAGATCGGCGAACTGCACGCTATGGGCGTGGATGCCGTGGTGGGAATGGCGATCTACCAGGGCATCTTGCCGGGGTTCGTCACTTAGTGTCTGACCTCATAGCCTAAAACTTGAGTCCGACCGCGCTGCTGAGGAATGCAGCGACCGGGGACATATCCCGGCAGGCGGCCACGAACGTTGCCATGAAACGAGAGTTGCAGACCTGCTTGTCGGTGAAGTTCACAGCGGTGCCGAGATCGCGCAACTTCAGGTCTTCCACGAATTCGTGATCGGCCGGGTAGCCACGGGGCGCCCGGCTGAGTCTGCTAGCATCGTCCCAGTTGAGGAGTTTACGGACTGCCCGCCAATCCTTAGGCCGTGAGACGATCGCATTGCGAACCTTGAGTAGAGTGGGCGCCTCCGGATGCCACAGGCCTGACGCAGCGAAGCAGCTACCAGGCTCAAGATGAAGATAGAAGCCGGGAGAATGAACGTCCTTGCCGCGATGGGAGAAACGCATGGCGACGTGCGTTTTGTAGGGTCGTTTGTCGTGGGAGAACCGCGTGTCGCGATAAATGCGAAACATGGAACCGCGGGACGGGCGGGGATCGGCGACGAGATACGGCGAGAGCTCATATAAAGGTGCGGCGAAGCCGGTAATGAATCGCAGCACCGGTTGGCGCACATGACCCTCCCAGTCTTCCTGGTGGGCCTGAAACCAGTCGCGTCGGTTGTTGCGTTTGAGGCGGGTGAGAAACTGGAAAAGCTCGGGAGTGAAGTAAGCAGGCATTTGAAGATACGTTAAGAAGGTCGAGAAAAAAAGTCAAAGTTCCGAGGCTTTGACGAGTGTCATTTGACGCCAGTCGAAGCGCCATGTTTCGATGAGAAGTGCCGATGCGCAAACCCGCTCTTCCGGTGGACGCTATTCTGCCGAAGATTCTTGACTCCCTGAAACGGCAACCCAATCTTGTGATCGTAGCCTCTCCGGGTGCGGGCAAGACCACGCGAGTGCCACCAGCGCTGCTAGGGTTAGTTGGGAGCGATGTGGTCGTGCTCGAACCGCGCCGGATTGCGGCGCGACTGGCGGCGCGTCGAGTTGCGTCGGAACTTGGCGAACCGGTAGGCGAGACGGTCGGATATCAGACTCGGTTCGAAGCAGTGGTCGGCCGGCGAACGCGGCTGCGATTTGTCACCGAGGGGGTGCTGACTCGCCGTCTGCTTTCAGATCCTCAGCTGAAGGGCGTCGACGCAGTGGTGCTGGATGAATTCCATGAGCGCCATCTGGAGGGCGATCTCGCGCTCGCTCTACTGAAACGATTGCAACAGACGCAACCCGATCTGCGGATCGTCGTCATGTCGGCAACGCTCGAGACCGAGCCTGTGGCCCAATATCTCGCCGGTTGCCCCATCGTTCGTTCCGAGGGGAAGCTGTTTGGCCTTTCGATCAAGCATCTAGCGTATTCTCCCGAGCCGCTCGAAGTGCAAGTGAAGAACGCGGTGGAGCAGCTGATCGATACAGGACACTCTGGTGACACTCTTGTTTTCCTGCCTGGGGCAGTGGAGATTCGTCGCGCGATACGGGCGTGCGAAACACTGGCGCGGCGAAATGGATTGTTGACCCTTCCTCTACACGGCAGCCTGCCGCCTAAGGAACAAGACCTGGCGCTCTCACCGTTGCCTCAGAGAAAGCTGATTCTTGCCACCAACGTCGCGGAGAGCTCGATTACGGTGGATGGCGTGACCGCAGTCGTCGACAGCGGTCTCGCGCGCTTCGCGTCGTATTCGCCGTGGAGCGGGTTGGCGACGCTGCACGTCGGCCGTGTGAGCAAGGCTTCGGCGAAACAACGAGCGGGGCGGGCGGGGCGAACCGCGCCGGGCCGCGTGCTGCGACTCTACACAGAAGAGGATTACTCGCGACGCCCGGAGCAAGACGCGCCGGAGATTTTGCGCAGTGATCTGTCACAACTCTGTCTTTCGCTTCGAGCGATGGGGATTGCTCACGCCGGCGACATCGCATGGCTGGATGCTCCGGCAGAAGCGGCCGTTGAACGGGCCGAGTCGCTGCTGGATCGCCTGGGTGCCCGCCGCGAGACGGCGCAGCAGTTGGCGCGGTATCCGCTGCCTCCGCGGTTGTCGCGAATTCTCGTGGAAGCCGTGGAGCGAGGCGTGGGTGCGGATGGATGCGTAGCGCTAGCTGTGCTCGGCTCGGGGGTTCGGGTTGAGAAGAACGATCTGCTCGCCGCCATGGATGTGGAATTGGACCACCGAGTGCTGCAGCATGTCGCTCAGTTGCGCCGTATCGCGCGGATTTCAGGAAAGAAGAAACATGACGACGACGCTCTGCTGATCTCGGTACTCGCTGGATTTCCAGATCGCGTGGCGCGCCTGCGGGCGGGGAAGCAGGTGCTGCTTTCGACAGGTGCGTCGGCGGAGCTGGCGGGTGAGCCTCCGCCGTATGAATTTATGGTCGCGGTGGATGCCGAAGATCGCCAGGAGAGACCTCTGCCGCTGATTCGAATGACTGCCCGCATCGAGCCGGAATGGCTGATCGATCTGTTTCCGGATCGCATGAAGGATCAATCCGGCGTGGCGTGGAATCGCATGGCCGAGCGAGTGGACGCGGTGAGCGCGCTGCTCTATGACGAACTGGTGATTCAGGAATCACGAGGCGCGGTACCGGAGGCACACGCCGCAGCCGAATTGCTCGCCCAGAAGGCGGTGGAAGCAGGCATCGAGAGGTTCGTCGACGTCGAGGCTTTGAATGACTTCATGGGGCGAGTCGAGTTTGCTGGTCTTGAGGTGCCGGATATCCCGCAGGCGTTGCGCGAGATGTGCGGCGGACTGCGAAGCTTTGCCGAGCTGAAGAAGGCAGCGGCGGACTTCGTCTCGGTTCTCGAACGGAGGGTCGGTGCGCGGCGGTTTCGTGAACTCGCCCCGGAAAGCATCCGCTTGCAGCAGGGCCGCCACACCAAGGTTCACTATGCGCCAGGGAAGCCGCCGTGGATCTCATCCCGGCTGCAAGATTTCTTTGGCATGCGCGATACGCCGCGCATCGGCCCTGAACGCACGCCGGTTGTGGTGCACTTGCTGGCGCCAAATCAGCGGGCCGTGCAGACGACGACAGATCTGGCAGGTTTCTGGGAGCGGCTCTATCCAGAAGTGCGGAGGGAACTAATGCGGCGCTATCCACGGCACGCCTGGCCTGAGAGGCCGTGAGGCTCTAAGTCTTCCAATTTGAATACTCGTTCCATCAACAGCCACTTCTGGCCCGGCTTGGCTTGCGGTAACAATTGCTGGAACGTCCCCATGAGCGTCTCCCATTCTTGCACTCTTGGATTGAGTCGATCGGTTTTGCTCTTAGCTTCAAACGAGAAAGACTCGTTGACTTCCATGACCATGAACATGCGCGTGCCGAGCAGATAGATCTCCATGTCCTCGATGCCGGAGTCTCTGATGCTGCGCGTAATCTCCGGCCATATCTTTTCGTGATAGCGCTTGTATTCGGCGATCAGCTTGGGATCGTCTTTCAAATCGAGGGTCAGGCAGAAGCGTCGTATCATTCGACCTCGGTGGCGGGAATAGCTAGGCGTGTGTCGGCGTTCGCGACGCCGGCTGGACGATATCCCCACATTGCGAAATAGAAGACGAAGGCATGACAAAGCAGAGGAACGGCAAACGCGCGCTGGATATTCCAAGCATCGGAAACTCTGCCCATGATCCAGGGGCAGACCGCACCTCCGATGATCGCCATGACCAGAAGCGAAGATCCCAGCTTCGTGTACGGGCCAAGGTTCTTCAGGCTTAGGGCGAAAATTGTCGGGAACATGATCGAGTGAAAGAAGCCGATCAGCACGATGGCCCAGACGGGCGCTACCCCCGAAGCCAACAGGACGACTAGAAGGCAGAGCAGTGATCCGCCGGCAAACAGGCTGAGCAAGCGCGGAGCCGCAACCTTTTGCATGATTGCGGAGCCTGCGAAACGCCCAATCATGAAACCCGCCAGGTGTGCTTGCAGGTAGTGGGCGGCATCTTTTTCGTGCACGCCGGGGAGGGTGAATTCTGTGAACCGGATGATGAAGCTCCCTACGCCAACCTGCGCTCCGACGTAGAAAAACTGGGCGAGCACGCCTTTGATTAAATGGGGGAAGGCGAAGGCACCACTGAGTTTCGCGTCGGCAGTTTTCAGGCCGTCGGGGCTGGTCTCGCGGATCTCGGGCAGCTTCGTCAGGAAGATAAGCAGCGCAACGAACAGGAAGACGCCGGTGATGACAAGATAAGGGGTCTTCACCATGTTCGCCTCGGACGCCCGATAGGCCAGTAACTGGGCCGGGTTCATGGCTGCGAGTTCCGCGGGCGTGTGCTCGACGCCGGAGAGAATGAACCTGGAGCCGACAAGAGCGATCATCACAGCGCCGGCGGCGTTGAAGGACTGGGCCAGATTCAGTCTTCGTTCCGAACTGTCGGCGGGGCCCAGCGTGGTCACGTACGGATTGGCGGCGACTTCCAGAACGGATTGTCCACATGCCATCAGGAAGAGAGCAAAGAGGAAGAATCCGTAGATTCTTACAGAAGCGGCTGGAATAAATAGGATTGTGCCAGTGGAACACACGAGCAGGCCGATCAGGATTCCACGCTTGTAGCCCACTCGCTGCATCAGCCACCCCGCGGGCAGAGCAGCAAGGCAATAGCCGCCAAAGAAAGCAACCTGAATCAGCGATGATCCAGAGTCCGTGAGGCCGAATGCCTTCTTGAAATGCTGGATCAGGATGTCATTCAGGTTGACGCCGATCGCCCATAGGAAAAACAAGCTGGTCACCAGGACGAGTGGCACGACGTAGCGTCGCTCGGTAAGCGGCGGCGAAGGCTGATTCGGAGATCTCATGTGAGTGCGCGATCCAGGTGAACGTAGCCGCCATCGACGAATAAATGTTGCCCCGTCGTATGGCTGGACTTGGCCGAGATCAGGAACACGACCATCGCAGCGATCTCCTCTGACGTGGTCATGCGTTGCTCGAGAGGAATCTTGGTGAGGATGGTCTTCAGCTTGTCTTCGGGATTCGGGAACGTGTCGAGCCAGCTGCGATAGAGCGGCGTCATGACCTCGGCGGGGATCACAGTGTTGACGCGAATGCCGTAGGGCAGCAACTCGGCTGCCCATTCGCGCGTCAGAGCCATGATTGCGCCTTTTGAGGATGCGTAGCCCGACGTGCTTCCCTGTCCGGTGACTGCAGTTTTGGAACCGACGTTAACGATCGAACCGCGCGAGCGCTTCAAGTGGGGCAGGGCATAATGCGCCATGCCGTAGTAGTGCACTAGATTCCGGTTGAGCGAAGCGACGTACTCGCTGACGCTACCTTGTTCCAGCCCGACTTTGTCGTTGCGGCCTGCGTTGTTTATGAGCGCGTCGATTCGACCAAAGCAGTTTAGAGTCTGCTCGACGGACTGCGCGCAACTCTCTGCGGT
>DATDGW010000832.1:0-4644 GCA_036521895.1 Candidatus Sulfotelmatobacter sp. | reverse complement strand
CCTCAACAGTCGCTTTGAGGACTATTGGGAAGGCCGCCAGGCGGCCTGATTTCCACTTCTATGTCGTGCGCCCCATAGGACCCTCAGCGCCAGATCGAGTTATACATTGATCGGCGATTCCTGGGCCGACGCGGCGGGTGGGCTCTACCGTTTCCTGGCCGCAAGCACCCGGGACGGATAAAATCCCTGACGGACGAATTGGTCGGTCACGATCCGTAATCCCGCCTCGCGGATCATGTGGGGAACGTCGTGCTCCACCTGCCGTCCCCAGAAGGCCGGAGCGATCGAACCGCAGGCGGCCTTTCGATCCGCATGTTCATCACGCGGTGGAAAAAAAACCCGTCAAGAACGCTCCGGACGAAACGGTGATCGACGAACACCAGCGGGGATACAATTTCAAGGGACGTTTGCTGCGGCCGGCGATGGTCAGTGTGGCGGTGGCGCCGGTTTCGTCCAAATAGCGCTTTGCCGAAATCGAATACGGGGGATCGTTCCTGCTGGAGACGGTGCGGAATTTATCGCGGAAGCAGAGCCTCGAGTGTCTTGGAAAGAGCCTCGCCGCGCACCGCAGTATCCGAAGCGCTCACGACATGCCCGTTCGGGTCGAGCAAGATGTGGGTCGGGAAGATCGACACCCTCAGGCGCTTCATTGCGTAGTCCAGTGTAGCCGGCGAAGCCGCCGTAGGCCAAGGCAGGTTTCGCTCCTGCGCCAGCTTTCGCGCGGCGGCTTCATCCGTGTCGCTGAGTACACCCAGAACCTCGAAATTGCGGGACTGGAAGCGGTGTAGGACAACTTTGAGATCTTCGAAATCGGCGCGGCACGGCGCACACCAGGAGGTCCAGAAATCGAGAAGAACATATTTGCCCGCGTAAGATTTAAGGCTTCCCTGGACTCCACTTAGATCCGTGAAAGTCCAATCCGGCAGCGCGGCGCCCGGCACAAGTTCCACCCGGATGTAGTCGGCGGCCGGATGGGAGCGCAAGACGAAACTGCTCCGCTTTAGATCGACAGAATCCGTGGAAAGATACAGATCGCCAACACGGAAGACGACGGACTCTTTGTCGGCTACGGCAGTTTGTGGCGATCCGGGAACGAAATCGATCGGGCCGCCGCTTTCCTCGCGCATCCCGAGTTCTGCGTCCATCGGATTAACAGAGTCGCTCCGAAGATCGTACGAGTAGCCAACGCGGATTTTTCGCGAACCAATCGTTGCGGTTCCCGTGACCCACGGCCCAACGCCAAGATCGACGGAGCGCGATTTATCCTGGTAAGTCGACTTTCCGCGCTCGAACAAACGAACGCAACTAGGGAATTGCCGAAAACTTTTGCCGCTCAGAGCGAGGCCGAAACAGGATTCCGAGATCGGCCAGCCGCGGGTGTCGACGGTGTAATCCGTTTTAACCGGCAGTGGATGAAAGGGAAACCGCTCATCGTCCGTGAAACGCCTGTCTCCGTTGAGGTCAGCATAGACCGCTGCGCCGTCTGAAGAGTCCACGATAACCAGGTGCGTCCTGGTTTCCGGGTGCTGCAGGCCGTAAAAGGTCGCGCGGGGGAGCCTGGCCGACGACGGTAGTGCCTGCAGATCGCGGTCGGTTGCTGGCTAGATGATGAATGTCACCCAAGAGTCGAAGCCGGACATCAGCTTCAAGTCCGGGTCGATCACGCCTACATAAGTATCTTGAGCGCCTAGACCCGCTGCTCCGATAAGGAGCAGTACGGAGCTAACCAGGGATCGCCGAAGAGACATCGTTTCGCCTCCGGAATGACCGATCAAATCGTGTTTTCAGTACACATCCGGCCTTTTTAACGCCGCGTGGCCGCCCTTGCCGCTTCTCAATTTTCGGTAGGCATCTTCTCGACGCGATCGACCGTCACCACGTCGAGCGGGACCTTGCTCTTTACCAACCTGATCCCGAGCTGTTTTTCGATCGCCGCGAGGAGGGCTGGATCGCTTTCCGGCTGGTCTGCGAGTGCCTCTTTTGCTAGAGCGGCAAATTCGGATTTGATATCGGTGGCGCTCTGGAATCTTACGATGCCTTTCCAGCTAACGTTGAGCGACCTATCCGCGAAGGTCGCAGCCCCAGACGCGTACTCAAGAGCGCGACCAAATTGGAATGCGCTCAGCGGATACTCGAACTTGAAGTCATACTTTCCGGCCAAGCCCGTATCGTCAAAAATGTAGCCTGCCGAACTCTCCGCGCCGCCGAGACGAGCGGCCAACGGATAGAACTGCCCGAGCATCTCTAGCAGCGAAGAGACGGGCACGTTGCGAACAGACCAGCGAACCTTCCCGCTGCCATCCACAATGACGGCGACGATCGCGGGCTCGCCGGCGGGTACCTCCGCAAAGCCGTCCGGTCCCAAAGTAAACTTCGCCGCCAGCGGCGCGGCTTCGGATCCTTTGGCAGGGTCCGAGGGCCTGAGCTTCACGCCCTCCTTTGCGCGCGTCGCCGCATAGCCATCGAAATTCCTCTTCTCGAGATGGTAGGTCAATTTGAACCGATCGACCAGCAAGTTCTTGAGCATTTCGCGTGCTTGAGCTTTGGTCGTGCCCGCCGGAACGTTGGCGACGATGTCATATCTCGCGGCCGTGGGGTCAACCTTGAAGATGTGGTTCCCTACCGGAGTCACGATGTTGGCGGCCCAATCCGGGGCTTTGAGCCCAATGCGCTTTAGTTTTTGGGATTCGGCAAATACAACATAATTAATAGTTTATGTTTTATGCATGACCTCCCCCACGTCTCTCGACCTCACTCTATTCCAGCGGATTCTGGGCACCGTTGCGTCCGCTACCACAATCAACCAGCTTTGCCAGGAGCACTCGTATAAGGCACGCGGCGGAATTTACAATGTGGCAGTCCTGGTGTGGTTGATGATCTACCAGCGGCTAAACGGCAAGGGAACGCTGTCGTCAGCGGTACAGTTTCTGGCGCGGCAGGCGATGAGCTGGCAGACAGGCCCCCATACCAGTAAGCGGGTTCGCGAGGGTCGCATCTCCACGGCGACCGGTGGCTATTGCCAAGCACGACGGAAGATGCCCACACTGGTGGTGAACAGCGTGTGCGAGCACATTTTTGGACAGCTCCAGGTGGTGATGCGCGAGGAACTGCCGGAGGCACGGCGACCCGTATTTCTAATCGACGGCACGACCCTGCGACTGCCCCACAGTCGGGAACTGGTGAAAGCCTTTCCGCCCGGACGGAATCAGCATGGGGATAATCACTGGCCCACCCTGTTGATGGTCACGTTTCATGACGCGCACACGGGACTGGCGACGCAGCCGAGTTGGGGCGCCATGTACGGGAAGCGGGCGATCAGTGAGCAGAGCTTGGCCAGTCAAGCCCTCCAGAAGTTGCCCGCCGATGCGATTGTCATGGCGGATATCAACTTTGGGATCTTCGCGTTCGCTCACGCGGTGCAGCAGACGCAACGCCCGATGCTCTTCCGACTCAATGCGATGCGTGCCGGCAAGGTGCTGCGCGGCCAAGCCCTGCGTCCGGGAAGGCGCCGGAGGGTGGAATGGGAAGCCAGTCCGCAGGATCGCAAAACCCATCCCGGCCTGCCGGAGGGAGCAATGGTGAAGGGATGGGTGGTGGCTTGCCGGCACCCGGCTGGAAACGGCGAGATGCTGTATTTTTTTACGACTCTGGATCTGAAGCCCAAGCACATCCTGGCGTCGTATAAACTCCGCTGGAATATCGAAACCGATCTGCGCAGCTTGAAACGTACGCTGGAGTTGCATCAGGTCACCAGTAAAAGCAAGAACATGGTGGAAAAGGACGTAACGATGGCCGTCTGTGCCTACAACGTGGTTCGTGCGGTCATCTATCTGTCCGCCTCCCGGGCCGGTCTCCGACCGCGGCAGCTCAGCTTTTCCACGGCTCAAGATGCCGTCATGGCGGCGTGGCCGTATCTGCAGCGCGCCGCGGCCATGGCCGAATTCCAGGAGGAAATGGAACGATTGCTGCGGATCGTGGCCCAGGCCAAACTGCCCGAGCGTTCCCGGAAGCGTTCGTATCCGCGCGAGATTTGGGGACGCGGTGGACAATTTCCCTTCCGTCGCCCTCTCCGCCAGAGGGTGCGCCCATGACCATCACGACCTCAGCCAGGGTAAGGTTGGACTCGACCACTTTGGCGGCAGCAACCTACGACGACCGTCGCGAAACGCTGCAACTGGATTTCCGCGATGGAGCGCGTTACCTGTATTCAGGCATTGCGCCGAGTCTGTATCGCGCGTTGCTCCGCGCCGTTTCCAAGGGATCCTTTTTCAACCGACATATTCGAAGCCACTTCCCTTATGTCAAAATCACGTCAGAAAACTAAACGGCATTGGGCTAAAGCCCTTGATCCCAGCGGTTATCGTCGGCACGACTGAAGTCGTGCCAGCGGCTATGCCGCGCTGTGCGCTGAAGCGCGGTCATTTCTTGTTCGCCGTGAAGGTACCCGCGCCCAGCAGCCCGTACTCCGTGGTTCCTTTCATCTTGGTTGCGCCGTCTAGCGATGCTTTGAAGGTCACTTTCCCCGCGGCTCCGCCGTCAAACGACCATTCCACCTGATCGCCCTTCACCGTCCCGGCGACTTTCGCCTGCCCCAGAACGCCGGAATAGGAGCCGGAAAGAATCTCGCCCTTCTGCTCGAAGACG
>DATDGW010000831.1:0-4133 GCA_036521895.1 Candidatus Sulfotelmatobacter sp. | reverse complement strand
CGCGATTCTGAGTTTGTGAGCCATGCACTTTCCTGAAACCAGCATCGAGAACCTCCGCGGCTTTGGCTACACCGAGGACGAGGCTCGTTTTCTCTATCTCGTAGCCACTCACTCTGGGTATTTCTCTACACGCCAGTACCTCACCTTCACGGGGGCCAAAAGCGGCGATAAGAGCATGGCTTTCACTCAAAAGGTGCTCGGAAAAGGACATGCCACCGCCCGTCTACTGCTTCGAAACGGACGCGTCTACCATCTTTTCTCTCGCCTTGTGTACCGCTCAATTGGGCGGGAAAATCTCCGCAATCGCCGTGAGCATTCGGTGGAACACATCCGCACGAAACTGGCCATTCTTGATTTCGTCCTGGGGCACCTCGAGTACCGGTATCTCGAAACCGAGACCGAGAAGGTCGACTATTTCTGCCGGAAACTCTCCATCGGTCGAGAGCTGCTTCCTGCTAAGCGATATAAGGGAGCGATCCGGGAAAAGACCACGGACCGTTATTTCGTTGACAAATTCCCGCTGTTCTTCGCTCCAGAGTCTCCGTCTTCTCCCAATGTGGTTACCTTCAGTTTTGTGGATCCGGGGCTCTTCAGACTTGCCAGTTTCGAGACACATCTGTTCGCGTATAACGGTCTGTTTTCGGCTGTGCCGCAGGTGAATTTCATCTATATCGCCACGAGCCCCAAGCACTTCGCAGCGGCTCGGGAGCTGTTTCTGGCGATGGCCCCACGTACCACAAACCCTGATCCTGGCGTGGAAGGCTTGCGCTACTTCCACTATCGGCACATGTGGGAGACCAAGCAATTCGCAAGGCTAACCGTGGAACAGATCGAATTCCTGAATGAAGCCAAGAAGCGATTCAATGATGCTCTGACGGACATTCGATATGAGCAATGGCTGAGCGGCAAAATCACGGCCGGGGTTGTGAGCGAGGAATTTCGTAAGCTGGCGCCGAGGCGGGAAGTATCGTTCCGCACTGAACTCGTGGACGGCCAGGCCGCCCTGTTTGAAGCGAGAGTCTCAAGCAGAAATCGCGAGCCTGGCGACCACGAGGTGACGAACAGCCTACAACCGACTTTCGGCTCAGCTTTCAAGCCAGCTTTCGAAGGGAATGCACGACAAGCAGAAGAGAAATAAGCAGATGCGTAAATGAAGACAAAGAAATCGCACGCGGGCAAACACTCGGATGGGCGGGAGCGACCCCACTTTTGACGGCTTTCAGCCGCCCAAAGTTCTATGGGGTCGCTCCCGCCCGCCCCGAGCCGCTCGGGGCCATGTTTTGCCCGCGTGCCGGAGATCAAACAATACAACTTGTACTGCGGAATGTAATGCATCACGAATAACAAAAGGAGAAGAAGCGCATGGCACTTCTGAAAGCACCATCGAAGGAACCAAAAACTACAACCCTTCAGGTCCGCCTGGGGGAAGAAGTCAGACGCAATCTAGACAGATACGCCGAATTCATCGACGCCAACTCTTCCTACGTGGTGAGCGAGGCGCTCAAACTGTTGTTCAAGAAAGATGCAGAGTTCAAAGACTGGCTAGGCCAATACGCCAGCAATCACAACCAAGTAGCAAACCAAGGAGACGCTCGTACAAAGACTGCGTAATAGATATGAATCTTCGTTCCACCCAATTCGGAATGCGCGGGAATACAGCGTCGTCAAGACGGCATGCCTCGCGCCTTGCAGTTGACAGCCACTCGAATCCTATTGGCGTCGAAGAACAGATCCCACAGAGGCAGGGATCCCAATTCCCGGACGTCTTGCATGCCGCGTTAGAATCCGCGACCACAGCGGTGGAAAGACTAAGCGAGAGACGCCTTCTCACTGTTCATGAGGTCGCAGCGCTATTGCAGGTTCCGGTCTCCTGGGTTTACGAGCGAACTAGAAGGCATGGGTCAGGACAACTGCCCCACTTCAAGATAGGCAAATACCTCCGGTTCGAAGAACACGCCATGTTGGATTTCATTCAGAGGCAGCGTTGTGCTTGATTCCGCGAGGTACGTGCGTATGATGTCGATAGGTATTGCAGAGCCAAGACGAACTTCGGGGGAAAGTGATACACCGATGATTCGTCACCGATACCAATCCGGCAGTTTAGTAATTCGAGGAAAGCGGAAGAAAATCTGGGTCGCTCGTTGGAGGGAACCCGTGCTCGCGCCCGATGGGACTCTGAAAAGCATTCGACGTTCAGAGATCATTGGCACGCTGGCAGATTTCCCCACAAGACGTCAGGCCCGCGCTCTGCTCGAATCCCGCCTGCATAAAGTCAATCACACGCTTCAAAAACCGCAATCGTCGATGCAGTTCCGCGATTTCGTCAGCTCACAGTGGGAGCCCGCCATTCTTCCCACACTGAAGTTTGCTACACAACGTAACTACCGACACCTCATACGACGCCACTTGTTACCAGTCTTTGGTGATCAACCCATGTGTGATATCAGGCGGCAACACATACAGGGGTTTGTCATGGAAAAGATGATTCGCCAGGGGTTTTCCTGGAAAACGTCTCTTCATCTCCGCAACCTCGTGAGCAAGATATTCACCACGGCTGTGGACTGGGATTACGTGCCAGTGAACCCTGCACGTGGCGTAAAACTTCCTCAGAGGCCCATTCGCCAACCACTCCGATTCCTCACCGTTGGCGAGGTAACGCGCTTGTTGGAAGCTCTAAGGGAGCCGGAAAGGACGTTAGTGCTAACAGCCGTTTTGACTGGAATGCGGATCGGAGAGCTGCTTGCGCTGCGCTGGAGAAATGTGGACCTCGAACGCAAAGTCATTCGCGTTCGTGAAGCCGTTTATGAAGGCCACAACTCGACACCAAAAACGCAGGGCAGCATCCGCGACGTTCCTTTAGGACCGGCACTTGAACAAGCACTTCGCCAGCATGGCGTGCGCGGCCAGACTTCAGATGATTCACTCGTCTTCCCCAGTCGCAACGGAAGCTATCAGCGACCCGGAAATCTGCACAAGCGCCACTTGCATCCGGCATGCGCGAAGGCAGGGCTCCGAAGTTTCAGTTGGCATGACTTCCGACGAACGCATGCGACGTTGCTTAGCGACATGGGCGAACCGTTGAAAACGGCGCAGGCGCAGCTTGGACACGCAAGCCTCAGCACAACCGCGGAACTCTACGCGCAGGCAGTTCCAGCCTCGCAGAGAGCCGCTGTGGAAAGGCTTGAAAAGGCTGTGGGCTTCTTAGTGGACCCAAGTGGACCCAAAACAGAAGGGATCATTCAACCGGGGAGCTTGCTAATTCAATGAAGGGAAGCTATTTAGATGGCGCGCCCGGAGAGACTCGAACTCCCGACCTTCTGGTTCGTAGCCAGACGCTCTATCCAACTGAGCTACGGGCGCGCGGTTTAGAAATATTAACATAGCGGCGCGCTGCTCAACCACCCGCGTCGACACTCACTGAAAAAGACCTCGCGCCGCTCGCCCCGGGTATACGCCACCAACAAGCTGACCGTCCTTCACAACCGCGACTCCGTTCACAAAGACAAATTGAATTCCCTGCGAGTATTCCAGAGGTTCTTTGTACGTAGCTTTGTCAATGATTCGCTCGGGATCGAAAATCGTGATGTCCGCGTCGGCGCCAATGCGAATCCGTCCTTTGTTTTTGAATACGGGCGCTCTCTTCTCCAGTCGCTGCGCCGGCATTAGCGTCATTTTACGCAGCGCCGTCATCAAATCGAGTGCTTTTTCCTCTCTCACATAGTGACCAAGCACTCTCGAAAATGTTCCTTGCCCCCGTGGGTGCACCTTTGAGCCCGTGATCCTCATTCCGTCGCTCGCGATCATCACAATAGGATTCGCCACGGCCGTTCGCGCGGCCTCTTCCGGAATCGAATGGATCACCACGATTCCGCCCTGCTTTCGATATTTCTCAAACGTTTCCGCAGTCAATCGCTCGCCCGTATCCGCCCACTGAACATCCTTATAGGTAATACCCATGCTCTCCTGCCAGCCAGGATCGAAAATCACCGATTGCAGCGCCGTGCTTCCCGCGGTGTACGGATAGCACTCCGTAGTCACATCAATCCCGTGTCGCTGCGCGCCTTCCACCATCGAAATCAGCTGCGGCGTGAACTTCAAACCCATGCTGGTGATGTGCACCACATGCAGAGGTG
>DATDGW010000830.1:0-2720 GCA_036521895.1 Candidatus Sulfotelmatobacter sp. | reverse complement strand
GTCCTTCACGCTGCTCCTGCCGTTTGGTCTTCACCGCCACTTGGAACATACCGGCCTTGTCCGTGTAAAACGCCAACGGCCGGCCGAACCGCTCCACCTAGGCCCCAATACTGTTCACTTAAGCAACATTTTCATGCTATTCTGTTTTTGGGGCGTATGCCTCCCACAAGGAGGTGTCCCATGTGCGTTGCCACGGTGGAGTCCACGACTCTTGCGACGGTTACCTACGACGAGGCCCGAGAACAGTTGCAACTCGAGTTCTGTAGTCGGGCGGTCTACCTTTACTTCGGCGTTCCCGCTGCGGTGCACCAAGCACTGCTCGCCGCGTCTTCCAAGGGCAGGTATTTCAATCAGACCATTCGCGGGCGGTTCTCCTATCGTCCGATCCTGGACTCCGACAGCGGTCGGTGCGATGCGAAGATGCCGGCCAGGTGCGATCGTTAGGAGCAGCCCATGGCACGCACTCTGGCGCAGTTGCCGGCGGGCAGCCGGATCACTGACTACATTAGCCTCGGCGTGATAGCCAAGTTCTTCCCCGCCGAGAAAATCCATCAGGTCCTGAATCAGACCAATCGTGCCAGCATCCGCGAACGCGATTTGCCAGCGCACGTGGTGGTGTATTACGTTATCGCGCTGGCGCTGTATATGCGCTCCTCCTACCGCGAAGTATTGCGTTGCCTACTGGAAGGTGTGCAGTGGTTGCTGGATCCTTCGGCGAAGGTGAAAGTCGCCGGAAAATCGGGCATCTCACAGGCGCGAAGCCGTCTCGGCGCCACACCGCTCAAGAAACTCTATGACGCGGTGGTAGCTCCCATAGCGGAGAAGCGTACCAAGGGCGCTTGGTATCGACCGTGGCGATTGGTCAGCCTGGATGGCAGCACGTTGGATGTCGCCGATACCGCGGAAAACGACAAGGCCTTCGGGCGTCCCGGCTCCAGTCGAGGTTCCAGCGCTTTCCCGAAAATCCGGTTCGTGGCGCTGCTGGAGAATGGGACGCACGTGTTGTGGGGGGCGCACATGGATCAGTACGCCACCGATGAGATCACGCTGGCCGAGAAGGTGATTCCCGGTCTCCGCAACGGAATGCTGTGCATGGCGGACCGGTTTTTCCCCGGTTACAAACTCTGGCAGGCGGCAGCCAAGACCGGAGCGGACTTGCTGTGGCGGGTCCGCCAAAATGCGCGCTTGGACATCGAAAAACGCCTGCCAGACGGCTCTTACCTCAGCCGCATTTACGCCTCCTCTGCGGATCGGCGGAAGAAGCGTAAGGGGATTGGGGTCCGCGTTATCGAATACCGCTTGCAAGACGTCGCGGATGCCGAGCCAATGTACCGGCTGATTACCACCATCCTCGATCACGAGCAGGCTCCGGCCAAAGAACTGGCGGCCCTGTATCACGAGCGATGGGAAATCGAGACCACCCTGGACGAGTTGAAAACACATTTGCGCGGCGCTCAGATCGTATTGCGCAGCAAGACGCCGGAACTAGTGCGGCAGGAGTTCTTCGGTATGTTGATGGCACACTTTGCCATTCGTGGCCTGATGCACGAAGCGGCTCTGCAGGCCGATGAAGATCCCGATCGGCTTTCTTTTGTGCATTCGGTGCACGTGGTCCAACGGCGCATGGCCCGCTACGGCGCTATTCCCCCCTCGGCAGAGAAAAGCTCTCCACGAAGCGATCCTGGAGGAAATTCTTGAAGAGCGGGTCGTTTCGAGCCGCAACCGGATCAACCCGCGTGGCGTGAAGCGAAAGATGAGTAATTACCCACTGCGTCCACGCAAGCGCCAGCGCACCCGTTGCATTGACTTTGCCAAGCGAGTCAGGATTGTTAAGTGAACAGTATTGCACCTAGGCCCACAGCAGACGCCTGTTCTCCGCACTGGAGTCGTGGCGCACGAAGCGCGCAAACAACCGGCTGGTGGCATCGTCAATCATCGAAATCAGATAAATCTGTTCGCCGCGTCCCTCCAGCCAATCATGCACGCTGGTGTCCCACTGCACTAGTTCACCCCAGCGGCTCCGCCGCTGCCTCCACTGATGCACCTCCACCACACGCCGTCGCCCGGCTTTCCATAACCCCTCTTTCGCCATCCATTGCCGCACCGTCTCCTTGCTCACCGTTATCTGGTGTCGCTTGTGCAGGTACTCCGCCGCCAACGTTGGACCAAATCCCCGGTACACCGGGTCGGAAAGAACCGTCATCGCTCGCTGTTCCAGCTTCGCCGGCAGTTTCCGATTGGACGCTCGTCCCCGCAACTCATGGATTACGGCCCGGTCCCCTTTTCGCCGCAGCTTGCGCAGCAGTCGCCGCACCTGCCGCTCCGTGACGCCGATCTCCTCGGCCGCCTGCTTCTGCGTGATCAATTTCTTCTTGGCCTTTTTCAAGGCCACTAGCCGGTCTCGTTCGGCTTGGGTCATCAGTAGTTGTCCTTGGTCCACTCTCCAGACTGGACCCTGTCAATAGGACATTTCTACTTTGCCCAAATAGGACATTCTCATTTTGCTGCGACACCTCTTGCGGGCGCATTGACGAGAACGGCGTGCCGGAGTAGTCTAGAGGTGTCGGGATTGGAAATGACTCGCTACGTGCCGGCTCGGCATTATCTCTCCTTCGGTCTCACAGCGCTGGCGCTTGCGGCGTTTGCGGGCTGGCTGGGCCTGGAGTGGGCCCCGGCGTTCGTTCCGGCCGTATTATCCGTTTTCAGTTCCGCTGTGCTGC
>DATDGW010000829.1:0-2268 GCA_036521895.1 Candidatus Sulfotelmatobacter sp. | reverse complement strand
CCGAACACCCTTCGGAGCGAAGCGACGCTGGCCTCTTGATTGTGCAGGAAGTGTTCGGGATCGTCAAGAAATCTGGTCCAGAGCGAAGCGAAGGGAGGAGACCGCACGCGAGGATGGGGGTACGGGGCAAGGGGCGGCAGTCCCTTGCCCCGTTCGGCAATGCAGTCGGGCTCTTGGGAGGTCAAAGCTCCCGTCTAGTGAATCTGTTTTCCGGTCCAAGTGGCGCGTGGACGCTTGTTCCGCAAGTCACCCAGCCGATCCTTGCCGGCGGCCGGATCAAATCCGGTGTGCGGATGGCGGAGGCTGAGCGCGGCCGTGCGCAAATCGCATATGAACCTCTTTGCTGACAAAGGGAGCATGAGCGGTTGCGCTCATCCCCGGAGATGAAAATGTGCGAGATTATGGCCAGGCAGGAGAAGGCGGCCGGTCATCATAATGGGGCAGTCGAAACCGGTGACAAAAGTGGTCAGGCCGACATAATGGGATCCCCGAATGGAGCAGTCGAGCCGAGGAAGAATATCTTTGTGAAGATGTCGGCTGTTCTCCTGCCGGAAAGGAGAACAGAGATGATCTGCGCTGCTGTAGAGCGATGCGCCGGGATCGATGTGGGGAAGACACTCCTGGCGGTCTGCGTCATGACAGGACCTCTGGATGGGGAAGCGCGCACGCAAAAGCGACGCTTCGGGACGATTGTTTCGGAGTTGGAAAGCCTGCGCGACTGGCTGAAACAGGAGCGGGTCACGCACGTGGTGATGGAATCCACGGCTTCGTACTGGAAGCCGGTTTTCAACGTACTGGAGGCTGACTTCCAGGTTTATCTGGCCAATCCGCAGGAGGTGAAGAATCGCAAGGGTCACAAAACCGACGACAAAGACGGCTGGTGGTTGGCGCATCTGCTGCGCCACGCGATGATTCATCCCAGCTTTATCCCACCCCGAGCGATCCGCGAGTTACGAGACCTGACCCGCCGGCGCAAGCGTCTGCTGAGCAATGCGACCGCGGAGAAGAATCGTATCCAGAAAGTATTAGAGGACGCCAACGTGAAACTGGGCAACGTGTTGGCGGATGTATTTGGCGTCAGCGGACAACTAATGTTGGAGGCGCTACTGGAAGGCAAGGCTAAGCCGGCGGAGATTGCGCAGTTTGCGAAAGGTCGTGCGCAGCGGAAAGTTCCCGAGATCATGCAGGCGTTGGAACGGCATCAGATGAGCGATCATCACCGGCAGATGATCCGCTACAGCATAAAGCATCTGGAGTTTGTGGAAGAGCAGATCGGGGAACTGGACTTGGCCATCGCCCGCAAGATCCAGGCGGCGGGCTTGCAGCCACAATGGGAACTTCTGCAAACGCTGCCCGGGGTTCAGGACCGCAGCGCGGCGACGATTCTGGCCGAAACCGGTGGGGACATGGAGCAGTTTCCTTCGGCAAAAGATCTAAGCTCATGGGCCGGAGTCTGTCCGGGCAACAATCGCAGCGCGGGGAAGAACAAGAGCAGCCGCACGACACGCGGTGATCCGTGGCTGCGCGCGGCGCTGACCGAATGCGCCTGGGCCGCGGCAGCCAAGAAGGACTGTTTTCTGAAGGGGAAGTTTTGGCGTATCGTGACCAAATCGGGCGGGGAGAAAGCCCCCGCCATAATCGCGGTGGCCCACACGCTGCTTGTGCTCGTCTATCAAGTACTGCAGACCAAGAGACCTTTTGAAGACCGGACAGCGCCGCCGCTGGACGAGCGGCAGAAACAGCGTCTGATCCGGCATCACATCCGGCGGCTGGGGAAATTGGGTATCTCGATTCAAGCCGTCGCGCCCTCCCGTCCAGGCACAGGGAAGCCCCGGCGACTCGGGCTAAGCCGGCCACCGAGAACACACCAACCGAGGAGTGACTCCCAAGCATGAGTTATTTTCGGAAGAATGCTGACCGTTTTGGCGGCGTTGAGGTGGACGGAACGGGATTTTAGTGCTAACCCCTTCCCTTATTTCGACTTACTTGCAATCAGTCTGAGAACTGCCGTGGAGCATAAGTCAGCATTTTCGCAGCGGAACCGATTGTCAAGGCCGACCAACCGCGCCACCGCGATGGGGACTGTCGTGCCATCCCGTTTATCGGGTTTCCGCTCCCCCTCAGTCCCTCCAACTCGGCCGCTTTACTTCGCCGCTGGCCGCGTCGGGCGCCGCCGTATCGTGCTCCTCGCCAGCTTCGAGAACAGCAATGTCCTTCTTCTCGCGATACCTGTCATGGCAGTGGGCGCACGCTTCGGAGAGCGTGCCG
>DATDGW010000828.1:0-8826 GCA_036521895.1 Candidatus Sulfotelmatobacter sp. | reverse complement strand
TGCGGGCCGCCTCTTTGAACGCCATCGATCCGGCGATCTTGAATGCCATTTCGTTCGAATCGACGTCGTGATAGCTACCGTCGTACAGCGTGGCCCTCACATCGACCATCGGATACCCGGCCAGAATGCCGCCTTCGAGCGCTTCCTGAATGCCCTGATCGATCGGCTTGATGAATTCCTTCGGCACCGAACCGCCCACGATGTCGTTCACAAACTCGTAGCCCGTTCCCGCGGGTTGCGGATCGAGATAAATCTTCGCGTGCCCGTACTGGCCGCGTCCGCCCGTCTGCCGGATGTATTTGCCTTCCGCCTCGGCGTGCCTGCGAATGGTCTCGCGATACGCCACCTGCGGCTTGCCGACGTTGGCCTCGACTTTGTACTCGCGCATCATGCGGTCGACGATGATTTCCAGGTGCAACTCGCCCATGCCGCTGATGATTGTCTGTCCGCTGTCGGGATCGGTGTGAACCTTAAAGGTGGGATCTTCCTGGGCCAGCCGCTGCAACGCCATGCCCATCTTTTCCTGGTCGGCCTTGGTCTTGGGTTCGACCGCAACCGAAATCACAGGAACCGCAAATGTGATCGACTCCAGCGCAATTGGGTGATCTTCGTTGCAGATCGTGTCGCCGGTCGAGACGTTCTTGAGACCAACCGCCGCGCAAATGTCGCCCGCGAGAATCTCGCTAATCTCTTCGCGCTTGTTGGCGTGCATCTTCAGCAGTCGCCCGATGCGCTCCGTCTTTCCCGTGCGCACGTTCAACACGGAATCGCCGGTTTTCAACTGCCCCGCATACACGCGAATAAACGTCAGCTGTCCGACAAACGGATCCGCCATGATCTTGAACGCCAGCGCCGCGAATGGCTCTTTGTCATCCGCCTTGCGCGTGGCCGCTTCGCCATTGTCAGGATTCTTGCCGTGCGTCTCCGGCACATCGAGCGGCGACGGCAGATAATCGACCACCGCGTCCAGCAGCGGCTGCACACCCTTGTTCTTGAACGCCGTTCCCACCACCACCGGAAACACCTTCAGCGCGATCGTCGATCTGCGCAGCGAGGAGCGCAACTCGTCCGCTGTAATCTCTTCGCCTTCCAGAAATTTGTGGAGGATTTCGTCGTCGTTCTCGGCAATACTCTCGACCAACTGGGCGTGAAACGCTTCGGCTTTCTTTTTCAGTTCGGCGGGAATTTCTTCCGTGACATATTCCGCGCCCATCGTGTCGTCGTTCCACACAATCGACTTCATATTGATCAGGTCGATGACGCCCCTGAACTTGTCTTCCTGGCCGATGGGAAATTGAATCGCGACGGGCTTGGCACTGAGGCGCTTGCGGATGGTATCGACAGCATGCTCGAAATCAGCACCCATCTTGTCAATCTTGTTGATAAAGCAAATTCGCGGGACGCCGTACTTATCAGCCTGGCGCCAGACTTTTTCCGACTGCGGCTGTACGCCGTGCACAGCGTCAAACACCGCGACCGCGCCGTCGAGCACACGCAGCGAGCGCTCGACTTCCGCGGTGAAATCGACGTGGCCGGGCGTATCAATAATATTGATGCGAATGTCGCGCCAGGTGCAGGTGGTCGCCGCCGACGTAATCGTGATGCCGCGCTCCTGCTCCTGCTCCATCCAGTCCATGGTCGCAGTGCCTTCGTGCACCTCTCCGATGCGGTGCGTCCGTCCCGTATAAAACAGGATCCGCTCCGTCGTAGTGGTCTTGCCGGCATCGATGTGCGCCATGATGCCGATGTTCCTGCAGCGTTCTAATGGGACTGTTCTAGGCACGACTCTCTAACTCTTTCTGGGCTGGATCTATGCACTTCCTACCACCGGTAATGCGCGAACGCCTTGTTGGCTTCGGCCATCCGGTGCACATCTTCTTTCTTCTTGATCGCGGCGCCCTTACCCGTAGCGGCGTCCAGCAATTCATTGGTCAGCTTCTCGACCATTCCCTTTTCACCGCGTCCGCGCGCATAGCTGATCAGCCAGCGAATCGCCAGCGACGTCCGGCGGTCGGCATTCACTTCCACGGGCACCTGATAGTTGGCGCCCCCGACGCGGCGGGTCTTGACCTCGAGCAGCGGCTTCGCATTCTCGACGGCCTTCTTGAAGAGCTTCAGCGCTTCATCGCCGCCCTTCTCCTGCACCTTCGCCAGAGCCTCATAGAAGATGCCCTCGGCGGTCGAGCGCTTGCCCTGCCACATCATCGAGTTAATAAACTTCGTCACCAGATCCGACTGATAAACGGCATCGGCCGGGACGGTCCGCTTGGCGATATGTCCTTTACGAGGCATGGTTCCGGTTCCTAACCCTTCTTCGGCCGCTTCGCGCCGTACTTCGAGCGTCCCTGCATGCGGCCGGCAACGCCTACCGCATCCAGGGTTCCGCGAATCACGTGATAGCGCACACCCGGCAGATCCTTCACGCGGCCCCCGCGGATCAGCACGATCGAGTGCTCCTGCAGGTTGTGGCCGACGCCGGGAATGTAGGTCGTCACTTCAATTCCATTCGTCAAACGCACACGCGCGACTTTGCGCAACGCCGAGTTCGGCTTCTTGGGCGTCTGCGTATACACGCGGGTGCAAACGCCGCGCTTCTGCGGACATCCCTGCAAGGCAGGGCTCGCCGTTTTGTAACGGGGCCGCTTCCGGCCCTGAGCCACCAACTGGTTAAACGTAGGCACCGTTCGTCACTCCTTAGCCGCGCACCTTCACTTGCGCACCGATCCTGCCTTCACCGGCAGGCGGCACAGCATAAATCCTGCAATCCTGTTTGACGTGCATCCGTGGGCATGGCCGGCGGTTCGCCAACCATTACTTCTCACCGCAAAATGCCGGAGAGATTCTGGATTCCCTTAGACTTTCGCTGCCGACGGTGGCGCCAGGCCAAACTCCGGGGGCACTCCGTTTCGTCAGCCTTGCCCTGCATATCCTTCCACAATAGGGCAGAAGGCACCGCAGGAACGTTTCAGCGAGGAAAGTCTCCGAACCTGCTCTTCATCCGGAAACGCATTTCTCTATAGCTCAGCCGCAAGCTCTGCTCACACCGCAGCAAAACTCACAGCACACAGCAAGCCTGGATGTACTCGCGGAACCAAACTACTATAGCAAGTCGCTGCAAACATCGTCAACCCGTGTTTTTGCATCCCACTGTCGAACAACCTGGAGACGATCGCAAGCAGCTCGAAAGTCAAGGGGCTAGACTGTGAATCGGGCGTCATCCCGAGCGCAGCCGTCTGTCTGGCGGAGCGAGGGATCTCGCGAGGACTTCGACTGCATATTGAGCGCTCGCGCCGCTTGCCGATTCCGCTTCCAGCCTCTACACTACAAGTTTTCCAATTCATTCGACGGCTGTGCGTAATTTCGCCGCGCGCGAAGGCGGGACCGGCCTTAAAGAGGGGTGCATGGGTAGGTTGCGTTCGAAGGTTTTGCGGTTGGCGGTTGCCATCCTTTCTCTATGGAGCTTCAGCGGCTGCGGCGGCGGCACCAAGCCCGGCCCCCCCATTTTTCCCGGCAGAGTCAACCTCACCCCCGGGGGCAACACTTCTCTAGCGCTCGGCGGAGTCCTTAGTTTCCTGGCTTCGGCGCAGACTTCTTCCGGAACCAACATCTCTACGACCTTCACCTTTACTTCCAGCGACACTTCTATTTTGACCCTCGCCCCGAACGGCGTGGCTTGCGCCGGCCATTGGGACGTCAATTACACCGTCTGCACCCCCGGCAACAGCGGACCCGTCCAGGTGACAGCCTCCGCTCTCGGTGCGAGCAGCGTTCCTACCTACGTATTCGTTCATCCTCCGATCGACAGCATTACCGTCACTGGAGTTCTGCTCGATGGCGTCCCCGTTCAGGAACCCTGCCTCTCTCAAAGTCAGTCCATGACGGTCGAAGCTCACGCTTTCAGCCAAGGCACTGACATCACGGCCTCGGTCGGCCCTTTTACCTTTTCCGCGAATAACGCCGGCGTCGTCAACCTTATTCCCCTGGTGAATTCTTTCTACAACTTTCCCACCAACCAGCTCACGGCCAAGGCTCTCACTCCAGGCATCACCCAGATCTACGCTTCGGCGGGCGGCGTAACCAGTACGTCCTTCCTCCAGCCCCAGTACCAAAACGCTCAAGGAAATACGTCCCCAGCCCTCGATTTCTTTGAGACATGTCCCATCCAGAATATCGCCCTCGAACTGAGCCAGGTCGGCTCGGGCCAGACCAGCTTCGTCGCGGCGAAGGGAGCAGGATCTCAAACCGTTTACGCCACGCTCACCGACATCATGGGTAATAGCTCTCTGCCCAATACCAACGGCGGGATCGTTCTCACCAGAATGCCCCTCACCTGGACGGCCTCGCAGCCCGTCGTCGTCGGCGCCGGCGCCTCATGTCTGCAATCTTGTGTCCTCTCTGTCTCGTCGCCCGGAGCCGGAGCCGTGAGCGCCTCCTGCTCCCCGCCAACCTGCAACGCCGGCTTCCCGCTCGTCCCCGCTTCACTTTCCTCGACCGCCGCCATAAACACTTGCACGCAGTACTTTCACGCGCAGTACCCCCAGCAGTTCGTCAGCTGCCAGCAGCTCATCCCCGTTCCGGTCTACGCCAACACCGCGATCTCGGGCGTCGTTACGGGATCCACCGGCGCTGTTGGAGTGCTCGCGACCAGTACGGGATGTGCCCACCTGGCTCCCGCAACCTGCAGCTCGTCCATCTATAGCCTCTCGACAGCCAAGGCTGTGACTGGATCCGAGAATCCTCTGCCGTTTTCGCCAAACTCCATGCTCTTCGATCTCACGGGCGACAAGGTCTTCATGGGAAGCGACTTCGGTGCGCAGGTTATCAACCCGACGAATTTCGGCACCACCAATAGCCCTTACGCTTCTCTCGGCACCGTGACCGGGAACGTATTGGGCGCGTCCAACAGCGGAGCCATCGCAGTATTCTCCGACACCCTGCACACACCCAATCAGGCCTACATCGTCAACGTCACCAATATCAGTTCGCCGTCGGCGACCCCCTTAAATATTCCCGCAGCTGTGGCTGCGGCCTTCTCCCCGGATGGTTTGAAGACTTTTATTCTCGGCGGCAACACCGCCAACTCCCTCTATGTCTACTCCAACCTGCAGGCCCTGCAGGGACCGATTGCGCTCACGGGACCGGGTAAGGGGGTTGGCTTCTCGCCCCATGGCGGCTTCGCCTTCGTCGCGCAGGCCTCCGCCAGCGGCAGCTCTGCCAACTTGACCGCATACGCCACCTGCAACAATCAGGTCGCCACCGACTCGACTCAAATCATTCCCGCCGTCTTGCCCTTACCCGCCGATCCCATCCTCATGAAAGTTTTGCCTCAGGTGCACATCGACGGCAGAGACTCCTACGGCCATCCGATTCCCGATGGCATACACGTTTTGGTGCTCGACGCCACCGGCTTCGACGTCATCACTTCCACGATCTCCGCGCCCGCAGCCGGAAGGCTTTGCCCCCAGTCGTTGACTTTTGTCAGCAACGACCCCCTGCACGCTGTGCAGCGTGTCGAATTGAATCAGGGCACGCTCCGGCCGCCGCTCAATTTCTTCCCCTCCGCGGACGGCTCGCAACTCTACGTCGCGTCTGGCAGCAATGCCAGCATCCTCGTCTATAATTTCGGTACCGGCGGCGTTACCGGCATCGAACTCATGGGAAGCGCTACGCCCCTCAGCGCCGACATCTCGGCCGACGATGGCACCATTGTGGTCGCGGGCAGCGATGGCATGCTCCACGAAATCAGCACCTCTCTCGGCGGCGCCGACCTCGTTCAGCTTCCCTTCCCCAACTTACCCGACTACCTGAACCCCTTCTGCACGTATCCCGCGCAGCCCTGCACCCTGAACCTGGTGCTGGCCAGACCGTAAGCACAGTTCTTCGCCCCGAGGTCATCAGACCAGTTGTGGGAGGGACTTGTTGTTAGGGAGAGTTATTGTCGGAAGACTTGCTCTGTGAGAAGCCAGCGGATAAATGAATGGAGGCGTCATCCTGAGCGGAGCCGCTTTTCGGGCGTGGCGAAGGATCTCGCGCGGACACTACCGCATTCACGACCAAGAGTCTCTTGATTTTGCTCGCGAAGAAGAACGAAGGAAAACGAAAGCAGGCCTACTGCACGCTGCCCTTGGGCTCCAACTCTTTCCCCACACTGTCGAGCACGCCGTTTACAAAGTGCACCGACTCCGGACTCGAGAACTTCCGCGCAATCTCCAGCGCCTCATTGATCACCACCGCCCGCGGCGTCTCCGGATACGCCAGCAACTCGGCCACCGCTGCCCGAAGCAGATTGCGATCCACCGCCGCCATCCGCTCCATGCGCCAGTGTTCGGCGTGCTTCTCGATCAACCCGTCAATCTCCGCGTTGCGGTCCGTCGCCACGCGAAACAGATCGTCGGCAAACCCGCGGACCTCCGCGCTCGCCGTCCCATGCTCGGCCCAGAACGTCCGTCGCACCTGCTCGGCATCCTGCTTGCCCATGTCTGACTGAAATAACATCTGCAGCGCCAGTTCCCGAGATTTACGGCGAGTCCCCATAGAGAATAGTTGTCAGTAGCCAGTGTACTGTACCCGCCCGAAGATTTGCTGCTTACAAAATTCCTGACATGCTGAGCGAAGAAAGGGCCGCGCCCTAGCGCGGCCCCTTCGCAATCGAAGCATCCCTACCCGAACCACAAGGCGTAGGAAAAGCCCATTGCCAAGACTCGAAAGCCCTATCGCCTGCGCCGCTTCTTGCTCTTGTCATTCCCGCGCTTCGCGGAGCGAGAAGGAGGGACTCGCTTTTTGCTGACCGCTGACCGCCGAGAGCTGATCGCGTCCTGCAACGACGCCATCTCCACCGCCGCCCGCGCCGCCTCAAACCCCTTGTTCCCCATCTTCAACCCCGCCCGATCGATCGCCTGCTCCAAAGTCTCACAGGTCAAAACACCAAAGGCATGCGGAACCCCAGTCTCCTGCGCCGACTGCCCAATTCCCCGCGTGACTTCATTTACGATCACGTCGTAATGCGCCGTATCCCCGCGCAACAAGCACCCAATGCAAATGATCGCGTCATATTTTCCGGTCGAAGCCAAAGTCCGTGCCGCCGACGGAATCTCAAATGCCCCGGGCACGCGGACCACGTCGATGTCTTTCTTTGCCGCCCCAGTTCGAATCAGCCCATCACAAGCACTCAACAAAAGCCGCTCCGTAATAAACGAATTAAAGCGCGAGACGACGATAGCGAAGCGTCGCCCCGAAGCATCCAACTTCCCCGCAATCCCGGAAACAGCCGCCTCCGGCACCGATTCAATCTTCAATGTGATGTCCCCTGTGATCCTCTGTGCCCGCTGTGGTGAATTGTTGTAGCCTGCGCATTTATGGACGGCCTTTAGGTGGCGCAGCGCTTCATCGTTGCGAAACAGCAGCCGAAAATCAAACGGCTGTAGCCGCTGAGGTCACTTCCCTTTGAACACCGCCGCTCTCTTCTCCAAAAATGCTTTGGTCCCCTCGGTCTTGTCCTCGGTCGAGCAAGCCACAGCAAACAGCACAGCCTCGAGATAGAGCCCCTCGGCCAGAGTCATCTCCATCCCTTTGTTCACGGCTTCCATCGCATACTGCACGGCCAGCGGAGCATTCGTCACAATCTTCGCCGCAATCGCCTCCGCACGCGGAATCAGCTCCGTCGCCGGCAATACCTCATTCACCAGCCCCACGCGATGCGCCTCCTGCGCCGTGATCATCTCCCCGGCCAGCACCATCTGCATCGCGATCCCTTTACCCACCAGCCGCGGCAGTCGCTGCGTCCCGCCATATCCCGGGATAATCCCCAGCTTCACCTCCGGCTGCCCGAGCTTCGCATTCTCGCTCGCCAGCCGCATCGTGCAGGCCATGGCAATCTCGCACCCGCCGCCCAGCGCGAATCCATTAATGCATGCGATCACGGGCTTCCCGAGATTCTCAATCAAATTCAGCACATTCTGCCCACGATGCGTATATTCCTTCCCGGTCACCGCATCCTGCTTGGCCAGTTCGCCAATGTCGGCCCCGGCAATAAATGCCTTCTCGCCAGACCCGGTAAAGATCACGACGCGAATCGCCGTATCGCCCTTGATGTCATGAAACGCGGCCCGCAGTTCCTCCATGGTCGCCATGTTGAGCGCATTCAGCACCTTCGGCCGGTTCACGGTGACGTAAGCAATCGAGTCTTTCTTTTCGAGAATAATGTTTTCAAAGTTCATAAGTTCCAGCCTTGCAAAGCATTGACACGGATCAACCTAACGGTTACAGATCCGTGCAAATCGTGGCTACAGCTTCTGTGCCTTCGGCTTCTCCGGGTCCGCATAATCGTAAAACCCGCGCCCCGACTTCCGACCATACCATCCCGCCATCACCATCCGCTTCAGCAGCGGAGGCGAAGCAAAGCGCCGCTCCTTGAATTCGTCATACATCACATGCGTGATGTAGTAAGTCGTATCGAGCCCCACAAAATCCAGCAGCGTAAATGGCCCCATCGGATACCCGCAGCCCAGCTTCATCGCGTGATCGATATCCTCGACCGACCCCACACCCTCTTCATACGCCCGGATCGCATCCAGCAGATACGGCACCAGCAACCGGTTCACGATGAATCCAGTCTTGTCCGACGTCCGCACCGGTACTTTCCCGAGCTTCTTCGCAAACGCGTACGCGCTCTCGTAAACGTCATCGGCGGTAGCGATCGTCCGCACCACCTCAACGAGTTTCATCAGCGGCACGGGATTAAAAAAGTGCAGCCCAATAAACCGCTCCGGGCGCTTCACCGATGTCAAAAGCTCGGTCACCGAAATCGAAGACGTATTTGAAGCAAAG
>DATDGW010000827.1:0-4308 GCA_036521895.1 Candidatus Sulfotelmatobacter sp. | reverse complement strand
GAAATTGAGTTCCTCCCCATCACCACCAAAGCCTACCTCTACCTTTCCGGCACACCATTCAAGGCGCTCGCCACAGGCGAGTTTATCGAAGAACAGATTTTCAACTGGACCTACACCGACGAACAGCGCGCCAAGGAAAATTTCGCCACCAAGAACCCCGGCGAGGCGAACCCCTATGGCGCGCTCCCGCAGATGCGCCTGCTTACCTACCGAATGCCGGACGAACTGCTGACGGTCGCGAGCGCCGGGGAATTCGACGAGTTCGACCTCAACGAGTTCTTCGCCGCTACGGGCACGAAAGAGGGCGCGCAGTTCAGGCACAAGAGCGACGCACAAAAGTGGCTAGACATCATCCGAGGCCAATACGCGCCGAGGGTCGTCGAGAGCCTCAAGACGGGCACCCGCCCACCATTTCCGTATTCTGATGTGCGTCTTCTGCCGTACCTGCAGCACTCGTTCTGGTTTCTCCCAAACGTCGCGGCATGCCAAGCGATGGCGAACCTGCTGGCCGAGAAGCACAATATCTTCTGGCGCGAGTACAAGGTTGTCGTGGCGGCCGGCGCGTCGGCGGGAATTGGCCGAGAGGCTCTCCCGCCGGCGCGTAAGGCCATTGGGAGCGGGTTCACGACCAAAACTATTACGCTCTCATGCGGCAAGCTCACCACCGGCGTGACGGTGCCGCAATGGTCTTCGATCCTGATGCTGCGCAATCTGAAGAGCCCTGAAACCTACTTCCAGGCCGCATTTCGCGTGCAGTCCCCATGGTCCATCAAGAACCCGAACGGCGACAACCCGAACGAGGAAGAAATCCTCAAGCCTGTATGCTTCGCATTCGACTTTGCCCCCACGCGCGCGCTTCGTCAGCTCTCCGAATACGGCATCGGACTCTCGCCCAACGAATCCAATCCGGAGAAGGCCGTGAAAGACCTTGTGTCGTTCCTGCCGGTGCTTGCCTACGACGGCGCGAACATGACGCAGATCGACGCTGGGGACATTCTCGACACGGCGATGGCAGGCACCTCGGCCACCCTGCTGGCACGCAAGTGGGAGAGTCCGCTGCTGGTGAACGTGGACAATGACACGCTGCGCCGCATTCTTGACAATCCCGAGGCTACCGCAGCCGTAGAGCGCATTGAGGGCTGGCGCTCACTTGGCGACAACATCCTCGAGGCCATCATCAATAAGAGCGAGAAGGTCAAGGATCTCAAGAACAAGGCCAAAGATAAAGATCTGACGGAGGAACAAAAAAAGCAGCTCTCCCAGGAGGAGAAGGAATGCAAGTCCAAGCGCAAGCTCGTGCGGGAAAAACTAATCAAGTTCGCGACGCGCATCCCGGCGTTCATGTACTTAACCGATTTCCGTGAGAACACGCTGCAGGACGTGATCACTAAGCTGGAGCCGGAGTTGTTCGTGGCCGTCACTGGTCTGACGGTAAAGGATTTCCATCTTCTCGTACACCTCAAGGTCTTCAATACCGAGCAGATGAACCAGGCGGTTTTCGCGTTCCGCCGTTACGAGGACGCCTCGCTGCGGTACACGGGCATCGAGAGCCACGTGGGGCTCGCACGTTACGGGCTCTACGACACCGTAGTGGGCAGGGAATGACCGTCGAAGCTCTGGGAGTCTGGCAATCACATCAAAGCGTAGCTCCGCCGACAACGCCCCGTTACGTCCGATTTGAGGCACAGTCGCCAGCTCGTTGGAGTGGCAGACCGCCTTTTAATGCGGTGACTGCTCTGGGGGAACCACGGGCCGCTCGGAGAGGGCACTGGTCCGGCACCTACGCAGGATTGCTGTTGATAACAAATAGGGCCGTATCGGCAGTGCGCCGGCGCACGAAGATCCCGGGCGTGACGCAAGCTCGCTGCGCCGGCGCATTGCCGATACGGTCTGTTGTAGTAAGCCGCGGCACCCGGGCTATGGCGATTGAATCGGGCGGTGCCCGCCAGCGGGGGCGCGGAGCATGGTTGTTGCAGGGCGCGACCTGTACTGGGCAACGGCCGGAGCGGATCGGGAATAGAGGATTCGGACTATCGGCTCTCTGAGAACTGGTTCCGCGAGGCTGCACAGACACACGATGAGTGAGGGCTCATGGGGAGCCTGTGTGGGAGTGGCGGAGTTAACGAATTCGGACATTGTTCAACCTGCCAGTTGATTCACGAAGAATCCACCGGATCTACCGGCGAGCGATCTGGCTGACAGCCCGACATCTGGTCGGGTGAGAGCCATTGCACAATTCGAAGCACGCCGGCGTGACAAAATGGGCAACGGCGCTCGACGGCAGAACGTTGCTCGGGGGTCAGGATACTGGCAGAGTGGTCCGCCGAGGGTTTCAGGAGGTCGCGACACAGCGCGAGTGCGGCGGCGCGATTGCGGTTAGCCAGGAAGCCGAAATGGCGGATCTTCACGAACCCTAACGGTAGGATATGCAACAAGAATCGGCGGATGAACTCGACTGCGTCGAGTGTCATGGATTTCATCTGATTGCCGCTCTTAGAATCACGCCAACGAAACGTGACCCGGCCTTGGTCCAGCGATAACAAACGACTGCTGGAGATGGCGACTCGGTGTGTATAGCGGGCGAGGTACTTCAAGACTTCTTGCGGTCCGCCAAACGGCGGCTTGGCGTAGACCACCCACTCGGTGTTCAACGATTCCCGGAGCCGGACATGGAATCGAGCGGGCTCGGCAAGATGTGCCAGCTTTCCGAAGAACTTCAATTTGCCTTCGGCGTAGGCTTGCCGTAGAAACGCCAGCAATTTGCCGCGGAACAACCGGCTCAAGACTCGCACCGGCAGGAAGAAGTTCGGCCGGCAGGAGATCCACCGAGAGTTATCGGAGGACAGCCCACCGGCCGGCACGACGCAATGCACGTGGGGATGGTGCAACAGGTTCTGACTCCAGGTATGCAGCACCGCCAGGAAACCGATCTTTGCTCCTAGATGCCGGGGATCGGCGGCGATTTCCTGCAGTGTTTCGGATACTGCACGGAATAGTAAGCTGTAGCAAACCCGCTGGTTTTGCAAAGCAAGTGGCGCAAGTTGCTGGGGGATGGTAAAGACGACGTGACAGTAAGGAACGGGAAGCAGTTCCTTGGCGCGCTCGGCGAGCCACTCATCCCGGGCTGTGGCTTGACACTTGGGGCAATGTCGATTTCTACAGGAGTTGTAGGCGATCACACCACGGGCGCAATGATCGCATTCCTCGAGGTGGCCGCCCAGAGCGGCGGTGCGGCAGACGCCGATGTCACGGAGCGCTTTCCGTTGTGGCAGGGAGAGCGTACGCCCCCACTGGTTTAGGAATTCCTCTCCATGTTGACGAAAGACATCGGCTACTTCGAGCCGATGTTCTCTCACCGTCTTCTGCCGTCACCGTCCGGGGTCAACATCTCACGAATCGCCAGATCCTCTATGGGGCTCTGCGTGGCCTGCACGCGTCGTTCAGAGACATGGAGGTAGATAGCCGTCGTTTTGAGGCTGGCGTGCCCCAGTAGGACCTGGATGGTGCGGAGGTCCGTTCCGGCATCCAGCAGATGTGTGGCAAATGAGTGGCGCCAGACGTGCGGGCTCACCTGTTTCTTGATTCCGAGCTTGTTGGCCAATTCCTGGCAGATCTGCCGAACCCCCGATGGGTGCATGTGGCGGCCGGGTATTTTTCCGGGAAACAGCCAGTCCGGGGGCTTGCGCCACCGCCAGTAAACGCGCAGCAGGGTGAGCAATTTGGAGGAAAGCATGACTTGACGAGGCTTTTGGCCCTTACCCTCTCGCACCACAATCACCATCCGCTGGCTATCGATGTCGGTGACCTGCAGATTCAGCACCTCGGCGCAACGCAATCCCGTGGCGTACAGGGTTGCCAACAGAGTCCGATGCTTGAGATTCGGTGTGGCATCCAGCAGGGCGGTCACTTCTTCGCGGCTCAGCACGGTGGGGAGTTTTCGCGGGACTTTGGGTTTGGCCACCTCCTGCACGAACCAGTCTTGTTTCAAGGTTCGCGTGTAGAGGAACTTGAGCGCGGCATTCCGTATCTGGAGAGTGGCCCAGGCGAGCTTCCGCTCATTGATGAGATGCAGTTGGTAATCACGGATCTGCTCCGGCCCCAAATGCTCGGGTGACTGGTTGAAGTAGCGGGCGAAATCCGCCACGGACTCAATGTAAGAACGGATCGTAAGCTCGGAGTAATTCCGCAGCCGCAGATCGTCCATCATTCGCTGACGCAGGATGGTCATGAACGAGCTCCTTTCACTCGTTCATTTCACCTCCGCCGCGCGCCGAATTCTACCTGCCGCGCTAGCGGCTTAGTACAACA
>DATDGW010000826.1:0-14367 GCA_036521895.1 Candidatus Sulfotelmatobacter sp. | reverse complement strand
GCTCACTCATCGGCACATTACTTCCCCACTTCCTCCCCAACCTTCCGATACTTCCCGCGGAAGAACAGCAACGGCTCGCCCTCCCGCACCACCACGTCCTCCACTTGCGCAATAAAAATAGTGTGATCCCCGGCCACTTGCGCCGAATCGAGGCGGCATTCCAGGTACGCCAGTGATCCATGCAGCATCGGAGTCCCATGTTTGGTGCGATCAAAACGCGCGCCCGCCTCCGCGGCCGCTTTCTCGTGCGTGCGCTCGGCGCGTGCGTAGTACTCCGAAATCGCCCGCTGATCCTCGCAGAGCACGTTGATCCCGAATCGTTTCTTCGTGTGGAGATGTGTATGCGTCCTCGTGTTGTGATCCACGCAAACCAGCACCAGGGGCGGATCGAGCGACACCGATGCGAACGCGTTGGCGGTCATCCCGTGCACCTCGCCCTCCAGGTCGACCGTAATGATCGTCACCCCGGTGCCGAAGCATCCCATCGCTTTGCGAAATTCCAAAGAATTCAAGCCCATATCGCTTCCGCCAACCGCCTACATTACCACGCCCGCCGTTGTATCATTCGATTCACGGTGGCCTTCACTGCAATCCCGCACGCCAGTTCTGCATCCGCGTCAGCGTTAGCCAAGTTGCGCCCCGGTGAACCGATCTCCCGGCAAGCTGCCCTGCACCTGATTCGCTGCCCCGATGACGATCTCCCCGAACTGCTGGCTGCGGCCCGCGCCGCCAAAGAACGATTCAAGCCCGGCGCTATCACATACTCGCGCAAAGTTTTTCTGCCGCTGACCAATCTCTGCCGCGACTATTGCGGATACTGTACCTTCCGCCGCGATCCCGGCGACCCCGGCGCGCACACCATGACTCCGGAGGAAGTCCTCTCGGTCGCCCGCGCCGGCGAACAACTCGGATGCAGCGAAGCCCTCTTCAGCCTTGGCGACAAGCCTGAACTGCTGTTTCCCGAGATGCGCGAGACTCTGCGCCACCTGGGCTACAAATCGACGCTGCATTATCTCGAAGCCATGTGCGAACTCGTGCTGCGCGAGACCACCCTGCTGCCGCACCCGAATCCCGGCCTGCTTAGCGCCGAATGGATCGCCCGTCTCGCCGCTGTCTCGCCCAGCATGGGCCTGATGCTCGAAACCACGAACGCCGCCCTACTGGCCCTGGGCGCGGCTCACGACAACGCTCCCGACAAAGTCCCGGCCAAGCGCCTGCGCACCATCGAAGACGCGGGCAAGCAGAATGTCCCGTTCACGACGGGCCTGCTCATCGGCATCGGCGAGTCGCTCGAAGACCGCGTCGACACGCTGCTCGCGATCCGCGACCTGCACGAACGCTACGGCCACATCCAGGAAGTGATCGTGCAGAACTTCCGGGTGAAGCCTGTGATTCCCATGGCGAACTGGCCCGAACCCACGCGCGGCGAGATGCTCCGCGCCGTGGCAGTAGCTCGCTTGTTACTCCCCAACGTCAATATTCAGGCTCCACCAAACCTCTCCGCACCTTACTATGATGATTTGGCGGACGCCGGCATCAACGATTGGGGAGGAGTGTCGCCACTGACCCCTGACTTCATCAATCCGGAAAAGCCCTGGCCGCATCTGGTGCAACTGCGCCTGCGGACCGAGGCCAAGGGATTCACTCTGCAGCAGCGCCTGCCGGTGTATCCGGAATTTCTTCCCGCCGTGACCGACAAACCGGGCCTGCTGTCAGAAAAAGTGCGCGCAGCCGCCGATGACCGCGGGCTGGCACGAATGAAGAGGGCCGCATGATCTGCGTCCTCAGCGGCGGCACCGGCGGCGCGAAGTTCGTCGACGGCCTGCGCCAGGTTATGCCCGCCGAGGACATCACCCTGGTCGTGAACACCGGTGACGACCTGCTCTGGTGGGGCCTGTACGTCTCGCCCGACATCGATTCGATCACCTACGTGCTTTCCGGCATGCTCAGCCGCGAGCGCGGGTGGGGCGTGAAAGGCGACACCTTCCTCTGCCTGCAGGCCATGGGACAACTCGGGGAGCCCACATGGTTCCATACCGGCGACCGCGACCTCGCCATGCACCTGCTGCGCTCGCGCCTGCTCGCCGAAGGCAAGACGCTGTCCGAGGCGACTGCGGTCATCTCTGAAAAGCTCGGAGTCCGAGCGCGCGTCCTGCCCATGAGTAATTCGCGCGTCGAAACGCGCGTCGATACGCCCGCCGGCGACTTGAGCTTTGAAGAATATTTCGTGCAGCGCTGGTATCAGGACCCAGTGAACTCCATCCGTTTCGCCGGAGCCTCCGATGCCGAGCCCGCGCCGGGCGTCATTGACGCCATCGTCTCTGCCGACGCGGTTCTGCTCGCGCCGAGCAATCCCATCACCAGCATTGGCCCGATTCTCGCCGTGCCCGGCATTCGCGACGCGCTGCAGCGCGCTCACGGAAAGATTGCTGCCATCAGCCCCATCGTCGGCAACGCTCCCGTGGCGGGCCCAGCAGGAATTCTGATGGCCGCGCACGGGTTGCCCTGCTCGATCGCCGGCGTCGCCCGGGCTTATGAAGATTTCCTGGACGTGCTCGTCTGCGACTCGCGCGACGCCCGGGCCGCCGAGACGCTCCGCAAGAACGGCCTGCGCGTGCAGTGTACGCACACCATCATGCGCAGCGCCGACGACAAAGCTGCCCTGGCGCGAGAGGTGCTCTCGTTCGTTCCTCCGGTTCCGCGCGCAGGCAAGGACCCGGTCCATCACGGCTCGGCGGCGCGGCATCTGGACCCACAACCGTGATTCTCGTTCCCATCAAGAATACGTCTTCGGCCAAGCAGCGTCTGTCCGCGCTTCTGGACCAGCCCTCCCGTACCGCACTGGCACAGGCGATGCTGCATGACGTGCTCACCGTCCTGCATAACTGGCAAAACCGCCCGTCCGTTGCCGTCGTCACCAGCGATCCGTACGCAATAAAGGTGGCCACCGAATATTGCTTCGAAATCATCCCTGATCCCGACAATCCCGGAGAAACTGGCGCCATCGAGATGGCCACCCGCATCTGCGCCGAGCGCGGGGCCGACAGCACGCTAGTGATCCCTGCTGACATCCCGCTGATCGAGGCATGGGAACTCGAAGAGATTCTGAAGCACGCACCCGCCGAAGGCAGCGTGCTGGTCCCCGCCGCCGATGGACGCGGCACCAACGCCGCTTTCCGTCGTCCCGCAGATCTGTTCTCGCTCCGCTTCGGTAACGACAGCTTCAAGCCGCACCATGCGGCTGCGCAAGCCACAGGCAAGCCCTGCGTCGTTTTGAACTTTTCTGGGATCGCGGTCGATGTCGACAATCCCGAAGACCTGCAAAGACTCGTAGCGTTACCCGGTGAAACCCGCGCTCAGCGCCTGGCCCGCGAATATGCCCATGTGGGACGGGCACTCCTGCTCGTCCAGTCGCGAGCCAGCACGGAATGAAGCCGTCCGCCAAACGGGTAAGATTGGTCTATGCGGAAGTCCAGCGAACCCAAGAAAAAATCAGCCGCGAAGCGGCGCGAGATTGCAGCCCACGGCGCCAGCCGTGGGTTAACCGCCGAGGACTCGTCAGCCCCGAGGGGGCGAAAGAAACACCAGCCAACCCCGCCCGATGAACTCCGCCTCATCCCCATCCAACTCGAAGACGAAATCCACCCCGGCGATTCCCTCGCCGACAAACTACTCGAGGCCCTCCGCCAACGCCGCCTCCGCTTTCAATTCGGCGACGTCCTCGTCGTGAAACACAAGATCGTCTCCAAGTCCGAAGGCCGCATCATCGAGCTTGCCACGATCAAACCCTCTGACGACTCCATCGCATGGGCGACACAATATGGCCTCGACGCGCGCGTGATCGAACTAGCCCTGCGCGAAAGCCGCGCCGTCATCCGCCGCAAAAACGGAGTCCTGATCACCGAGACGCACCACGGCTTCCTCTGCGCCAACAGCGGCGTCGATGTCTCCAACGTGAACGGCGGCGGGCACGCGCTGCTGCTTCCGGAAGACCCTGACCGCTCCGCCGACAACCTGCGCCGCGCGCTCAAGCAACGCACCGGCCTTGCCACCCCCGTCATCATTACCGACAGTTTCGGCCGCCCCTGGCGCGAAGGCTTGACCGAGTTCGCCATCGGCATCGCCGGGATGAAAGCTCTGCGCGACGATCGCGGCCACCGCGATCCGCACGGCTACGAACTGAAAGCCAGCGTCGAGGCCGTCGCCGACGAACTGGCCTCGGCCGCCGGACTCGTGTGCGGCAAACTCAACCGTGCTCCGGCCTGCATTGTTCGAGGGTTCCACTACGATCCTGGCCCGGGCGGGGTCAGCGACCTGCTCCGCCCTGCATCCACCGATCTATTCCGGTAGACTGTTTCCGACGATTCTTGCTGGACCGTCTGCTTTTGGGTGGCGCAGCGCCTTCAGCGCTGCGATGACAACGCTGATTAGAAGAATGGGGCTTGAGCCCCTGAAGGCGAAGACACAAATGCACCGCGAACTCCCCCCCTTAGAACTGGGATCTTTCTCCGCTCTCGAATGGTCCGAAATCGCTCCGCGCCTGACTCTCGCGTTGCGCTCTTCTCTGGAGAAAATCCTCGAAACGCAAAACGGCGCCGACCTGTCGCTGGCGGAGTCCTATGCGCTCGCCAACGCCGAAGGCGACGATCTCCTGGGCCTGCTGGTCGCCGCGAACCTGTTGCGTGCCGAACTAGCCGGCAACATCGTCACCTACGTGGTCAACCGCAACATCAACTTCACCAACATCTGTTTCGTGGGATGCAAGTTCTGCGCCTTCAGCCGCGGACCGCGCGAATCTGACGCATATTTCCACTCTCTGGACGATATGGCTCGGAAGGCGGTTGCGGCCTGGCAACTCGGCGCGACCGAAGTCTGCATTCAGGGCGGATTGCCGCGCGATCTTCCCAAGTTCTACTATCGCGATATTCTCCGCGCCGTGAAGAACGCCGTCCCTCGCATGCACATCCACGCGTTCTCGCCGATGGAAATTGTCTACGGCGTCGAACTCACCGGCCTGCCGCTGGCGGACTATCTTTCGATGCTGCGCGACAACGGCCTGGGCACGCTCCCCGGCACCGCTGCCGAAATTCTCGACGACGAGATTCGCCATATCCTCTCAGCCAACAAGCTTTCCACCGCGCAATGGATCGAAGTCATCCGCACGGCGCACCGCTGTGGCATCCGTTCGACTTCGACGCTGATGTACGGACACGCGGAGACGCCCGCGCACTGGGTCCGCCAGATGCGCCTGTTGCGCGATATTCAGTCTGAGTCCGGAGGCTTCACCGAATTCGTTCCGCTTGGCTTCGTCCACCAGAACACGCTGCTGTTCCACCAGGGACTCGCGCGCACCGGACCCACGCTCGCCGAACATCTCAAGGTGCACGCACTGGCACGCCTGCTGCTCGCCGGTTCCATCAACAATATTCAAGTTTCGTGGGTGAAGTTGAATCGCCAACTCTCGCAACTGTGCCTGCACGCTGGCGCCAACGACTACGGCGGCACCTTGATGGAAGAAAATATTTCCCGCGAGGCCGGAGCTACTGCGGGCCAGTACACCAGCCCGGAAGATTTCCAGTCGCTGATTCTGGAGATGGGCCGCATCCCCGCCGAGCGCAACACCACCTATTCCCGCATCCACATCAAGCTCCCGATAGACGAAGCCGAGTGCGTCTCCGAGCAATCGCTGGAGGCTGAATTCGCGTGACGACGACTTCGAGCCCCTCAGGCGCCCGCCCGATCGCGGTGATCGGTGGCACCGGTCCCGCCGGCATGGGACTCGCGCTCCGCTGGGCGCGGGCGGGAGAAACCATCATCATCGGGTCGCGCGACCACGAGCGCGCGCAGAAAGCAGCGGCGGCCATCCAGGAGAGAGTTGGAAGCCAGGCCAACGTGTCGGGCATGGACAACGCCGCCGCCTGCGCCGCCGCCGACATCCTGATGCTGACCGTTCCCTTCGAAGGTCAAGCCTTCCTGCTCAAGCAACTCAAACCCGCCATGACCGCGGGCAGCATCCTCATCGACGCCACCGTCCCGCTGGCGGCCAGCGTCGGAGGTCGCGCCTCGCGCACCCTCGGCGTCTGGCTGGGTTCCGCCGCCCAGCAGGCTGCCGAACTCGTGCCCAAAGAAGTCAGCGTGGTGGCCGCCTTCCACAACGTGTCCGCCGAGCTGCTCTACACCGACGCTCCCCTTGACTGCGATGTGATCGTCTGCAGTAACGATTCCGACGCGGCGCAGCTGACCCGCGAACTGGCGGCCAAGATTCCCGGCGTCCGCGCGATCGACGGCGGCCCCCTCGAAAACGCCCGCATCGTCGAGCAAATCACCGCCCTGCTCATCGGTATGAACATCCACCATAAAGGCCACGCCGGAATCCGCATCACCGGCCTGCCGCCCAGCGCTTACCGCTGACGCCCAAGGAGCTCCCCCTGAGCCAGAACAACCACCTCGACGCCGCCTGGCAATATCACAGCGGCACCAAGCATTCTCAACTCAGCGTGCGGACGAGTCCCCATGTTCTGGACTGGGACAATAAGCCCTTGTTGTTCAAGATCTATCCCACGCTCGAGGTCATGCGCCTCCCCAGAGATTTCCGGGAGACCGGCCGCGCCGCACTCGACGCCATCGCGCCTCCCGGGAGACAGACGTCAGAGGAGGCCATCCCCAATCTCGAGACGCTGGGGCAACTGCTTTTCTTTTCCGCTGGGGTCGTTCGCAGCAAGCGACAGGAGCACGTAGAGACGTTTTTTCGCGCCGCAGCCTGCACCGGCGCTCTTTACGAAATCGAACTCTACCTCGTCGGCACCGATCTCCCGGGGGAACCCCTACTCGGGGCGAACTCCCACGGTCTCTCGGCCGGCGTCTATCATTTCGGCGTGGCCGAGTTTGGCCTTCGCCAGCTGCGGGCCGGCGACTTCCGGCAGACCCTCGTAGAAGCCACCGGCGGCGATCCAGCGATTGCGCAGGCCCCGCTAACAATCATCTGTACCGGCACCTACTGGCGCAACGCCTGGAAATATCGCTCCCGCACCTACCGCCACTTTGGCTGGGATAACGGCACCATCCTCGCCAATCTTCTGGCCATGTCGGAAGCCTCGAATCTTCCGGCCAAAATAGTGACCGGGTTCGTCGACTCTCAGATCAATGAGTTGCTGAGCCTCGACACCAAGCGCGAAGTGGCGTTCTCTCTGGTTGCGATCGGGCACCAGCAAGCGACGCCGCCGAGCCTGCCGAAAATTTCTCCTCTCACCCTTCCGATCGTCCCCTATTCAAAAGAAGAGGTCGACTATCCCGCGATGCGCAAGATGCACGAGGCCTCTACGCTTGATTCCGCCAGCGAGGTCGCCGCCGTGCGCGGCAAGACTCCATCGAGCGACGTTCCCCCGCCCAAGGGAGCAACTACTTCACTGCAACCGCCCCACGATTCTCTTCCTCAAGAGTCCATCGAGAAAGTGATCGCACGCCGTGGTTCCACGCGCCAATTCTCGCGGGAATCGATCACCCTGCCGCAGCTTTCCCTCATGCTCGATCGCGCCACGGGTGGCATTCCCGCCGACTTTCTCGATTCCGCAGGCGCACACCTGAACGATCTCTATCTGATCGTGAACAATGTGCACGGCTTGGCCGCCGGATCCTACGTCTATCACTGGAAGAAGAAGGCGCTCGAACTGTTGAAGCCCGGGGACTTGCGCGACAAGGCTGGCTTTCTCGGTCTCGAGCAACAACTCCCCGCCGACGCCGCCGTCGATGTGTTCTTCCTCGCCGACCTGAAAAAGATTCTGGAGCGCTACGGGAACCGCGGATACCGTGCCGTGCACCTGGAAGCCGGCATTCTGGGTGGCAAGCTCTATCTCGCCGCCTATGCCCAGGGTCTCGGCGCAAGCGGCCTGACTTTTTACGACGATGACGTGGTCAACTTCTTCTCGCCCCACGCCCGAGGCAAGAGCGCAATCTTCCTGGTCGCCCTCGGCCGCAGCGCGCTTCGCAAATAGCGATATTGTTCAGCGTCTTCCTCATTTCCCACTGAGTCGCAAAGTGCTATGCTGTCGCGCATGGACAACCGTTCAATCAGCGATGTCGGTGGAACCTCCGGCGGGCTGGGCCAGTTTCTGCTGGGTTTTGCCATGGCATGCATCGGCGGCTTCCTCATCACCAATCAAGTCACCGTGGTGAGTTCCTACTGGAATTTCTGGGGAGGCAACAGCTTCGGCGTCACGCTTCTGCCTATGCTGTTCGGCGTGGCGATTCTTTTCTGGAATGGCAAAAGCACCATCGGATGGATTCTGACCGTGGCCGGGGCCCTGTTCATCTTCGCCGGCATCGTCGCCAACATGCACATCTACTTTCGCGGAGCCAGCCTTTTCAACACTATGGTGATGCTGATCCTGCTGGTGGGTGGACTGGCGCTGGTGGCGCGCTCCCTGCAGCCTCACCATCCCAAGCCCAGCCCATAGATCGCACTCCCAAATTCTGCAAAACCGCTTTGCGAAGTGCAATATTCCGCACCCATGGTGACGTTGACATCACCCCTCTCAGGCCATAGCATCCTCTGTGAAACCGTCGCGGGACCAGACCCGCGGAATGGTTGCCGTTGGTAGAGCAGGTACCCATCCCCACGCGACGCTATAACGAGACGATCATTTTCAGTAACATACGGACAAATACAGAATCAGAGCCGTGTCGCCGGGGAACTGTCTGGCAGGAGTGTACGTAGCACTAGGGTTAGGGAGCGGGAGCTATGAGCAACAAGTTTATCGACAGCATTAAACACGTCATCATCGAAGACGACGATCCCAAGCCACAAGGACAAACGCAGGCTCATCCGCAGCCCCACACCGAGGCAGCGCCGCCCGCCGCCGCACCAGTCGCGGCTTCTACAGAGAGCGTCTCCTATCACCCGGCAAGCACGCCACCGATGAGCGAAGAGACGGAACACGTTTATCAGAGGATTCTTGCGAAGACGAATTTCGACACTACGCAGGTCGCTGTAACGATCCACAAGTATCTTGATCCGCTGTCTGCAATCCCCTCGCTGGACGAGCGCACCCGCTTCAAGACCGCGGTGATTCAGGCCAAAGCGCAGGAAGGCCTCTCCCAGGAAAAGATTCTCGCCACCTTCGACGGCCTGAAAGTCGCTTTGCAGAACGAGCAGGAATCGTTCGCCAATTCGGCGGCCGCCACCAAGCAGAGAGAAATCGACGACCGCCAGAAGAAAGTGCAGGAAGTCACCGACGCGATCGCGCAGAAGCAGAAAGAAATTGCGCAGCTCCAGCAGCGCCTGTCGGACGTCACCACTGAACTGGTGGGAGCACAGGGCAAAATTCAGCGCGCCGAGTCGCAATTTGCCATCGCAGTCCAACGACGCGCCCTTGAGATTGACCAGGAGAAGGCCAAGTACGTCAGTCTTCTCCAAGGATGAGAACCCATGAGCATAACGCCTTCCACTCCTACGAATCTCGGCGATGAACTGAAGTCTTTCTGGTCGCGCCCCGAAGGCAAGACCGGAATGATTTTCATCGCGCTGGCAGCGGCCGCCGCGGTCTATGGCTGGGCCCAGATCGTGCCCTTTATCGTTTCGATGCTGGCCGACACGCTGCACATGATCTACCTGGCGGGGATGATAGCCGCGGTGCTGTTTGTCGTTTTCAGCAGCCGCACCCATCTTCTGTTCCGCCTGCTCATGCGGTGGATTACCGGGATGATCATCAACATCGATCCCATCGGAATCCTCAAAGATCACCTGTCACAAATGCGCAAGCGCCGCGACGTGATGTCGCAGCAGATCTCCAACGTCAGCGGGCAAATTCAGTATCTGAAGAACGTCATCGACAAGAACCAGGCCATGGCCAATGAAAACATGCGCCTGGCGGCCCACGCCAAGAAACTCGCAACCAGCACCGCCGACCAGAACGAGCAACTCCGCATGGCGCTGCAGATGAAAGCCAAGGCCAATCAAGCCGGACGCCTGCAGAAATCGAATCTCAGCTACCAGCAACTGCTCGGCAAGCTGCAGAATATCTACGACCTACTCAGCAAGTGGGCGGTCCACATCGACTTCTACATCGAAGACACCGACAACGAAGTCAAGCAGGCTGAAATCGAGTACAAGACGATCAACGCCGCCTACCGCGCCTATCGCACAGCACTCGCTGTCATCAAGGGCACCGGCGACGAAAAAGAACTCTACAACCAGACCATGGAGCACCTCGCCGAAGAGGCCGGACGCAAGCTGGGCGAGATGGAAGACTTCCAGCGCCTGGCGCAGAACTTCATGGACACGATCGATCTGGAAAACGGCGCGGTCGAGACCGAGGCTCTCGAGAAACTCGACGCCTACGAGCAGAAGTTGCTCACCTCAGGCGCCACCGACACAGCATTCCTGCTGCCGGGCGCAACCGCGGCACCCGTACCGGTTCCGGCCGGAAAAAGCGGCGGCGACGCTCCGCCGGCGGCCAAAAGCGCAGGCGATTACGGAGACATGTTTAAGTAACCAGATTCGAAACACGAGTTGTATCCGGGGAGGAAACAACAAGGCATGGCACATCTGAAGACTGGCCCGAAAATCATCCTGATCATTCTGCTCGTTGTGGGCTTTGTGTTTGGTCTCCGCAAAGCCGCGGAACTTGGCTGGATTCCCACGCCCGGCGTCATGAAGGCACTGGTCCCGGAAAAGGCTGCGTTGCCGGATGTGAAGGAAGCGCTGGTGCAGAATGTGGAGCCGGTAGCGCTTCCGGCTTCAACTGCCGCCAGCGTGCCGGCAACTTTGATCCGTGGCGAAATTTGGGAGTGGAATGCGCAGATCAACATGATCTACGCCAACGGCGGCGCCAGCACGACCAAGGGCTCGCTCATGGAAAAGCACGGCGTCAACCTGATGCTCGTCCGTCAGGATGACACCGGCAAAATGCAGGAAGACCTGATCGCCTGTGCCCGCGAGATCTCCAGCGGATCGTCGCAGTGCTCCAACGGCGCGAACTTTGTCGTCATCATGGGCGATGGTTCCGGACAGTTTCTCGCTGCTGTAAATCCGCAACTGAAGAAACTCGGCAACGAGTTCCAGGCCAAAGTGATTGGCGCAACTGGCTACAGCCGCGGCGAAGACTCGCTCATGGCGCCGCCCGAAGTGAAGAGCAATGCGCAGGCGGCGAAAGGTTTGCTGGTCGAAGGCGTGCTGCGTGACGGCGACTGGAACATCGCACAGAAGTGGGAAGGCGACAACAACATTAAGAACAATCCCGACGAGAAGACGTGGGATTCCGACGCCGTCAACTGGCTCAACGCCTCCGACTACAACGTGGCCGCCGCCGACTACGTGGCCGGAAAATGCGACGACCGCAAGGTCGTGAAAGACGGACACCTTACCGGCGAAACCAAGCACGTCTGCGTGAATGCCGTCGTGACTTGGACACCCGGCGACGTCACCATCGCCAAGGGAAAGGGCGGACTGATCAAAGTCGTCAGTTCCAAGCAGTATCGTTCGCAGATGCCCGCCGTCATCCTCGGCCCCAAGAACTTCTTCGAACGCAACCGCGCCGAAATCGAGGGCATGCTCGCTGCCACATTCGAAGCCGGCGACCAGGTCAAGGCATTCGATCAGGTGCTACATAAAGCCTCCGCCATCAGCGCCAAGGTTTATGCGGATCAGGATGAGGCCTACTGGTACAAGTACTACAAAGGCGTAACCGAAACCGACGCCCAGGGATTCAAAGTTGATCTCGGCGGCTCGACCGTCAACAACCTCGCCGACAATCTGATTCTCTTCGGCCTGGAGCCCGGCACCAACGACAACTTCCGCTCCACCTACACCGTCTTCGCCAACATCGCGACCCAGCAATATCCCGCGCTGTTCAAAGACACGCCGATCCCCGACGTGAAAGACATCGAAGACAAGTCTTTCATCACCGGAGCGCAGGCGCGCATGAGCAGCGGCGGCGCCGAAGGCGAAGCCCCGCAATATGCCGCCAATGAGACCGGCCCTGTGGTTTCGAGGCGCTCGTACTCCATCAACTTCGATACCGGCAAGGCCACGTTCACGCCTGAAGGCGCACGCACCATGTCGGAACTGAAGGACTCGCTAGCGATCACAGGCCTGTTCATTCAGGTCGACGGCTACACCGACAACACCGGGAGCGAGGGAGTGAATCAGGCACTCTCCGATGCCCGTGCCGCTGCAGTCAAAGATTGGCTGCAGAAACACGCGCCGCGCAACTTCCCCGACAACCGCTTCAAGATTGTCGGGCATGGCTCGCAAAATCCGGTTGCAACCAATGACACGGCCGCCGGCAAGGCCGCAAACCGCCGCGTGGAAATCACCTTGTCCGGCAGCTAACAAGCACGAACACGGGGAGGGTTCAGACAGCCCTCCCCATATTTGTATAGGAAGACCGATTCCAGATGAATCAGGCGATTGAGGTTTTATCACCCAATCGGGTGATCTCCAAACAAACCGTCCGCTGGCTGGTTGGCGTCCAGCTGCTGATGCTGTTCTTCATCTGGATTTTCTCCCCCACCGTCTTCCTGCCCAAACCGAAAGAAGTCTGGCAGGCGCTCGGTGAAATGTGGATGGAAGGTCTGGGGGGCGAACTGATCACCAGCTTCTACCTGAACCTGGAAGCGATCGCGCTGGCCACCCTGCTCTCGCTGCTGATGGCCTACCTGACGGTCATTCCTTTCTTCCGTCCCATGGTTACCCTGCTCAGCAAGCTGCGTTTTCTCTCCATGGTGGGCCTGACGTTCTTCTTCACGCTGATGGCCAGCACCGGGCACGAACTCAAACTGTATTTGCTGGTTTTTTCTGTATCGGTTTTCTTTGTCACCGGCATGGCCGAGGTGGTGGCCAGTATCCCTAAAGAAAGGTTTGATCTGGCGCGCACGCTGCGCATGGGCGAATGGCGCGTGGTCTACGAGGTCGTCGTAATCGGCCAGGCCGACAAGGCTTTCGAAGTGCTGCGCCAGAACGCCGCCATGGGATGGATGATGCTGACCATGGTCGAAGGCATCTCACGCTCCGAGGGCGGAGTCGGCGCGATGCTGCTGAATCAAAACAAACATTTTCACTTGAGCGCGGTCTTCGCGATCCAGCTCACTATCTTGCTGCTTGGCCTCGGGCAGGACTATGCGATCGGCCTGCTGCGCAAGGTTTTCTGTCCGTACGCGGATCTGACTCTGGAGCGCAGGTAAGACGACATCATGCCCACGTACACCTACGGAAAAACGCTGCTGAAGGTTGAGGACGTCTCCCTCGAATACGACGGCCGCCCCATCCTCAAACATGTCAGCGCGGAGATCAAAGACATCGTCTGTTCCGATCATGTCCAGGGCCAGGTCGTCGGATTTCTCGGCCCCAGCGGCATCGGCAAAACGCAACTGTTCCGCATCATCGCCGGACTGAACCAGCCTACCTCCGGACGCGTCACCATCGATGGGCAAGACCGCCCAGTGGGGGCCGGTCAAGTGGGCGTCGTCGCGCAGGACTACCCCTTGTTCGAGCATCGCACTGTGATGTCGAACTTGTTGCTGGCGGCCAACCAGAAAGAAAAAGACGACAAGGCCGCGCGTAACAAAGTCCTCCAGTACCTCACCGATTTCGACCTGGTCGACAAGGCGCGTCTTTACCCGGTTCAGCTCTCTGGCGGGCAACGCCAGCGCTGCGCCATCATCCAGCAAATTCTCTGCTCCGACCACTTCCTCCTGATGGACGAACCCTTCAGCGGCCTCGACCTGCTCATGCTGGAAAAAACCAGCGAACTGATTCAGAAGGTCGCCAACATGGATGAACTCAATACCATCATCGTGGTCACGCATGACATTACCGCGGCAGCGGCCGTCGCTGACCATCTCTGGCTGATGGGACGCGAACACGATGCCAAGGGTAATCCCCTGCCCGGCTCGCACATTGTCGAGACCTACGACCTGGTCGAACGTGACCTCTGCTGGCATCCCCAGATCATCACCCAGCCGAAGTTCATGGAGTTCGTCCGCGAAGTAAAAGACCGCTTCCGCAGCCTGTAGCGGCACTAGGTTTCTGCCAGCCGAAGGCGTACCGCCGGGATGCCCGCCCAGCCCGGATGGTTTCTGCGCGCCTACATATTGATCCCCTGCGACGAAGATGCTTCTCATGGCTGCGGCGAGCCATTGTCCGAGTTTTGGCAACGCAGGGCCAGACTCTCGATACCCAACCTCGAGCCCACGAAGGGACGTCTACGCCAGCCGCTACTGACTACCAGTGGACCAACTGTCGCTGAAGGGCGATGCGGCCGGCAGCCGGTGGCGAGTGGCGACCCTCAATGTGCTGGCAGGCAGGTGTCTGCCAAAGGGGAAAGAGTGCGGCAATCTCCACAACCGCGGCCATTGTTGCCCTGGGTTAGC
>DATDGW010000825.1:0-12340 GCA_036521895.1 Candidatus Sulfotelmatobacter sp. | reverse complement strand
TCATCCACTACCGCGTGCTCATGGAACCGATCGGCACCAACGTCTTTTTCCTCGCGCCGTGGGCCCGCAGCGTGAGCGGCAACTACCGCAGCCTGGCCGCCGACGCTGGCGGAGCCGTCTACAACTTCGACTCGCAGCGCTCCATCAGCCGCTATGAGGCCGATTCCGATATCGCTACCGCCACACCCGCCGAGTTGCGCGCCGCAGGACGCGAATATCCGCCGCAGATCACAACGCCGTATCTCGCTCTGCGGGAGGTCGATCTCCGCGTCCCTCAGCTGGCCGCTCAGATCACAAAGTCAGCCGGCAACGATTTCGACAAAGCCGCCGCCATCGAGAACCATCTCCGAACGCGCTTCGGCTACACGCTCCAACTGCCGCAAACTGCAGTACAAGATCCCATCGCCAATTTCCTGTTCGAGCGCAAGCAGGGACACTGCGAGTACTTCGCTTCGGCCATGGCCGTCATGCTCCGCACCCTCGGGATCCCTTCGCGCGTGGTCACCGGATTCCGCTCCGACGAGTTCAACGACCTTACTGGAAACTACGTCGTCCGCGCCAAAGACGCGCATGCCTGGGTAGAAGCCTACTTCCCGGGCTACGGCTGGCAGACGTTCGATCCCACTCCCGCGGGCGGCAACGGCACGCCGCAGGGCTGGAACCGCCTTGCACTCTACGTCGACGCCATGTCTTCGTTCTGGCGCGATTGGGTAGTCAGCTACGACACTTCGCACCAGTACTCGCTCGGTCAGGCCGCCTTCAGCGGCACCCGCGATGCGTGGGAGAACGCGCGCAAGCGGGCCCGCACCCGCTATGCCTCAATGCTCAAGTGGGCCCGCCGCAGTCAGGACCGCGTGCAACATTCGCCCGGCCGCTGGGCCATCCTCGGCGCTGGAGTCGTGCTCATTCTTTTGCTGCTGGGGAACCTTGGCCGCATCGCGCGCCTGCTCCAGGAAAAATGGCTGCAAGCCCATCCCGAGCTCTCCCCGGAACAGGCGGCCGCCATGTGGTATCAACGGATGGTGCGGGCGCTGGCTCGCCGCGGCTTGAAAAAACCCGCAGCCGAAACCGCTCAGGAGTTCGTGAAGAAGATTGAAGACAGCCGGCTTCGCGAGCCGGTCGCCCGCTTTACTCAGGTCTACGAGTCCGCACGCTTTGGGAATTCAGCCGAAGATGTAAAGCGGCTGCCGGAATTGTGTGAGGAAGTCGAAACCGCCGCGCGTACTCGCTAGGCGTATCGCCTTATTCTACGAAGAGTAGGGCGCGCTAGAATCGCCAGAAGGCTCCCCCGCCGACAAAGAAATTGTGCTGCCGGGACTTGCTCGTGGGCGCAAGTGGAAAGTCCACTGCCCCAGACCAAAAGTCTCGCACTTCTCCGCGGATGCTCAGTTGTCTCCAGACCTTTACGTCGAGACCAAGTCCGCCCTCAAACACAGCTGACGTCGCAGACTTGCCAGGGTTGGCACCGCCATAGAGCAGTTGTGAATTTTGGCTGATATGGCCAACGCCTCCTCCCACACTGACCCAGGGCGAAACCGCTGTCGTCGGGAACAAATTGAACCGCGCCGCCGGGGTCACAAACAGTTGGCTCAACTGCGCGGGCACCACCGCGAACCCGTACGAGCCGCCGTTGATATCTTGATCTTTGTTGTACATCAGTACGGCTTCGCCGGCGATCGAATAGATCGGAGTCACCCAAAACCGGCGGGCGTATTCCACGTCGAAACTCAGACCATTGCCGAACGCGATGATGGTCTTCGGGTCCGTCCCGCCCGTAATTCCCTGGTTGCTGATGAACGTACGCCCGACGATGCCGCCCAGTTCGTTCTTCTCGTCCTGCGCTACCGCCGACGCCACCAGCATGGTTACTACCATCACGACCGCAACCCCAAGACGTTTGACTAGCATTTCGCCTCCTGCGAGTTGGTTCATAAATTGTTACGGCGGCAAGACATAGCCTAGCACGACACCGGCTGTTTTGGATCGGCCCTACTATCTTTTCCGGTGCAAAACGTCATCGGCGGACTTATGAGACGGCGATGCCAAATGCCGCCGCGCGGGGTGCTAAAATAGAAGGATTGCATGCCCGTAACGGACCTCACTGTTAGCGGTTCCCCTGATCTCAAGCCTGATCGCAAGTCCGAAGGCAGGAAAGAGAAAGCTCCGGAGACGCCGCCCACCGATCGCCTACCCGATCGCCGGAATGAGGCACGCCCGCAAAAAGTGGGCTTCGTCAGCCTGGGCTGCCCCAAGAATCTCGTCGACAGCGAAGTCATGATGGGCCTGCTCGCGCGCGCCGGAGCCGAACTCACCCGCCGCGCCGAAGACGCCGACATCATCGTCGTCAACACCTGCTCCTTCATCGAAAGCGCCCAGCAGGAATCGGTCAACACCATTCTCGAGATGGCCGCCCACAAAACTGGCGGTAACGCCAAGAAACTAGTCGTCGCCGGATGCCTCGTCGAGCGCTTCCGCGACCAGATTCAGAAGGACATTCCCGAAGTCGATGCGGTCGTCGGCACCGGCGAGTTGGAAAAGATTCTCGCCGCCACCGGCCTGACTCCGGCGCCCGCGCCACAACCGAGCAATTCCCCGTTCGTGGTCCTGCCTTCGCGCCCCGAAGGCGACGCCCGCGCCGCGCAAGGCCGCTTCTCTCGTGAGTCATGGGGTGGAGCGATCACCGACCTCCCGAATTATCTCTACGATGACGCTACCCCGCGCATTCTCGCCACTCCGCGCCACATGGCCTACATCAAGATTGCCGAGGGCTGCGACCATCCCTGCACGTTCTGCATTATTCCCCAACTCCGCGGCCAGTTCCGCTCCCGCCGCTTTGAGTCCGTCGTGGCCGAAGCCGAACGCCTCGCGCAATCCGGCGTCCGCGAGATTACGCTCATCGGCCAGGACACAACCTGCTACGGCGAAGACTTCGGCCTGAAGGACGGCCTCGCTCTGCTGCTCGAAAAACTCGCCGCGATCAAAGATCTCCGCTGGGTGCGTTTTCTCTACGCCTATCCCAACAAGATCACCGGCAAACTGCTCAACACCATCGCGCAGCACGAAAAAATCTGCTCGTACATGGATGTCCCCCTGCAGCACGCCTCGGCCTCGGTCCTGAAGCGCATGAAGCGCGGCGGAGGTAGTGATGTCTTCCTGCGCTCGATCGCCAAAATGCGTCGCACCATCCCTGACCTCACGCTGCGTACGTCATTCATTGTGGGCTTCCCCGGCGAGACCGAAAAAGAATTCGACGAACTCTGCGACTTCGTCCGCGAAGCCCAGTTCGACTGGATGGGCGCCTTCGCCTACTCCGACCAGGATGGCGCACAAGCCTACGCGCTCGAGAAGAAGCTTTCCCCGCGCGAAATCGAACGCCGCCGCAAACATCTGATGAGCATCCAGCGCCAGATCAGCAAAAGGAAAAAGAAGTCGCTCGTAGGCCGCGAGTACGACCTGCTCCTCGAAGGCGAATCCGAGGAAACCGAGCTGCTCCTCGAAGGCCGCACGCCCATGCACGCTCCCGAAATCGACGGCAAAGTATTCGTCAACGACTTCCCCGAGGAAATCGACCCGCAGCCGGGCCAGTTCTACCGCTGCCAGATAACCGAAGCCCACGATTACGATCTGGTGGCAAAAATTCCTTAACGAACCGTATGCCGCGCAAGCGTACCGTCAAACTCCGCTGTCCCATCTGCAAGAAGCCGGTCAAAAACACCGACCCGGACTTCCCTTTCTGCAGCGACCGCTGCCGCCTCATCGACTTGGGCAAATGGGCCAGCGGCCAATACGTGATCTCCTCCCCGGTCACCGACGCCGAAGAAGCCATCCGCGACCGCAACCCCGAAGACCCCGAGGACGAATCGTGAAGCCTGAAGTCGCGGGCACGTCGCCTGCTGACCCGAGCGCGGAGTCGGCACCTGCCCCGCTCTGGGCCACCCTCACCGCCACTTTCTTCGGCATCGGCCGCCTCCACCCCGGCCCCGGCACCTGGGGCTCGGGAGCCGCCGTTTTACTGTGGGCCACCGTGGCTCAAGTCCTGCCGCCCACCCTCCGCACCCCCGTCGCCGTCTCCCTGGCCCTCTTCGCCACCCTGATCGGCATCCCCGCCGCCACCCGCGTCGCCCGCGCCACCGGCGGCAAAGATCCCCAATTCGTCGTCATCGACGAAGTTGCCGGACAGCTCATCACCCTCATCGCCGTACCCCTCGCGTGGAAAACTTTCCTCGCCGGTCTTATACTTTTTAGAGGGTTCGACATCATCAAGCTGCCTCCGGTACGCCAACTGGAGAAACTCCCCGAGGGCACCGGAATCGTGCTCGACGATGTGGCGGCAGGAATTTTTGCCTTCGCTGTGATGCATCTCCTGCTACATTTTGGGCTACTAACCAGTTAGCAATTCAGTTCACGACCATGGGATTTTCTGACCGCATCCTCGGCAAGAAAAACGTCAACGGTAGTCCGCGCATTGAAATGGTCTCGCCCTCCGCAGCGCTCGCCGGAGGCGAACTCCGCATCACCGGCTCCGGTCTCCGCCCGCAGGAACTTCACCGCCCAAAGGTCAAGTTCGGCGAGTACGAAGGCTCCATCATCGTCAGCTCCGACGGATTCCTCGTCGCCCGCGTCCCCGAAGGCGCCACCACCGGCCCCGTCGTCGTCGCCACTAACGGCCACGTCAGCAATCCCCACACGGTGAAGGTCGCCGTCCCCATTGCCGAAAATCTTCACCCCGTCACCAGCCCCGCCGTCGACCCCGACGGCAACATCTACGTCACGTTTTCCGGATCGCGTGGCCAGAAAGTTCCTGTCGCCATCTTCAAGATCGACACCAACTACAACGTCAAGCCCTTCGTCACCGAGATGATGAACGCCACCGCCATCGCCTTCGACCGCCAGGGGCAGATGTACGTCTCTTCGCGCTTCGACGGCGCGGTCTACCGTGTGGCTCCCAACGGCACCATGACCACCTATGCAGAAGGCATGGGCGTGGCCACCGGCATCGCCTTCGATCGCGAGCAGAGTCTCTACGTCGGCGACCGCAACGGCACCATCTTCAAGATTTCCCGCGATCAGCAGGTCTTCGTCTTCGCCACGCTCGAACTCAGCGTCTCCGCCTACCACCTCGCGTTCGGCCCGCACGGCCACCTGTTCGTGACCGGACCCAACGACCGCATCTTCACAATCGATCCCAACGGAAGCGTGACCACCTTCTACAAGGGTCTGGGACGGCCGCAGGGACTCGCTTTCGACATCGACGGCAATCTTTATGTCGCAGCCTCACTCTCCGGCACCCGTGGCATCGTGAAGATCGCGCCCAACGGCCTCGCGAATCTCGAAGTCGCAGGCCAGGGACTAGTCGGCCTCGCCTTCGCCCCCGGACGTTCCGTTATCCTCGCCACTAGCGGCGCCGCCCAGCAAGCAGGCGGAGCCGTGCACCATCTCGCCTGGAACATCCAAGGCCTCCCGCTGATTCCGGAATAAGCGAACCCTCTGCGTCCTCCGCGTCCTCTGGGGTTTTCCTTCCGGTTTTCATTTAAACTTCTAACGCGTGAACGCTGAGATCATTGCGGTGGGTTCCGAGATGCTCACCCCCTTCCGCATGGACACCAATTCGCTCTACCTCACCGGGCAACTCAACCGGCTGGGCGTCGACGTAATTTTCAAAAGCATCGTCGGCGACAATTTCCGTAACCTCGTAGGCGCCGCGCAGCACGGCCTGTTCCGCTCCGACATCGTGATTTTCACCGGCGGCCTCGGACCCACCGAAGACGATCTGACCCGCGAAGCCGTCGCCGAAGCGCTCGGCCTGACCGTGCGCCGCGATCCAGAAATCCTGACGCGCCTCGAACAGCGCTTCGCCGAGCGCGGCTGGAAGATGTCCCCCAACAACGCCAAGCAAGCGGATGTTCTCGACGGCGCGACCGTCCTCCCCAATCCCAACGGCACCGCTCCCGGACAGTGGCTCAGCGGCGAATTCGACGGACGCGAGCACATCATCGTGCTGCTCCCCGGCCCTCCGCACGAACTCAAGGCCCTGTTCGAAGCCGAAGTGCGCGAGCGCCTGCACGCCAAAGTTCCTCCGGCATTTCTCGCGGTCCGCACCTTGAAGATCGCGATGCTCGGCGAATCCGCGGTCGACGCGCGCGTCGCCCCCATCTACAAGCGCTACACCGACGTCGACACCACCATCCTCGCCGGCGCCGGTGAAATCGAATTGCACTTCAAAACAGTCGCGCCCAGCCAAGACGCCGCTCAGCGCCGCGTCGACGAGGTCGCAGGCGTAGTCGAAGACGAACTCGACGACGCTGTCTACTCCCGAGACGGAGAATCGCTCGAGCAGATCGTCGGCTACTGGCTGCAAATGCGCAACGCCACAGTCGCGGTCGCCGAATCCTGCACCGGAGGCTTGCTCGCCGAACGCATCACCTCCATCGCCGGTAGCTCGCGTTACTTTCTTGGGGGCGCAGTCGTGTACTCGAATGCCCTGAAGACAGAACTTGCCGGAGTCCCCGCGGACATGATCGACCGCCACGGAGCGGTGAGCCGCGAAGTCGCCGCAGCCCTGGCCGAAGGCATCCGCTACCGCTGCGAAGCAACGCTAGGCGTGGGCGTCAGCGGCGTAGCCGGTCCCGGTGGCGGCACACCCGACAAGCCGGTAGGCCTGGTGTTCCACGCCGTAGCCAGCAGCACCGGCACAGAAGTCGTGCCGCGCAACTTCCCCGGCGACCGCAAACGCATTCGCCGATTCGCCAGCACCATGGCCCTCGACATGGTGAGAAAGAAGTTGATGTGAAGATCAAAAGTTCAAGGTTTCAAAGTTCAAGGTTTCAGAGTTTCAAAGTTTCCGAGTCTCCACGTCCTTGGAAAACTTTGAAACCTTCAACTAGAAGTTGCTAGCGGCAACTGGACGCTCCCATGCGCCTCTTCCTCGCTCTCGACATCCCCGACGCCATCCGCGACCGCATCGCCCGCTTCCTCGAAGGCGCCTCCGGCTTCGCCCCCGACGCGCGCTGGGCCAAACCCGAATCCCTCCACGTAACTCTGAAATTCATCGGCGAACAACCCGACGCCGCCGTCGAGCAAATCAAACAAGCGCTATCCACGATCGAATCGAGCGCGCCCGAAATTCACTTCTGCGGCTACGGATTCTTTCCCACCGCCATATCCGCGCGCGTATTCTGGATCGGCATGGAAGCCACCCCGCAACTCGCCGCCCTCGCCGCCGCAATCGACGACAAAATGCCCGCGCTCGGAATCCCCAAAGAAGACCGCGCCTTCAGCCCGCACCTCACACTGGCGCGCGGCGCAGGCGCTTCCGCCTCCCCGCGCCGCAATAAAAAAGACGCACCCAACCGCACCTTCCACCGCCTGCAAGAAAAACTCGCCGCGCTGCCCGCGCCCGACTTTGGTACCATGACGCTCCGCAGCTTCTTTCTGTGCCAAAGCCAACTCTCCCCGAAAGGATCCAAATACACAAAGCTATCCGAATTCAATCTAAAGTAGCGCCGACGCCCCGCCCGCGCACCGGACGGTACACGAAAAGCCGACACCTTCTAACCCATGCCCCGACTCCTCCAAATCGCCGCCGCCAGCTACCTGCTAGGCTCCATCCCCTTCGGCTACCTCCTGGTCCGCGTCTTCCGCGGCGAAGACGTGCGCAGCACCGGCAGCGGCAACATCGGAGCCACCAACGTCGCCCGCAAATCCCCCGCACTCGGTGTAGCAACGCTCCTGCTCGACGCTCTCAAAGGATCGACCGCCGTCGCCATCGGCATCGTCCTCAGTCCACCGATCTTCGATCGCATCCCGATCTCGCAGATCCCCTGGCGCACTGCGCTTCCAGCCTCATCGCCCGATTTCGCCCTCTGCGCGGCCACGGCCGCGCTCTTCGCCGTCGTCGGCCACATCTTCCCGGTCTGGCTGAAATTTCGCGGAGGCAAAGGCGTCGCCACCGGACTCGGCGCGTTCGTCATGATCGCCCCCAAAGCCGTGCTGCTCTCTGCCGCAATCTTCGTCATCCTGGTTCTGGTTTTTCGTTACGTCTCTCTGGGATCGATCACCGCCGTCGCGGCCTTCCCCAACATCGCCTTGGCCCTCCACGAATACGGCAACGTCGCCATCGCGCTCGTACTCATGTCCTTGGCCTCGGTGCTCATCGTCGTCAAGCACCACGCGAACATCCGACGCCTGCTCGCAGGAACCGAAAACCGTTTAGGATCAAAGCACGCATGAGCGACATCGCAGTCATCGGCGGAGGCGCGTGGGGCACCGGCATCGCCATCGTCCTCGGACGCAAAGGCACGCACAACGTTCGCCTGTGGGTGCACGAAACCGATGTCTGCGAATCGGTCGCGCAGAAACGTATCAACGAGCGCTTTCTCCCCGGACGCCGGATCCCGGCTTCTGTCTCCGCGACCAACGATCTCGCCTCAGCCCTCCGCGGTGCCCAGATCATCGTCAGCGTCATGCCCTCGCAGCACTGCCGTGCGCTGTTTGAGCGCATGCGCCCGCTGATCGAGCCGCAAGCCCTGATCGTCAGCGCCACTAAGGGCCTCGAAGAAGGCTCCCTGCAGCGCATGTCCGAAGTGATCGCCAATGTTCTAAAGCCTGATAAAGGAACCGCTCTCGCAATCGGAGCGCTCAGCGGCCCGTCCTTCGCACAGGAAGTCGCGCGCGGCGATCCCACCGCGATCACCATCGCCTCGCAAAACGGCGAGCTCCTCCGCACTGTGCAACAGGAATTCAGCGACCCCAGCTTCCGGGTCTACACCAACAACGACCTCGTCGGCGTGGAACTCGGGGGAGCGTTGAAGAACACCATCGCCATCGCCGCCGGAGTGTGCGACGGACTCGGACTTGGCCACAACTCGGTCGCGGCCCTCATCACGCGCGGCCTCGCCGAAATGACGCGCCTCGTCGTCGCCTGCGGAGGCCGCACCGAAACCATGGCCGGACTCGCCGGGCTCGGCGACCTCGTCCTCACCTGCACCGGCGGCCTCTCGCGCAACCGCAGCGTCGGCGTAGAACTCGGACGCGGCAAGAAGCTCCCCGAGATCATCGCCGGCATGCACGGCATGGTCGCGGAAGGCGTCTTCACCACCTCGGCGGCCGTCGGACTCGCGCACGCCCGCAACGTGGAAATGCCCATCACTGAGCAGATGCACGCCATCCTGCACGACCGCAAGTCCCCGCGCGAAGCGATCCAGGTATTAATGTCGCGCACCGGCAAAAGCGAGACCGGTGCCCCGTAGGTTTTCCTTTAGTGGACCTTAGTGTCCTTAGTGGTTGAAGATCTTAAACTGTCATTCTCCGGAGCTCTCGATGCACAGACGCTATCTAGCCCTTGCCATCCTCCTGATCACATCACCTTTAATCGCCCAAACAAAAACAATCGCCGAGCGCCTCGGTTATCCCGCCGACTCGAAGCTACTCATCCTCCACGCTGACGACCTCGCCGTCGCGCACTCCGAAGACGGCGCCAGCTTCGACGCGCTCGACAAACATGCGGTCACTTCTGCCAGCGTCATGGTTCCCTGCCCGTGGCTCACCGAAGTTGCCGACTACGCGAAAGCCCATCCCGACGCCGACCTTGGCCTGCACTTGACTCTCACCAGCGAGTGGAAGACGTATCGCTGGGGTCCGGTCGAATCGAGAGACAAAGTCCCGAGCCTTCTCGATCCCTCTGGATATCTATGGCCCGACACACCCCGATCCGTGGGCGCTCTGAAAGCCGATGAAGCCGAGCGCGAAATCCGCGCCCAGGTCGAGCTCGCCGAAGCCATGGGAATCCATCCCACGCACCTCGACAGTCACATGGGCACACTCTTCTCACGCCCTGATCTGTTCGCCGTCTACGTCAAAGTCGCCCACGAATACAAATTGCCCTTCCTCGCGTTCATCGTCCCAGATACGCCGAAGGCGCTCTCGTCGGTTCTGTCCAGCAAAGATGTCCTGCTGAATTCCGTAGTCATCGCCGATCCTTCGGTTCACCCCGGTGACTGGAAGACCTTCTACGCCAACGCCATCACGAACCTGAAGCCCGGCGTCACCGAAATGATCGTTCACCTCGGTTACGATGACGCAGAGCTGCAAGCCGTCACGGTCGGTCACGCCGACTATGGCGCAGCCTGGCGCCAGCGCGACTACGACGTCGTCACGAGTCCCGAATTCAAGAAACTCCTCGAAGACAATCACGTAATCCTGATCCACTGGAGCGACCTGAAGAAGCTCGTGCAATAGGGCGCAGCAAGTAGCGCCGCCGTCTCGACGGCTGCGATGCGGGCGTCTCGCCCGCACACTCGAACCGCCAGTATCCTTTCCGATGGTACTTTGGTAATGCCAACCTCCCCCCTTTCCGTTTCAGCCACCAGTTTCCCCGGTAAAATTTTAAGGATACCTTTGAAAGCCGCCGCCACTTCGCTTTCAGCGTCTGCGAGAAGTGAAGGGAGAGACTTGTCCGCCACCGCTCCGCATCACGCGCGCATCCCGATTCTGTATGTAATCCTCGGTGTGCTTCTGGTGATCAGCATTGTCCCCATGTATTTCTACTCGGCCAAGGTCGAGTCCATTAACGGGGAGCGTCTGAAGACCAACGAGCAGTTGCTGCAGAACACGGTGACGCGCTCCCTTGCCGATGATCTCGCCCAACATCAACGCTACCTGCGAATGATGCTCGCCAATCTGTCGTCGGCGATTCAGATCGCCAGCGGCGGCGACCTTGGTGAAACCAACATCCATTCCCCCGAACTCCGCGCCCTGTTGGAAAATTTCGCATCTTCGTCGGACGACATCGCCTACGCGACCCTCCTCAACTCAGACGCCAAAGGCATTTACAGCGGAACCATCGTTCCTGACGCCTTCTTGAACCGCGAACTGGAGCGCGCCTATTCCGCCGCCCGCGAGGGCCGCGAATACAACGGTCAGGCCCTCGTCGTCGGCGAGGGAAACTCAACCCGCACCGTCTTTCTGGTCAGTTACCCCGTGAAGTACGGCGATCGTTTTCTGGGAATGATCGCGACGGTGGTCGATCTGCAATTCCTGATCCACCGCTTGCAGGAAGTCGCTCGCGGAGGCCTCACGCCCTACGTCGTCGATTCTCAGGGACGCCTGGTCGCCGCAGCGACTCCCGGATTTGCCACCGGACAGGACATGAAGAACCTCGACATCGTACACACCTTTGTCGATCGCGGGAACAAAGCGCGCTTTGCCGAGACCCGTGAGTTCACGGTGGACAGTGGCTCGGATCGCGTTGCCATGCTGGGCACCTTCAGTCCCGTAGTGTCGCTGAACTGGGCAGTCGTTGTGCAAAAGCCGCGCAATGATGCCTACCGCGATGTCATCGACATGCAAGGAACCGCGCGCCTGCTGGCTCTTGTGGCGGTTCTGATAAGCATCCTTGTCAGCATCTTCGCCGCACGCCGCATCACCAATCCTTTGCATGTTCTCACGCAGTCCAGCCGGGCCCTCGCGCGTGGCGACTTCTCGCAGCGGGTGAACCTATTGAGCCGCACAGAAATTGGCGAACTGGCCAACACATTCAACACTATGTCCGATGAACTCGAGCATTTCGTCGAAGACCTCAAGCGCGCCGCTGAAGAGAACCGCGAGCTCTTCATGGGCTCCATTCAAATGCTCGCCGGAGCGGTCGACGAAAAAGATCCCTACACGCGCGGCCATTCCGACCGCGTCACGCGCTATTCCCTGATGATCGCCGAGGAGATGAAGCAGCCTGCTGCCTTCCTCGAAACGCTGCGCATCTCGGCCCAGCTGCACGACGTGGGCAAGATCGGCATTGAAGATCACATTCTGAAAAAGCCAGGCGCGCTGACTGAAGAAGAATTCGAAGTCATGAAGACGCACACGACCAAGGGCGCCAACATCTTGCGGCCGGTCACGCAACTGGCAGAAATGCTTCCCGGCATCGAGTTGCATCACGAGGCGCTCGATGGCCGCGGATATCCTTACGGCTTGCAGGGCGATCAGATTCCGCTCCTGGCGCGCGTGATCGCCGTAGCTGACACATTCGACGCGCTGACTACGAATCGTCCCTACCAGCAAGCGCACACGCCCGATCAGGCGCTACAGATCATCAAAAACCTCGCCGGCAAACGCCTTGATCCGACAGCGGTCGAGGCCCTGCTCGCCGTCTACGCTCGCGGTGACATCAAGATCCTGCGCTTCACCATCAAGCGCCCGATCGCGCCGCCGGTGGTGGAAACTCCCGCGGTCGCGACGGCAGTCGCGGCAACGCCGACAGCTCCCGCACCAGCGCTGGAACGAACCAGGGTCTAAACGCAAGCTCCTGACTTGCAGCCTAAAGGACTACGCTGTGAATCTGATCCTC
>DATDGW010000824.1:0-1977 GCA_036521895.1 Candidatus Sulfotelmatobacter sp. | reverse complement strand
ATGGGATCGACTGCCGAGCGCCTTGCGAAACAGGCGCTTGGCAGTATCGGCGTCACGGAACGCTGTGCCCACCGGGTGGCCGGGGGCGGTCACCCGCGCCCCGGCTCCCACAGAACGTAGCGTGCAGATTTCCCGCACTACGCTCGTCAGAAGTTGCTTCACAGCGCGGCGATAGCTTGCAGCTCCGAGTAAGGGAGATACAGCTTTGGTCGCAGCAACGGAAACCGCTCCTTGATCTGCTGGAATTGCTTCCACCAGATCTGCCCTTGCCAACTCCGGCTGCTCAGCATTTTGCGCCAGTAACGTTCCACGGCCCGATGGACCCGCTGCAGTGCCCGTATGTTCCCAGCAATGCCGTAGTACGCATAGTGACCGCGGAGCATTTGATTGAGGCAGTCGGTTTGCTCCCGGATCGACAAGTGCCGCATTCGCCGCATCTGGTCCTGCAACCGCATCAACGCGCGCCGCAGGCGTGACTTCTCCGTACGCAGCCCAACCCGAAAGTTGTCTTTCCGATTACGCGTGCAGTACAGGGTGAACCCCAGAAAGTAAATCGTCTCCGGGCGTTTACGGCCACGCTTGCTCGCGTGTCGCTGCGCATAGCGACCGAATTCGACGAGCTTGGTCTTTGCCGGTTCCAGAGTCAAGCCAAACTTCCCCAGTCTCTGGCCCAGTGCCTTCTGGACACGGAGAGCATCCGAGCGATATTGGAAGCACAGCACAAAGTCGTCGATGTACCGCACCAGATAGGCCTCGCCCCGTAACCGAGACTTGACCACGCGCTCGAACCACAAATCGAGCACATAGTGCAGATACACATTACTCAGCAATACGCTGATCGAACCACCTTGTGGGGTACCTCCCTCGTTCGCATGCAGTTCCCCATCTTCCAGAATGCTTGCTTTCAGCCAGCGCCGGATCAAGCTGATCAGACGCGGGTCTCCTATTCGATGTTCGACAAAGCGGAGCATCCATTCGTGGCTCAGGCTCCCGAAGAAGTTCTTGAGGTCCGCCTCCAGCACCCATTCCACTTTCCGGCCGGCAATTACTTCGTGCAGTGTTGCCAGCGCTTGATGGGCACCCCGCCCAGGCCGCCCGCCAAACGAGCACGACAGAAAGTCCTGCTCGAAAATGGCGGCGAGTACCTGCGCGGCGCTTCTCTGGAGCGCCCGGTCCGCTACACAAGGCACGCCCAACGGGCGTTTCTCCTGCTTCCCGGGTTTCGGGATATACACTCGCCGGATGTTCGGCGCTGGATATCCCTGGCGGTGCACCGATTGAAGCATGGCTTCAATCCATACCTCGAAGCTCTCCTTTGCCTCCGGTACGGTCTGCCCATCCACCCCAGGGGCCGAGTCGTTCGGGATCTGACATAGATTCCCCCAAACTCGTTCCTTGGTGATGTGATGGGCGAGTGACGTAAGCCGGAGCTTTGGTTCACACCGAGCTTTCGCTGCTATTCGTTCGAGTCCTGTTGCCATGGTTGGCGATTCTTCTCTTTGCATAGAAGCCCGAATCCTCCCTTTGTATGGAGCCCATGTTTCCTTCGAACTGTTCAACTTCCGCTGGCCGCTTCCCCATGTAGCCGGCTCTCCCGACCGCAGAGTAGTATCAGCCAGTCTGACTTCCGTCAGGTCTTCAGGTCGTCCTCACCTCGTCGGCTTGTCGGACCTTACAAGCTAGGCTTGAACCCGACGGATCTCCCTTGTTCCCATGAATTCCTTAGGCTGCATGCTGGCGGTACGAACCCCGGAAGCAACTCAGCACCCTCGCCATGACGCATCCTGAGTTTCTGCCTTCCCCGCTACGGGATAGGGTCGGCTACTTCCATCACGATCGATTTCGGGGCTATCTTGCCGTTCACTGCTGTTCCGGCCTGCAACCTCCCTGTCTACGCTTCGCAATGGCCGTTGCCGGTCACCACGCAAGACTTGGTACGCGGCTGCGAGCTAGGCTTTGCCGCGGTCTCCATTTCAG
>DATDGW010000823.1:0-2640 GCA_036521895.1 Candidatus Sulfotelmatobacter sp. | reverse complement strand
AGCAGAAGCACGAGGCCCACGACTGCCATAAGCACTTCGAGCGGCTTCGCGAACATCTGCTTCGAGAGGAACAATCCTCGGCTGCCGTCGAGCAGGTCCAGTCGAGGAATAGTCGTGTTCGCGTCCGGGCGCAACGTTGAGCGCACAACCGCTGACAGGGATGCATCCAGAGCAGCCTGGGCAGTAATATCCGCAACTCCGGCCTTTGTGCGTCCCATGATATTCAGCCACCACACCTGGGGGCTCGATGCACCAAGGAGCGACCCATTCTTGCCGCGCGGCTCGACCAGGGGCTGCGAGCTCAAGGGAAGAAAGAGGTCCGGGCTTGACTGCACGCTCTTAGCGCCTGTGAACCTCGAAGGCGCGACGCCAACGATCGTGACCGGCACCATGTTGACTTTGATCGTGCTGCCCACGACCGCCGGGGAAGATCCGAACGCTCGTTGCCATAGTTCTGTACTGATCAGAGCGACGATCGGCGCGCCGATCCTGTCGTCGTCAGCGAGAATGGGGCGACCGAGCTGGGGCTGCACCTGAAGCTGATAAAAAAAATTCCCGCTCACCAACTCGCCCTGCAGGATCTGCGCATTGCCATCAATCGTTGCATTCATCCTCCCCACGTCCTTGAACGCGAAAAGGTCTTCGAGCACGCGGTTGTCGCGTCGAAGCTGTTCAAATGCTGGATAGGAAAACGATGTCGCGCCGATTCCTTCCGGCACGTTGTCAGACATCCCCCACATATTTGTGACCGCCGTGCGCCTGTCTCCATGCCAATGGAGCAGCCGGAGTTGCTCGGCATGCGGCACATCCAATCGGTCGAGAAGCAGGCGCTTCATGACCGAAAAAATGGTTGTGTTGGCGCCTATTGCCAGCGCGAGCGAGACGGCGGCAATCGATGTGAATCCCCAACTCTTGCGCAGGATGCGCAAGGAATAGCGCACGTCCTGGACGACGCTTTCGACGAAGGGTAGGCTCTTCTCGGCATGGTATTGTTCGCGAATCGCTTCAACCGCACCGAATTTCAATACAGCCTGGCGGCGCGCTTCGGCTGGTGTCATCCCGGCTCGGAGGTTCTCTTGCGTCTGGCGGGAAAGGTGCTCTTCCATCTCCTCCACAAACCGGTCGTCGTCGCTCTGGCGCGACGCCAGGTTGCAAAGGCGGGCGACTAACCGTCTCAGCAGCTTCATGACTGTGTCTCCTCGTTGATCGCAAGGAACCGGGCGATGACATCTGTCGTTTGCTGCCAGTCGCGGAGTTCAGCTTGCAACTGCTTTCGCCCGCCGCGCGTGAGGGGATAAAAGCGAGCGCGACGATTGTTTTCTGATGGTCCCCATTCTGACGCGATCGCGTCCTCCTGCTCCAGCCGGAGCAGCCAGGGGTATAGAGTTCCCTGGTTCAAAGCCAGCTGGTCCCCGCTGATCTGCTCGATCCGCCGCGCGATTCCGTAGCCGTGCAGCGGGCCGAGCCCATCGAGTGTTTTCAGAACCATCAACGCCAATGTGCCTTGTTGAAGGTCCGCTCTTGTTTTCATCCCGACACCTGTTGGTTGCCAACAGGGAGTATAGCGGGATTCCTTTTGGAAAACAACAGGTGTCGGTCGCGGTTCTTTGACGCAGGTTTGCCTCTCGTTCGGATCGACAGCATTAAACAGGAACTATCTCCGATGGAGCTCGCGATGATAACGGAGTGGCGGAGGTCTTACCGAGAGTCAGTCGCGCAACCGTTGCTCACGGTTACGATTAGTGAACAGATTTGGCACACTCGCAACAATACACCGTTCTTAAATGGCGCGGGTTCTTATGAGCGAATAAAATTGATCATTTCCAGACCGGAATTGCGCTTATCGGGACCAATCTGGAGGAATTCGTTCGGGATTGCCGGTAAACTTATAAACAGAATAAAAGATCATTTCTTATCCTTGTCCGGAGAGCCAGCGCAAAAAGGCCGCTAGTTGACGCGTTCCCATGTTTCTGCAATCATAGAAATATGACAACAGCTACGGCGAGAAAAGCCTCAGAGAAGATCGCCAAGTACGCAGACATGTTTTCGGCGATGGGAACCGAGGCGCGGCTCCGCATCATGCAGCTACTCTTGTCGGCGCACCCTGACGGCTTGGTCGTTGGTGAGATTCAGGAAGAACTCGACATCCCAAACTCAACCCTCTCCCACCACCTCGACAAATTGAGGATGGAAGACCTCGTCAAAGTGACGCGGCAAAGCACGTTCCTCCGATACACCGCAAACACCGATGCTCTTCAAGAAGTACTCCAGTTCTTGTACGCGGAGTGCTGCACCCGGAACAAAGCAGTGAAGCCCGAGCAGATCGTTCAAATTTGCAGATAGGAGCGCTATGAGCAGCCCAGACATCAAGGAAGTCGTGAAACAAAAATACGGCCAAGCAGCACTCAGAGTCACCAGCGGCGGAAGTCCTTGTTGTGGAGCCAGCGCGTCGTGTGGCTGCGACCCAATCACCGCGAACCTCTACGACGCGGCCCAAGCTGGGGAGATCCCCGAGGAGGCGCTTCTGGCCTCGTTGGGGTGCGGAAACCCGACTGCCTTGGCGAAGCTCAATCCGGGCGAGACGGTGCTGGACCTTGGCTCGGGCGGCGGGATTGACGTTCTACTCTCAGCGAAACGAGT
>DATDGW010000822.1:0-4717 GCA_036521895.1 Candidatus Sulfotelmatobacter sp. | reverse complement strand
GCGTACCATGCGCCGCCACCCAGCGCTGCAATTCCAGTCGATCTGCTTCCCTCAGGGCAATGGGCTGAGCTTGGCGCGGCATGCCCCAAGGGTATTTCATTTCCCTGAATAACTCCAGCTATTTATGAGACACTACACTAGTGTTCCGAGCGCACCCCACCCGGCTACCGCTTCCTGTTTCGATGGTGGTAGATTTGTTTGCGCCTTTCGTTGCCGTGACCCACGCAGTGCCAGGAGCAGGTCATGCCTTTCCAGTTTGCCCGACGCGAGTTTCTCGCGGGAATGGTTGCCATGACGGCGGCGAAAGCTGCGTCCGGGTTCGCCCCCAGTTCCAGCTTCAACCCCGCCGATAGCAGTTCGCCTTTCCGCGTTTCCGTCATCAACGATGAGATTTCCCAGGACTTCGGCCACGCTTGCGAAGTGGCGTCGCGGGAATTCGGCATGGGATGGATTGAACTACGCGGCATGTGGAAGAAGAACATCGTCAACCTCGACGAGAAACAAGTCGCGGAAGCGCGCCGCATTCTGGAGAAGTATCAACTGAAGGTGACTGACATCGCCAGCCCGCTCTTCAAGGTCGACTGGCCGGGTGCGCCAAAATCAAAGTTCAGCGAGGGCAAGAGTTTCGGCGCTGACTTCAAGTTAAACCAGCAGGACGAAGTTCTGGAGCGCTCGATGGATATGGCCAAAGCATTTCAGACTGACCGCGTACGCTGCTTTGATTTCTGGCGGCTCGAGGACCAGGCTCCGTATCGCGCCGCGATCAACGACAAGCTCCGCGATGCCGCAGCCAAGGCCGAGAAGAAGGGCATCATCTTGGTGCTTGAAAACGAACCCGCCTGCAACACAGCGACTGCGGCGGAAGCCGTGAAAGTTCTCAGCGCGGTGCAGTCGCCGGCGCTCATGCTCAACTGGGATCCCGGCAACGCCGCCGCCAGCGGCGAGATTCCCTACCCGGACGGCTACAATCTTCTGCCTAAAGAGCGCGTTGGTCACTGCCACTGCAAAGATGTCATCAGGAAGGGCAAGGCGTACGACTGGGCGCCGATGGGCGGGGGAATCATTGACTGGGCGGGCCAGTTCAAGGCGCTCAAGCGCGACGGCTACCACTACGCTGTGAGCCTGGAGACACACTGGAGCGGTGGCGGTTCTCCCGAGGAATGTTCGCGGAAGAGTTGGGCTGGGATGAAGGAGCTTCTGCAACCGGCGGACGCGCTATAAACCGATTTGAAAACTGACGAGGGAAAAAACATGACTGATCACATCAAACTCGATCACACCAGGCGCACTTTTCTGAAGCAGGCCGCGATGGGAACCGCCGCCGTGCTGGCGTATCCAGCTTCCACCGTGCTGGGCGCGAACGACCGCGTCCGCGTGGGCATGATCGGTGTGGGTGACCGCGGTAACGATCTGCTGGACCAGATTCGAGCGGTGCACGGCGCCGAACTGGTGGCTATGGCCGATGTCTACAGCCGCCGCCGCGACCAAGCGAAGAGCAAAGTGCCCGGCATTCAGACCTTCGCCGACTACCGCCGCCTCCTTGATATGAAGGATATCGACGCCGTGATCGTGGCCAGCCCACTGCACATTCACACGCGGCATTTTCTCGACACACTGGCCTCCGGGAAAGATCTCTATTCCGAGAAGACGATGACTTGGTCGATCCCGGAAGCTGAGCAGTGCTTGGCCGCTGCCAAGGCGTCTAACCGCGTGATCCAGATCGGATTGCAGCACCAGAGTTCCGGCGCTCAGACCGACGCGAAGGGGTGGATCAAAGACGGAAGGGTGGGGCGGGTCACGCAGGTCGAATCCTGGATGAGCCGTAACACGCCTCACGGCAAAGGCCAGTGGGTGCGTCCGGTACCCTCGGACTGCACCGCGCAGAACGTCGACTGGAGCGCGTTTCTCAACGGGCGTCCCGACCGTCCGTTCGATCCCTACAAACTCATCAACTGGCGCTTGTTCTGGGAGTTTTCCGGAGGCAATTGCGCCGAGAACATGGTGCACCAGATTGCGTGGATCATGGGCGCGCTCGACCTGCCCCTACCGACGGCAGCCTACGTGTCGGGTGGAATTTTCTCCGAAAAAGACGGACGCGAAGTGCCCGACACGATTGTGGTAACGCTCGACTTCCCCGACAAGGTGGTGACCTGGCAATCCACGTTCAGCAACAAGCACTACGATATGGCCGATCGCATTCTGGGCAGCGACGGCACACTCGAACATCACTTCGAAGAGCCGCTGCAGTACTGGCCCGAAAAAACGAATCTTCCCACCGGAGAGGCAGCGAAGGGCAGCAGCAAGAATCAGGACCACATGGCGAACTGGATTGACTGCGTGCGCAGCCGTGGCGTTCCGAACGCCCCGCCGGAGATCGGCTACCGCTCGGCGATTGCGGTGCACATGGCGAACTTGTCGTACAAGAACAAACGGCGGTTGACGATTGAGGAAGCGAAGGCGATCGCGCCCGAGTACTGATCGCCAGCGGTGGACCGGCAGGTCTACAGGAGGAGATATGCAGACCCTCGTTGCGGTGCAGTTCCGCTTGCTTGTAGTTGGACTGTTTGCGCTATTGGCGACGGTCGCCTTCGCGCAAGACACGGCCAGCCTGACAGGGACGATTCGCGACAATACAGGCGCGGTCATCCCCAACGCCCCCGTCACCCTGAAAAACACTGCCACCGGCATTGTGCACGAGCTCAAGTCGAACTCTGCGGGTGAATACGTCGCTGCCGCCCTGCCGCCGGGACGATACACCCTCAGTGTGTCGGTCGCAGGTTTTCGCAAATACCAGGCCGACGGCGTGAATCTGCGGGTCGCGCAGAACGCTCGCATCGATGTGACAATGCAAGTTGGAAATTCCCACGAGGAAGTCACAGTCCACGGCGAAGGCCTGGCGCAGGTGAATACGGAGTCGTCGGAGCTGGGCGGAACCATCACCGGTAAGGAGCTGACACAGCTACAGCTGAACGGTCGCAATTTCACGCAGCTCATTACGCTCGTCCCCGGCGTCAGCAATCAAACTGGACAGGATGAAGGCGTGGTGGGAGCGGAAGGCAGCGTCAGCTACAGCGTCAACGGGGGCCGCACCGAATACAACAACTGGGAAGTCGACGGCGGCGACATGATGGACAACGGCAGCAACTTTTCCCTCAACGTCTATCCCAGCGTCGAAGCCATTGAGGAAGTTCAGGTGTTGACTTCGAATTACGGCGCACAGTATGGCAAGAACGGATCGGGCACCGTGGAGGTCGAAACCAAGTCGGGGACGAACGCGTTTCACGGATCGCTATGGGAATTCGCCCGCAATGAAGCCTTCAACGCGCACAACTATTTTGACGTCCCGGGAACACCTAAGGCGGGCTACAAGAAGCACGACTTCGGCTACAGCATGGGTGGGCCAATCTGGAAGAACCATACCTTCTTCTTCTGGTTACAGAACTGGCGGCGGGAGAACGTTCCCTACAACTTCAATAGTTTCGTGCCATCGATGGCAAATCGCCATGGCGACTTCAACGACGTGTGCAACGTTCCGAACCCTACCGATTGCCCCTTTGACCCGAGCACCGGGAATCCGTTTCCCAACAACACGCTGCCGTCGATCGACCCCAATGCGCAATATCTGCTGAACATGATTCCAGAACCAAACTTGGGTTCGGGGGCGAACTCCATCTTCGCTGCGGCCGTGGGCCAGCCGACGCACTGGCGCGAAGACCTGATTCGCCTCGACCACGACTTCAATTCCAAACTGCGATTCACGTTTCGGGCGATTCACGATTCGTGGGATACGACCAAAGCCACCGTCACCTGGGGCGGAGAAAGCTTTCCCACGATCGGCACGCACTTCATCGGCCCGGGAGTGGAGATCGTAGCCAGGCTGACCGCCACTGCTTCGCCCACACTGCTGAACGAGTTCGTCGCCAGCTATACCACGGACCACATCCAGCAGATCAATACCAATCCCTCAGTCTGGACACGCACCAGCGGCTTCACTATGCCGGGCCTGTTCCCCGATTACGGCGGAAAGCTGCCGGGCCTGTGTCTCAATACCTCAGGTGCCTACGGTGGCGGATTCTGCGAGGGCCCGACCGCTTTCCCCTGGGAGAACTCGAATCCCACGTTTACCTACCGCGACAACGTCACCAAGAGTCTGGGGAAACATAAGCTGGTCTTCGGCGCTTACTTCATGAACGCCGAAAAGAACGAGATGGCGTATACCGACCTCGGCGGAGATTTGGTCTTCGATAGCACCTTCCCGGTTTCAACCGGGAATTCTTTCGCCGACCTGTTGACGGGAAACATCGCCAGCTTTTCCCAGGCGAACGCCCAACCGAAGTATCACATTAACTTTAAGATTCTCGAGCCCTATTTTCAGGACGACTACCACGTCCGCAAGAATCTCACCTTAAATCTGGGAGTACGCGTCAGCTTGTATGGGACATTCTGGGAGGTGAACCACCTGATTTCCAACTGGGATCCCGCTGCCTACGACCCCAGCACCGCCCCCCAGTTGGACGTGTACGGAGGCCGCACCGGGCAGCAGGGGGCCATCGTTCCTGGGACCGGGAATCCGTTCGACGGGATGGTCCAGTGCGGCGTCGGCGGTGTTCCCCGAGGCTGCCTGAAAGGCCACTTGTTCAATCCCGCGCCCCGGCTGGGATTTTCCTGGGATCCACGCGGGGACGGCAAGATGGCGGTGCGCGGCGGATATGGAATT
>DATDGW010000821.1:0-3239 GCA_036521895.1 Candidatus Sulfotelmatobacter sp. | reverse complement strand
GACGTTGCTGAGTCTTCGTGAAAGCTGCATGCGGGAAAACCGCACGTGCAGTTTGGGCGGCGGACGGAGGCCAGCGCGTCAGCGCGCCTCCTCCGACCCGAGTGCAAGCCGTATCGACAGGGCAATTCCCAATGTACGAGTAGGGCGTTATAGTGCGCCGGGATAAACCGGCATGAAGCAGAGAATGCAAAATTCTTACGAGGAAGGATTAGCGATCCACTCGGCCCCGAGTTTTGCGCGAGTCCTATCGCGAGGTAGGCCGCGAAGCGTAAACAGGGGAATAGGTGGGGTGGGTATTGAGCTCCGAAAAGATGAAAATCCGGGTCGCCGACGCTCTTGTAATGGCGGAAGGCAATATGAGGAGGAGCGCTAACGCGAGTTCCTGCTCAGTCCGGCGTAGTCGAAGACCCCAAGCACGCCTAGACACTTCATGCACGAGAACCGGGAGACCTCGGAGACACCTGATTCCAAACCAGGAAACAGGACGGCGGGTGAAGGCTCAGGCCGCACGGCCCGCATGTACGTCCCCGAGGAGTCACACGACGGTATAGTACCGATGAATCACTCGAACAAAGACAAAAGACCGTTGGCGGAGAGCGAGGAGGGAAGGCCGTCGATCAAGGAGAACGCTCATCAACCTCGCACGTACCCGACACAGAGCGGGAAGAGCGTGTCCCAGGGATTGGTGGGTGTACGGAAAGCAGCAAGGGAACATAAGGAGATGAGGTTCACCGCCTTGCTCCACCATCTGACTGTCGACCTATTACGGGAAAGCTTTTACTCACTCAAGAGGAAAGCCGCACCTGGAGTGGATGGGGTCACATGGCACGAGTACGAAACCGGGCTCGAGGATCGGTTGGTCGATCTCCACGGCCGGGTGCATCGGGGAGTGTACCGAGCAACACCATCGCGAAGAGTGTACATAGAGAAAGAAGATGGACGGCAACGTCCACTGGGGGTAGCGGCACTGGAGGATAAGATCGTCCAGTATGCCGTGGTCGCCATCCTCAATCAGATCTATGAAGAGGACTTTCTCGGCTTCTCGTATGGATTTCGCCCGGGACGCAGCCAGCACGATGCGCTGGATGCGTTGTCGTATGCACTCCTGAAGAAGAAGGTGAACTTCATTTTGGACGCTGATATCAGAGGCTTTTTCGACAATCTCGATAAAAGCTGGCTGGTCAAGTTTGTGGAGCATCGCGTCGCCGATCCTCGCATTCTGCGGCTCATCCAGAAATGGTTGAAGGCCGGAGTCATGGAGGGAGGCGAATGGTCGGAACCGAAGACGGGTAGTCCGCAGGGTTCGGTGATATCACCGCTCCTCGCGAACATCTACCTGCATTACGCTTTCGACCTCTGGGTAAACGTCTGGCGCGAGAAGTGGGCGCAAGGCGAGGTGGTAGTCATCAGATACGCCGACGACACCATTGTGGGATTCCAGTATCAGACCGATGCTGACTGTTTCCTGGAGAACTTACGGAAACGGCTAGCCCAGTTTGGTCTGGAGTTACACCCAGACAAAACGCGCCGGATTGAGTTCGGCAGATTTGCCGAGGAAAACCGGAAACGAAGAGGAGAAGGTAAGCCGGACACGTTTGACTTTCTGGGCTTTACCCACATCAGTGGGAAGAACAGATTAGGGCGATTCGCAGTGAAACGCCTGACGATCCGCAAGCGCATGCGGAGCAAGCTGCGAGAGATCAAACAGCAGCTCCGTCGACGCATGCACGATCCTGTGCGAGACACGGGCGCATGGCTCAGGTCAGTTGTGCAAGGCTACTTCAACTACCACGCGGTACCTGGAAACATCGGCAGTTTGAGTTCCTTCCGGGATCGGCTGCTTGGGACTTGGTGGCACACGCTGTGTCGCCGTAGCCAACACCGCCTGCCCTGGAAACGCATGCTCAAGCTGGGTACCCGGTGGCTTCCTTCGCCGCGCGTGCTCCATCCTTATCCCGCAGTCCGCTTTGCCGCTACTCATCCGAGATAAGAACCGGATGCGCTAATGAGCGCTCGTCCGGGTCTGTGCGGGGGGTATCACGCGAGTGATATCCCTACCGCGATCTCAAAACCCGTCAATGAGCGCTAACACCAGCGGCTTTGCCACTCGGCCCGAAGCTGGGCTGTCCAAGGCACGGGGATTATCCGGCCAGCCGATTGCACAACTCGCAGAGCGATGTCGTCGGGATTCCACTGCTTGCGTATCCACCGTTCGCGTTCTGGGTCGTCCTCGGGCACTGGCAGGATGATACGGTCGTAGAGAAGAATATCCGCACCCAGCGACGCTAGATCCCGATGCGCCCGGACCGAAAACGCTGCCCAGCGTTGACGCCGCTCAATCTCGGTGATCATATGAAGCACGACCTCGCTTGAAGTTCTATGGGATTCTATCGCTTGAATCCGATCACGCGTTCGGCACCCGCGACTATATTATTAGACACCCTGAATCCGCCGCGCCAACACTTCTCTTTGACTAGGAGCTGACAATGGCTGGCAGCAAAGCTCGAAACCGTATACCGCAGATTCCGCGAATACCGGAAGCTGAAGCGTCGGCGATCTTCAACAGATGCGAGCACATCTTGGAGGACTCGCACGAGCTCCTGGCGAATCTGCATAGCGCCGGGATCGCCGAATTGTTCGCCCGCTTGGACGACTTGACGTTGCGACTTGTGATCCAGCCTGACTCTTGGGGTGAGCGCACCAGGGCACGTCTGATGTCCGACCTTACCCCGGCCTTGTGCGCGGAATCTGGGAGCGGATCGACGATCAGCATAGAAAGCATCGTCCAGGTCACAAATGTTGTGATGCCGTGCCTTCTACTCGAACTCGGCCGTCGGAAAGAGCACATTCAAGTCGAGTTTCCGCTGAATCCGTCCGATCCAACTGCTTCCTTTCGCTTCTCGGTGGGACCTGCAAGCCCGATGCACTCCCTCACCACAGATCGGTTATTGCGGCTTGTCAACGACGCCGGCGAGGCGCTCGTTGGCCTCTGCTACTTTGGCGATCAAGAGAGCCGAGAGCGTATAGAAACTCAACTGAACGACACCGCCCAACTTTAGTGCAGGCTTCTGACTGAACGCTTTCCCTCACTTTCCTCCGAGACCAAAGCACGGCCGTTTTCAGCAGGCGCACCCCCCATCTCGGTAATCGTTGCATCCCCTGGAGTTCACTATGCCAAAGAGCATAAACAAAGTCATTCTTGCGGGAAACGGCGACAGAGCCCCGGAGGTGAGCATTCA
>DATDGW010000820.1:0-4078 GCA_036521895.1 Candidatus Sulfotelmatobacter sp. | reverse complement strand
CACGAATTCATGGAGATGCGTGATGGCATGGAGTTCGAGCAGAAGGTCTACGTCAAGCAACACGCCGCCGAACTGCTCCGCCACGATCTGCATCGCGTGAAGCCTGACGAAGCCATCGCGCTGGGGACCGCGACAGACCCTTACCAGCCAGCAGAACGCCGCTACGAAGTCACTCGTGGAATTCTGGAAGAGTTCGCCCGCCATCGCGGCTTCGAGCTGGGCATCGTCACCAAGTCGAACCTGATCGTCCGCGACCGCGAGGTTCTGCAGGAAGCAGCACAGACGAATCGCCTCTCCGTGCACATGACGGTCACAACTCTCGATGTGAACCTGGCGCGGAGTCTCGAGCCGCGGGCCCCGCGTCCCGATCTTCGCATCGACGCCGTGCGCGCGTTGAGCCAAGCAGGATTGCGCGTAGGAGTGAGCTGCTCGCCGGTCGTCCCCGGAATCACGGACTCTCCGAAAGACCTGGAAAGCGTCATCCGCGCCGCCGCCGAAGCCGGAGCCGACTACGTTTTTGCCAACCCGCTTTTCCTGAAGCCCTCCTCGGCGGCCGTCTTCATTCCCTTCCTCGAGCAGAACTTCCCGCATCTCGCCGAGAATTACCGCCAGCGCTACCAGGACCGCGCATTTCTTCCGCCCGCATACGCCAAGCGATTGGCGCACCTTGTCACGCACCTGCGTGAGAAATACAAGATGACACGCGCCCACCGACGCGAACGCCCAGCCTTCGCAACTAAGTGGCCCGTACAGGCCTTCGACGAGCAGTTGAACCTGTTCTGAACATTGAGTAGTTGGGGGATTGAGTGATTGGGTGATTGAAAAACGGCGTGCGATCTGAGGCTCTCGAATTTCCCCAATGACTCAATTCCAAAATTCTCCTACTCCCCGATCCTCTATAATCTGAGATTCGCATGGTCACCGCCTCGCCACCCGCACCCCAGCCCGGCCAGCCCAACACTTTCGGCGTGCGGCTGCACCGTTTCTGGCGGCGCGTCACCGATGGCCTTGAGGTCAGCCAACTCTGGTCGCAGTTTGAATCCGAAGCTCGCACCAGCTATCGCCTGTACTCCAGAGACGTGGAAGCGAGAACGCCCGATGGCCTGACCCACGGCGGCCGCAACCTGCACATCGTCAAGGAATTCTTCTGGGCGGTCTTCGAGAAGCTCTCGCCGGCGCGCCGCGTTCTGCTGCTGGCGGCTCTGATTCTGCTGGTGCTTCCTCATAGCGCAATCGAATACACCGGACGGGGCGGCAACGTCGAGGCCATTGAATTCGATCTTCACTTCTGGGCGGCGCTGCTACTGCTCCTGCTGCTGATCCTCGAAATTGCCGATCGTGTCGTGATGAAGCGCGACCTGCAGATCGCACGTGAGATCCAGACCTGGCTGTTGCCCGGTGTCCCCCCTCAAATTCCAGGACTGTCGATCGCCTATGCCACACGCCCCGCCAACACCGTCGCCGGAGACTACTACGATGTTTTCCCGCGTCCCGGGCGCACGAATGACGCCAACAGAGTGGTGCTCGCTGTTGCTGATGTCGCCGGAAAGAGCATCCCCGCCGCCATGCTGATGGCCACGTTTCAGGCCAGCCTCAAAACGCTTTCCACCGCACAGGTCGCCTTGCCCGAACTCGCGTCCAACATGAACCGCTATGCGTGCTCAAACAGCCAGGGCGGATTGCGTTTCACCACTGCCTTCCTCGCGGAATACGACCCCGTCCACCGCACAGTGGACTACATCAACGCCGGCCACAACAATCCGATCCTGCGCCGCGCCAGCGGACAGATCGAGCGCCTCGATGTCGGCGGTCTGCCCTTCGGCATTCAACCCGAGGCGAAATACGAATCTGAGACGGCGACGCTGGCGCCCGGCGACTGGCTGATCATCTTCACCGATGGTTTAGTGGAAGGCGAAAACGCCCGCCAGGAAGAATACGGCGAGGCGCGCCTGCTGACGGCGATCGAAGCGGGGAAATCGGTCGAGCCGCCCGAAATGCTCAAACGACTCATGGCCGAGGTTGACCTGTTCGTCGGCAACACTCCCCAGCACGACGACGTCACCTGCATGCTGCTGAAATCCGAGAGCTTCTAGAAGCGATTTCCGCAGGCACGGATCGCACCAGCACACTCGATCTTCATGTAAGGCGCTGAGAATTCGGGTAAGTCGTTGAGGCTTGGTGTAAGTGATTGATTATTCGTAGGACGGCCCGACGCGCCTCCAGGAACGATCGATTTTTGGGGAGATGACCTTCTGGCTCACCTTGGAAGGACTTCGTCACTGCAAAGGCCGCTTCCGGCCCGGGAAAGAGCATTCCAGGCGGCGTCTCGAACGAGGAATCGGGAGGGGTGGACGAGAGTTCTGTTTTGTACGTACATACTTGTACAACTTTTCCTCAGCATTACTCTCGCATCAGTTCTCCATACATGCGGTGGAAGGCATGCACGCCTTTTTCCTGCTTCACGCTGAAACGTCCGCGCGAATAACTTCGTGACCGCAGATTCTTCTGCACGATCTCACAAATGCCAACATCCTCGATCTGAATCTGCTCGCTGAATTCCACCGACGCCTTTGCCGCTGGGGAGCAGTGATCCTTCTCCGGCAAGTACCACTCGAAGATCGCCAGCGAGCGCTCGGCATCCACCGGCAGCACGATGTTCAGCGAAACGTTGTCGGGATAGCAGTTCAGCATCCAGTTGGGAAAAATCCAGAAGTAGTCCGTGGTCAAATCTTGCCGCGCATCCTGATAGCGCCGCGGCGTGGCATCGCCCGCCTCCTCTCCCCGGATCGGGCTGAACTGGCGCACATGCCGCGCATAGGGCTCGACCACGTATGCGTTGTAATCCAGTTCGCGATTCAGTCCCGGATGAACGCTCGGCAAGTGGTATCCCTCAAGGTAGTTGTCCACATACGTCTTCCAGTTACAGCGCATGTCGTACGTGCGGCGCTCGAACAACTTCATCTGCGTGAACCGAAACTTCTCTACCTGTTGCGGCAACTCGCCGAGGCTCTCCCGCAAAGGCCGCGCCGCAGGATCGAGATTCACGAACACCAGGTTGCACCATTCCTCGGTGCGGACCGGCTTCAGCGCAAAATCCTCCGGACAAAATCCTTCCACGCCTTCTATCTCGGTCGCGCTGATCAGCGCACCGTCCAGACCGTAGGTCCATCCGTGATATCCGCAGCGAAACAGCTTGCGGGAACCGCAGCCTTCTGCCGCAGGCCCCGCCCGATGCCGGCAGACGTTGTAGAAGCCGCGCAGAGCTCGGTCGGAGCCGCGCACGAACAACAGAGGCTCCCCGATGAGGGTGGTCGTGAAAAAGTCGCCGGGATTCGCGACCTGGCTGGTGTGACCAACGACCTGCCACGTTCGCGCGAAGATGTTTTCTCTCTCGGCAAGAAAAATGCTCACGTCCGTATAAAGACGCGAGGGCAAAGTCCAGGCTCGCGCGATCTCGGCGTCGACATGAAACTTCGCTTGGGAATCGTCCATGGTTGATTCACGAACTTCGCCGCAACATTTTACGGAGCCGCTGCCGCAAACTTCAGAAGTGTCAAGTTTTGTAGCGCGGACGACGAAGCGACGCGCAAACTGCGGTAGTGTGTGCGTTCCCATTATGAAACGCGCTCAGTTCCGGAATGACACGAATTGTCAGGGCAAGCGCCGAATTTTGCCAGCGTTTCCAAGATTCGGCAGGTCTTGACGGTATTGCGGCAGGCCCCTCCACTGAAAATAAAGCCCTTCGCTGATTCCACCTCTGAACTTAGGTAACTAACCGCTTTGGCGAAGCAAGTGCAAATATCGTAGCGACTGCGTCATCCGTGACCAGCAGTTGTGAACGAACAACAAAATAGTTCAAAACGAGAGGAAAACTAAAGAGATGCGGAAACAAAAGGGTTTCTCACTGATCGAACTGCTGATCGTGGTGGCCATCATCCTGATCATCGCAGCCATCGCCATTCCGAACTTGCTGCGCGCCCGCATGGCGGCCAATGAGTCGTCTGCTGTCGCCTCCATCCGTACCATCACCACTGGTGAAGTCACCTACCAGACGGCTTATCCGACGGTCGGTTATGCT
>DATDGW010000819.1:0-10129 GCA_036521895.1 Candidatus Sulfotelmatobacter sp. | reverse complement strand
GTGATCAACTCAATCACCAGGCTCACGTTGTCGCCCGGCATCACCATCTCGGTGCCCGCCGGCAACTCCGCCACTCCCGTCACGTCCGTCGTTCGCAGATAAAACTGCGGACGATAGCCCTTGAAGAACGGCGTATGTCTTCCACCTTCTTCTTTGGTCAGGATGTAGACCTCAGCCTTGAACTTGGTGTGCGGCGTAATCGATCCACCCTTCGCCAGCACCATGCCGCGCTCCACATCTTCCTTGCCAATGCCGCGCAGCAACAGACCGGCGTTGTCGCCCGCCATGCCTTCGTCCAATTGCTTCTTGAACATTTCGACGCCGGTGACCACCGTCTTGCGGGTCTCGCGGAAGCCGACGATTTCCACTTCCTCGCCGACCTTCACCTTGCCGCGTTCAATACGCCCGGTAACCACCGTGCCACGTCCCGAGATCGAGAAGATGTCTTCGATCGGCATCAGAAATGGCTTGTCCAATTCACGCGCCGGTTGCGGCACGCTCTTGTCCACCGCTTCCATGAGCTCGTCGATCTGCTTCTCCCACTTCGCTTCCCCGTTCAGCGCCCCCAGGGCCGACAAGCGGATCACCGGAACGTCATCGCCCGGGAACTTGTACGCCTTCAGCAACTCGCGCACTTCGAGCTCCACCAGATCCAGCAACTCGGGATCGTCCACCGCGTCGCACTTGTTCAGCGCCACAACGATGTAGGGCACACCGACCTGGCGAGCGAGCAGCACGTGCTCACGCGTCTGCGGCATGGGACCGTCTGTCGCCGCCACCACCAGAATCGCGCCATCCATCTGCGCCGCGCCCGTGATCATGTTCTTGATGTAGTCGGCGTGGCCGGGGCAATCGACGTGCGCATAGTGCCGGTTCGCCGTCTCGTACTCCACGTGCGCCGTCGCGATCGTGATTCCGCGTGCCTTCTCTTCCGGCGCGTTATCAATCGAGTCGAACGAGCGGAACACAATCTTCGGATTGTGCTTCGACAGAACCTTGGTGATCGCCGCCGTCAACGTCGTCTTGCCATGGTCGATGTGACCAATCGTCCCTACGTTGCAGTGCGGCTTATTGCGATCAAATTTTTCTTTCGCCATAACTCAGCTCTTCGCTCCTAGCTCTTCGCTACGCCTTGTGATCCCATTAGTAGTACTGATACAACTTTTTAAACTTGTGCCGCAGCGCGATGTCGACACCCTCGAGCTTCGACAGGTAAAACTCGCGCATCTGCGCCTGATCGGACACCGGCAGCGACTGATACAACTGCCGCGCATCGAGTCCTGAATCGCCGGCAACACCTTCCAGCAAACGCTGCGCCAGCACTGCGTCAAAATCCCGAACGCGAATTCCCTTGCGGTCCAACTGCTTCAGGAATCCCGCGGCCTTCTCAGGCAAGAACGCCTGCTCTACCGCCTTTTGCAGCCTGGCGAACTCTTGCCCCTTCTCAATCTTGATGGCAGCCTTCTGGAAAGTCACTGTCATCTGCGAACACTCTCAATTCCTAAAACAATTTTCTGGAGCGGGAGACGGGAATCGAACCCGCGACCAACAGCTTGGAAGGCTGTGACTCTACCACTGAGTTACTCCCGCCCTGCGTCAGCTCTCAGCTATCAGCCGTCAGCTTTCAGCTAAACCTCAGCGGCTAAAGCCGCCTCCAACTTCCACCGTTAACGGCACGGCTGAAGCCGTGCCCTTCCACAAACCCATGCGGTGCGGCCGATGCCGAACCCTTTCAAATCTGGAGCCGATGACCAGGATTGAACTGGTGACCTCTCCCTTACCAAGGGAGTGCTCTACCAACTGAGCTACATCGGCCCGAACCCCGCGGTCAGCTTTCCGCTAACCCTACTCTGCATCCTTATCCGAATGCAGCACGTCATTGCGGCGCAGCACTGACTTCACTGCCAGCAGCGCCAGGATCGCCAAGGTTCCCGCCCGAAACCTTGGGTCGGGAAGGGTAGTCCACGCCAGCGCTCCGAGCACTCCGTAACAGATCAGCGCGATGGACAGGCGACTCACAGAATCTATGGTGCACAGGGAAGGATTCGAACCTTCGTACCTCGCTAGGAGGGACAGATTTACAGTCTGTTGGCTTTAACCACTCACCCACCTGTGCAAAAACTCTCGGGCGATGCGGCCGTTGCGCTTTGTCCGGCAGACTACGCTACTAGGGCCGCTCGAAAGCACACGCGAAACCCGCAGACCAGCTTTCCATTTTCGCAACACAGGGAAACCAAGGCTCGCGCAAGAAGACGCCGCGAAGATCACTGACCGCTGATCGTTAGATCATTGATCACTGCACACCGGAAAAGTACCGCATGGAGTGCGTTGGAAAAACCTGTTGCGCCGCTAAACCGAGTCCGCCGGAAAAAACATCTCTTCGTTCATTTACTGGAGCTGGCGAAGGGATTTGAACCCCTGACCCTCTGATTACAAATCAGATGCTCTACCAACTGAGCTACGCCAGCAAACTCGGGGGAAAGGTACGCTATCGCGCAAACCTATCCCTCAGATCCCTGCCAGATGTCCGGGACAATTATTTAAGGTATCACAAGGGGAATTATGGGCGCAAGGCATTGGTTGTCCCGATTCTCCCGAGCCCAAGGTCAGCGTACAATCCCGTCCGTGGAATGGAACAGAGCTATTATCGAAGCTGCGATTTATATTGCATTCGTGGAATTGTTCGAGCTAGGCAAATGGGCCTTCACCGACGGTTGGAGCGGTGTGCTCAAGTTTCATTGCGTTTAAATCGGCAGGTTTCTGGCTCGCTGGATACGTCTTCTTTTATTCTGGAGCGATCTTCGGAATTCTGATGGTGTTCGAACCGGCGAGCGTTCCGGGGTGTGCCGCTGACACTATTCGCGATCCTTGTTGCCCCATCACTCGTCGCTATTCCGTTCCGTTCGTCCCTCAAGGACCTTCTTTAGAGACCCTGACGCCAGTCCTCCAGTAAAGGCTAACGAATTGCCCTTCCCTCAGTAACAGCTATTGGATCCTTCTGGCACCTACTCTTCCCGCAAGGCCACCATGGGATCGACGCGCGAAGCGCGTCGCGCCGGAATAATGCACGCCGCCAGTGCAACCGCGGTCAGGACGACCGCGACCACGCTGAAGGTTGCCGGGTCGTGGACGGGCACGCCGAAGACTAGGCTCGACACCGCGCGGCCGAGGGCGAGCCCACCGGCCAGTCCAATGCCGACGCCGATCAGAACGACCTTCATCCCTTGGGCGACAATCAGTTGCAACACGCTGCGGGGCGTGGCACCCAAGGCCATGCGCAGACCGATCTCGCGGGTGCGCTGGTTCACCGAGTAGGCGAGCACGCCGTAGATCCCGATCGCCGCAATGAGCAGCGCCACGCCGGCAAACGCCGTCAGCAGGACCGTGTTAAGCCGCGGTTGGGCCGCGCTGTTCGACACCCACTGGTCCATGGTATTCACGTTCGCCAGGGCAAGCTCGGCGTCAAGGTCGTGGATCCTCTGGCGAATCGAGGGCAGCAGCGCCTGCGGGGAACCGTCCGCGCGAACGACGACGTCCATCAGGGGCCAAGTACCGCGCTGTTGGAGGCCATAGTAAAGCGTGGGGGTTTGCTGGTTCAAAGCCTGATCGCGAATGTCGCCCACAACACCGACGATCGTGTAGGCGATCTCCGGCTTGGCACTGGGCCGAAGGGTTTTGCCGATGGGGTCGGCATCGCCAAAGAATTTCTGGGCGGTCGACTGGCTGACGACCATCACCAACTGGGAGGTGCGGACGTCGCCGTCGGTGAAGGTGCGGCCGCGCAGCAGCGGAATGCGCATGGTGTCGAAGTAGCCATTGCTGACGCTCCGCCAGTCGATGGGCACGGCGGTCCCGGGAGGCAGAACGGAGGCCTCGGTGGTGATCATGGGATGCCTGGCGTAATTTCCGGCGCCGAAGGGAATCCCACTGCAGACCGCGGCACTGCGAACGCCGGGAATCGACTGCAGGTTCTCGATCAGCGAGTGATAGAGAGCGGGCCCTTTATCGCTCAGCGGATATTGCGGCACAGGCGGAGCGAGTTGAAAAGTCATGAGCCCGCTGGAGTCGAATCCCAGGCGCACACGTTGCAGGTTGACGAGGCTCTGCATCAACAGGCCCGCGCCAATCAGCAGAATCGCGGCAAGAGCCACCTCACCGGCGGCCAGGCTGTCGCGCAACCCGCTTCGGATACCGCCCGTCGAGCCGCGTCCGCCCTCCTTAAGAGTGTCGTTGGCCTTGGCGGTGGCAATGCGCCACGCCGGCGCCAGGCCAAACAGCAGGCCGGTAGCAATCGTCAGCGCGAAACAGAACCACAGCACGGTCGCGTCGACTCCGACATCTGGGAAGGGCAACGTGCCATCGGGCAAGGAGCGAGTCAGCACGCGCACGGCGGCAACCGCTCCGAGCAAGCCAGCGCCGCCGCCGAGGATCGAAAGGACGACGCTCTCCACCAGAAGTTGGCGAATCAGGCGGCTGCGTGTGGCGCCCAACGCAGTGCGCACAGCCATCTCTTTCTGCCTTGTCGCGGCGCGCGCCAGCAGGAGGTTCGCGATGTTCGCACAGGCAATCAGCAGTACGAACCCAACCGCGACCAGCAGAACGAGCAGCCCCGTTTTCAGATCTGCGCCGACAAACGTATCGAACAGGGTGAGAAGGCGAACACCCCAGTAACGCACTTCGGGATACTGCTTGCCGACGCGGATCGAGATTGTATCCATCTCCGCCTGCGCCTGTTGCGGCGTGACCCCGGGTTTGAGCTTGCCGAATACGGAGATCACGTGGTTGAGACGGAGTTCCTTGCTGGGATCGATGGTCAGGGGCGTATAGATATCGCCGCCACCAATCAGTTTCAGGCTGGCCGGCGCGATGCCAACGACTGTTGTGGGCACGCCATCGAGGGAAATGGTTCGGCCGACAAGAGCCGGGTCCGATGCAAAACGACGCTTCCACAAACCCTCGCCGATGATAGCGACTGCCGCGCCGCCGGGCTTTTCCTCGTCCGCCTTGAACTCGCGGCCGGCGATCAGCCTGGTGCCGAGAACGTGGGTCAGAACCGGGCTGATGCGGTTTCCGGTGAGTTGCTCCGGTTCCCCACTTCCACTCAGGGTAAATGCGGCGTAGCCCACTCCGGCGAGTTGCTCGAACGATCGCGTCTGCTCGCGCCAGGAAAGAAAGTTCAGCACGGAGGCCGCGAAGGTGGGCAAGTTGAGCTTGTCGTTCTTTTCTGCGACCTGCAGGATCCGGTTAGGCTCGGCGAAGGGCAGCGAGCGGATCATGACCGCGTTCACGACGGTGAAGATGGTCGCATTGGCCGCGACGGCAATGGCAACGGTGAGAACCACCGTGGCGGTGAAGAGCGGCGCCCGATACATGATGCGAACCGCGTAACGGATCTCTCCCCAGATTGCGCTGTTCTTGAACATGTGTGTTTGGACGGACGGAGAATCCAAATGATATCAGCCCGTTCCCTGGTCGCGGACGAGGCGGGCCTCTCCGAACGACTCCCACGATGGCTTGGCGGCATGAGTGAGGGGGGGCTGGGGATGCTATCATTTGATCCCTGATCCGCATTTCATGCGAATAAGGCGCACTCTCCCCATCGCTCTGGCAGTCGTCGTGGTTGCTGCGGCGGTGACGCTTGCCGTAGAACTGCGAAAAGCCGCGCCGCCGGAGCCTGCCCGGTTGCTGCCGGCAGCGGATGCCTTTGTGTACGCCGATTTTGGCTGGGCTCGGAAGCTGAATGGCGGAAAGCCTCTCTTCCCGGATTCTCCGGTCACACACGATCCGGAATATGAACGGTTCATTCAGGACACCGGGTTTGATTTTGAACGCGACCTGGATGCGGTGGCCTTCGCCGTCCACTACCCGCAAAGCTGGCCCGGTGGTGGGAGTGGGGGCGCAGCACCGGAGCCTCGCTTTTCCGAAGTCTTCACGGGAAGGTTCGATGGCAGGCGGTGTCTCGCCTACCTGAAGAAGACCGCAAAGTCAGTTGAAAATTACAATTCGGTCGACATCTTTACGATTCCTCTCTACGGCCGGTCGTTCCGCATCGCAATTCTTGGAGTGGACACGGTCGCCGCTTCGAATCACGACGACCCGGCGGTGATCCGCGGCATGGTGGATCGCTCGCGGCGGCTGGCGTCGCCGTTTGGAGGTCCGGCTTTGCTGCGGCGTTATTACAAGCGGGTGCAGTTGGCCAGCCCGGTTTGGCTGGTGGCGCGGGTGGAGCCGTCGTCGCCGGGGTTTGAGGCATGGTCTGCGATTTTTCCCAAGCCAGCGGACCTTGTGATTTCCGCCAGCTACAACCCACTCCACCTGCCGCTGCGGGCGGGCGCGCTGCACCTGCGGGCGGAGGCCTCGACTGGCAGCGATGAGGATGCCCGCAACCTGACCGACAAGGCCAATACGTTCCTGACGATGTTTCGCAGCGCTGAGGTGTCGGTCGGTTCCGGGGGAGCTGATGCCGACGTAAAGGCTTTCTTTGACAGCCTGAGAGTGCGACAGGAAAGCAACCGGGCGGTGCTTTCGGCGATTCTTCCGAGTGGAGTTTTCCGGAAGCTGGGCGAATCCTCGGACCAAGATCCGGAACCCGGGCCGGCGGCGACGCCCGCCGCGACGGGCAAATCGCGCTGAGAGCGCCCTGATCGCCCGCACAACCTTTGCAACTAAATGGAGCCTCGATCGTCTGATCTTATATTAGGTGTGGCGCGCGCCCATTTCGAACACCTGTAAAAGGTACAATAAAATCGAATGTCCAGCTTCCTGTCAGGCCTTCCGCTTCCGATTGCCGCGTTTATCGCGGGCTTGATCTCTTTTCTTTCGCCTTGCGTGCTTCCGCTGGTACCGGGATACGTTTCATTGATTTCGGGCGCGGGCGTAGAGGAATTGAAGTCGGCACAGAGCCAGCTCATGCGGCGGGTCATGGTGAACTCGATTGGGTTCATCCTGGGCTTCAGCGTGGTATTTGTGACGTTGGGGGCGATCTCGACCGAAATCGGGCAAATCGCCGCGCGCTACAAGCACACGCTGTCGATCGTGGCGGGTGTGGTCATCATTATCTTCGGATTGCACCTGACCGGGATTTTCAAGATCAAAGCGCTCTACACCGACGCTCGGCTCCATAACGTGAAAGGCAGCAGCACTCCGCTGGGCGCGTTTGTGATTGGATTCGCCTTTGCATTTGGCTGGACGCCTTGCCTGGGGCCGATTCTGACCGTGCTGCTTACGCTGGCCAGCGAGCAGGACACGTTGGTTAAAGGGATCGCGCTGCTGGCCGTTTATTCGCTGGGACTGGCAGTACCGTTCATCCTGACGTCTTTGCTCATGGAGCGCTTCCTGAAGTTCTACAGCCGCTTCCGGTCGCGCATGCATTTGCTGGAAGTTGCCAGCGGGGGACTGATGATCGCTCTGGGCGTGTTGCTGGTGATTGGGCGGTTTACGTTGATCTCGAGTTGGCTGTCGTTTTTGAATCGTTTCGCTTTGTAGTGGAGGATCTGGTTTTGAGGGTTGAAGAATTTCAGTTTTGTCCAAAGTGCGGAGCGGCGCTGAATCAGGGCGCTGGCTCGGCGCCGGAGAGTGCACCCGGCGTGGTCAAGTGCGGGGCTTGTGGCACGACGTTTCAACCGTTGGATTTCGCGGGCGGTGCGACGGTCCCGCAAGCGGGTGCGGGTGGGAACCGGAATCCGCTGGCTCTACTCGTGGTGGCTGTGATCGCCGCGGCGATGCTGTTCTTCGGGTTTCACGCAGCTCGCCGCTCGGGATCAACGGCAATCATCTTGAAGGCCTCTCCCGCTCCCGATTTCACGCTCGAGTCGCTTGACGGCAAGAGCGTGCGATTGTCGGACCTTCGCGGCAAGGCGGTCCTGCTGAATTTCTGGGCCACCTGGTGCGGGCCGTGCAAGATCGAAACGCCGTGGCTGGTGGAGCTGCAGAATCAGTACGGGGCGCAAGGGCTGCAGGTGATCGGAGTCGCCATGGATGACTCCGGCAAGGAAGACATCGCCAAGTTCGCCAAAGATATGGGCGTCAACTATCCGGTGCTGCTCGGGAAGGAAGCGGTGGGCGACGCGTACGGCGGCGTCCCGGCCCTGCCGGAGAGCTTTTTCATCGGGCGGGATGGAAAGATTGTCGACAAGATCATCGGGTTGAAGGGCAAGGGTGAGATCGAGGATTCGATCAAGAAGGCGCTAGACACGGAAGCCGAAAAGAACGAGGCATCGGCCCAGACGATGCGCGAAAACGGGCCTGTTCAGAGGTAACGTCGCACTCTGTCGGCGATCGTTCTAACATTCGGGGATGGTTCGACGGCTCAGAAGTGACAATAGGAACGGGTTCGGGGTCGGCCTACTATTGGGTGACTCCAAAATGATGTTGCGAGGCCACAACTCGAAGGTGATTTGGTTGCTCGTTTTGCTTGCCGGCACTTCCGTGGCCCAGGGGGGAAAAGCGCCTTCGGTGTCTTTCGCTCCGGTGGGACTCGTCACAGCAATGCGCACCAAGCAGACCATGGTGAGTTTGAATTTTCGGGTTGCTTCGGGATTCCACATTAACTCCAATGCGCCGAAGGATGAGTTCCTGATTCCTACCAGTTTGAAGATGGACCTGCCCACCGACATCATCCTGGGAAAGATCGAGTATCCCGAGGGAAAAGATTTGACCTTCCCTTTTTCGCCGGATCAGAAGCTGAACGTGTACAGCGGGGATTTCACCGTCGCCGTCGCCGTGCATCCGCTGCACTCGGTAACACCCGGAAAATATATAATACACGGCGTGCTGCGTTACCAGGCCTGCGACAACGCGCAGTGCTTCCCGCCGAAGACGCTGCCGGTGAGTTTTGATGTTAAAGTGGTGAAGGAGCCGGCCGAGCACCACGCGAATCCGGCCCAGAGCCCGCACGTGCACAACTAGCTTCTAGCTCCTAGTACTACTACGTTAAGTTATTGACATGGGAATTTGCGAGTGCTACCGTCGCGAATATGACCGACGCTCAGGTCGAGAAGTGCCGAAAGCGTTTGGAAATATTTCTGGCGGATCTGTTAGAACCGCTGGGCCGTAGCGAACGAAAGCACTGGAGCGAAGTGTATGTTCGCGGGCTGTTGTTGAACGGTGAGCGAAAGTCGATTGAGCCGCTGGCCGCGCGCGTGCCGGACGGAAATGTGCAAGCCATGCAACAGTTGGTCGGTCAGAGTCCGTGGGATTGGTTGCCGGTATGGGAGTTGCTGGGGAAACGAATGACGGCGGAATTAGAACCGGACTCCGCCTGGGTGATCGACGATACTGGCTTCCCCAAGCAAGGGGGGCATTCGGTGGCCGTGGAGCGGCAATACTCCGGGACGTTAGGCAAAGTGGGCAACTGCCAGGTCGCCGTGAGCCTGCACCATGTGGGCGAGCAAGGTCAGACCATCTTGGGCTGGCGCCTGTATCTGCCGGAGAGTTGGGCGAAGGATCGCCAACGTCGAGAGGAGGCAGGGATTCCCGAGGATGTAAGGTTCCAGACTAAGTGGCAACTGGGTCTGGACATTATTGATCAAGTCCGTGGCTGGGGCCTAGGCGATCGGATTGTATTGACGGATGCGGCATACGGGGACGCTACCGAGTTTCGCGACGGGCTGGAAACTCGGCGGCTTCCTTATGTAGTAGGGATCTCTGCCCAGGTGGGAGTGTGGACGCGGTCGCCCAAAGCCACGGTTCCACGGCGCCACCCGGGTCGAGGCGCTCCGGCCACGCGCTATCAATATGGGGAGGGACGGCCGATCTCGGCGAAAGAGGCAGCTTTGCAGGCCAAAGACTGGAAGACGATTCGCTGGCGACAGGGTACCAAAGGATGGTTGGAGTCGCGCTTTGTGGCGATGCGGGCATGGCCTTCGCACGGCTTCGTTCGTGGTCAACCGCCGCATAAAGAAGTATGGTTGCTGGTGGAGTGGCCGGAGTCGGAGAAAGAGCCCACCAAGTATTTCCTTTGCGATTTGCCCGTGAGCTACACCCTCCGCCGCTTGGTGCGATTGGCAAAGTGTCGCTGGAAGATTGAGCAGGACTATCAGCAACTGAAGGAAGAACTTGGACTGGACCATTACGAAGGGCGCAGCTGGATCGGCTGGCACCACCACACCACGCTCGTCATGATGGCGCA
>DATDGW010000818.1:0-15223 GCA_036521895.1 Candidatus Sulfotelmatobacter sp. | reverse complement strand
GTTGCCGTCAAAATAGCCCATCACCACGTTGCCGCCCGAACTGGTGTCGAGGGGAAACAGATCCATCAGGCCTGCGTCGAATGCCAGTTGCTCCGCCGTGTAATCGTGATCCTGATCCGGAGTCACAGCTTGCGAGGGATCAAGGCGAAAGGGATTTGAAGCTCCCGCGCCGTTGGCCGGATTAAGGTTGGGGTTGAATGACAACAGCGTATTCGTAAGCCCATTCACGGTCGGCGTATTCGGTGCCGCTTTGAATCTTGATTCACCCTTGGGATTGGTGGCAACCGGGTAGGTTCCAAAGTAGTGGTCGAAAGAAACATTCTCTTGGAAAATCACCACCAGGTGTTGGATCGGTGTTGCTGTCGCCGCCGTCTTCGAAGCTTTGGTTGCAGGCTTGGACGCGGCAAATGCCGTCGTGGTTGGTCCCAGTGCCGTACTCAACGCCAGTAACAGCGCCATCGTCTTGCTGAAAGCTTCAATCCTGAGCTTCTTCGTCATAGCTTCTCCTGTGCCCCGCGCGGGCCAGTGCCCTGGAAACCACGGCCCCACGCCGCGGCCTTCGCGCCGGTTTCCGGAATCGGGGTTAGAGAGCAACGATAGCCGTTCTATGTTTCACGACGGTTGCGCGAGAATGAATTGAACGTGAAAATCAGGTCGGCTCACAAGTATCCACAGGTGTGGAAGAGCAGCCCTTCCAGGCCGCGTAAGGCTGGAATCAGTCTGGGCTTCAGCCCCCGAGGGCCGATTCCTCCAGAACGATCTGATGGGTGAACCCTAGCGATACCGCGAAAAGCAAACTGCGCAAAGCTTCTCTGAAGAGGTTACTTCACGCGTGCGGCCCTTACTGCGGCTGCATCACTTCATCGACCACCACTTTGCCGCCTTTGTCGGCCGTGACGATCTTGTGCACCGGTGCATACCCACTCAGCGTGATGTCGATGACATAGTTGCCCGGATCGAGCATCACGTCCACTGGCGAGTTCTTGTCCAGCATGTGCTGGTTGATCGCGACCTGCGCGCCCTTGGGCTGCGTGTGGATGCTGATCGTCCCCTGTCCCGCGTTGCCGCCTTTTCCGCCGAATAGCTTCGACATCTTGCCGACGGTCTTGATGTTGTCGACATTGCCCAACGATCGTAGCGTTGGCGAGAAGTTGAACGTCTGTCCGAGCGCGAACTGCGTGCTCATCGTCTCGTCAATGTATCCAGACATTCGGACCAGCACCACGTGCTGACCCTTATCGACGCTGACTTGCGCCGGCGTTTTGGCGCCCACGTCGCGGCCATCCACGTAGATGTTGGCTCCTGCCGGATCGCTCTTCACCACCAGCGTTGCCATCAACTGGGCCAGGCGCCCAGAGGTCGTCGCGCGGTATCCCGAGGCCACGTTTACTGTACGAGTATCGGTCGAGTAGCCCGCCTTGCTGAACGTGATGGTATGTTGCCCCGGCTGAACATTCGTTAACGCGAACGGCGTAACGTAGCTCGGATCGGTCCTGCCATCCACCTGCACTTGTGCGCCCTGCGGCATCGAGTCAATCGCCAGCTGCCCGGGGATCACCACCGGTGCAACCGCCTTCTTCCTCGCACTCCGCGCCTTCGAAGGGGCGGCGGGTTCCTCTTCAGCAGTTTGCGGCTCCGCAGTCTGCAAGGGCTGAATCTCCACCGGCTGGACCGGCGCCGGTTCTTTCTTCGGCGCCGGCTCGCTGGCTTCCGGCGCAGGTGTTTCCGCCACGGGTGCCGGGCGTGTCGTGCCGATGTCGTCATCACTGTTCAGGCTATGCACATAGATGGCGACCCCAATGCCGATGGCCAGGATCAGCGCGATCGCCCCTCCGATCGCGTAAGCCATCAGCTTGGGTGGAACACCTTTGATTTCCTTGATTGCTTTCTGGGCAACTTCCCGGGGCTGTACTTTCGGTTTCTCGTCCGCCTTCCGCCCGCTCGAATACCTTGTCACGGGCGCCGTCGCAACCGGCGCCGGCTCAACCGGAGGTGGGGGTGGCGCGATATAAACTTCCTTGAGCGGAGGCAGTTCGGTCATCTCCGAAAAACTCACGCTCCCGCCGCTCTTCGCCCCGCCCTCGGCCATCATGGGATCGATGGCGATCTTCGGACCTTCTTCAGCAACCTGCGGCTCGAAGGTCTCGACCTGCGGTTCATCTGCCACCGCTGAAGACATGTATGCGGACGGCGCTTCCGGCGCCTCGGTAGCCTGCGTTGCGCTGGAGGTCATCACCTCGTTCGGAGCCTCGAATCCGGAAGCTTCAGGAGAAGAGACGCTTGCTTCGCTGCCGCCCATTCCGGCAGCAGCTGCAGCCGCTTTGGGAGCCGCTAGCCTCGACGCTGGCCTGGCCAGCACCGACGGCTGTGCTTCCATCTTGGGCGCAGCCGGAGCAGCCAGTTTTTGTTCCACTGGCTTGGCCACAATCGGCTTGGCGACCACGGGCTTGGCTTCAGCAACCGGCCTCACAGTCGGTGCCGCCGGCTTTGCCCCCACCGGAGCCGCAAACTTCGCTTGCGCCACCGGGTTCGCCTTGGGAACGGCCGGGCTCTTCGCTGCTTCCACCTTTTTCGCCGCCGGCCTCGACTCTTTGCACTTCTCCAGATCGTCCAGCAACGCCCGGCCATCCTGGTAGCGATCTGCAGGATCCTTCGCCAGCGCCTTCATGATCAGATCGCTGAGCAGAGGATGAACTTTGGCATTCACATGCAACGGGGGCACAGGAGTGCTTTCCAAAATACTCTGTCGCAACGATTCCGCCTCCTCGCGGTCGAAGGCCTTCCTCTCCGTCACCATTTCATAAAATATGGCGCCCAGACTGAATAGGTTCGACCGGTGATCGGTAGCCTCTCCGCGAACCTGCTCCGGCGACATGTAATGCAGAATCGACGGAACGCCTCCCGGAACATGCTGCACGAAGGTGCCCACACTCGAAACGCCGTAGCTCAGAATCTTGGTCGTCCCGTCCCACCCGCACATAATCTTGGAGGGCTCCAGGCTGTAGTGAACAATGTTGTGCGATTTCGCGTGCTCCAGTCCGCCGCACAGTTGACGCCCGATGTCGAGCAGGTCCCAGATCGAAAATCCCTCTTTGCGCGACAGCATCGTCGCAATGCTGTTCCCTTGTATGTATTCCATGGAAGCGCAGAACTGGCCATCAATCACAGTCCCACGATCTACCTTGGTGATGTTCGAGCTGCTTAAAACCTTGGTATTCTCGGCCTCCGCAAGCAGCGCCTGCTCCAGCGCCGCCGCACTATCCCCAAACGCGCTCAACTGGATTGCCTTCAGCGCAATCGTCTGCCCGCTCTCGGGATCGTTGGCTTTGTAAACTGTGCCCGTAGGCGATTTCGACAGTTCACCCAGAATTTCGAAGTGGCCGATTTTCGTAGACATTTCCTTTTTCCAGTTCCGCCCCAAGAGAGTCCTTCGCGTCGCCGCGACATAACTCGGCCGTCGGAGACCCGGGGACTGGGTAGGGTTAGGATAGCGCCGCAGACGTGCACTTTCGAGTTACTAAGGTAAGCGTTGGACGCCGTGATAAGCCCGTCAGATAAGCATTCGACGGGGCTTGGCTGGACTCAGCCCGGACAGATTTGCTAGCCGCGAAGCGGCGATAGAATGCAGCCCACGGCGCAAGCCGTGGGTGACGAGCAGGAAATGGTGCGACGCCCGGAGGAGCGAAAGAGGGCTTTCGATCCGACTCCAGATGGACGGTTCTCACGCGAGCGTGGCACGAGCCAACGACAACTTACGACACAGCCTCGTCGCTGCCCCGAACCCGTATCTTCCCGTGCTCCCGCCATCCCTCAACAATGAGATACAACACCGGAATAAAGAACAGGTTCAGCAGGGTCGACATAATCATGCCGCCAAACACCGTCGTGCCCACCGAATGCCGGCCATTCTCTCCCGCACCCGTAGCCACTACCAACGGCACCACGCCCAGGATGAACGCCAGCGAAGTCATCAGAATCGGCCGCAGACGAATCGTCGCTGCCTGCACCGCCGCCTCCACCAGCGGAACCCCGCGTTGACGCAACTGTTCTGAAAATTCCACGATCAGAATCGCGTTCTTGCTCGCCAGCCCGACCAGCATCACCAGGCCGACCTGACAAAACACGTCATCCTGCAATCCCCGCACCCACTGCGCTCCCAGCGCTCCCAGCAACGCCATCGGCACCGCCAGCAACACGATAAACGGCAACACGAAACTTTCATACTGCGCCGACAGCGTCAGGTACACGACCAACGTGCCCAGCCCGAACAGAATCAGCGAAGTCCCTCCCGCCTGCAATTCCTCTAACGACAATCCCGTCCAACTGTAGGAGAACCCCTGCGGCATCTTCGTCGCGAGTTGCTCCATCGCCGCAATCGCCTGCCCCGAGCTGTATCCCGGCGCCGGCGACCCATCAATCTCCGCCGACCGGAAAAGGTTGTAGTGGCTGATCACCTGCGGCGTCGTCGTCTGGGTGATGCTGACCAGATTATCCATGGGCACCATCGCCCCTCCGTCGGAGCGCACGTAGAAGCGCTTCATGTCTTCGGCTTCTGCCCGGAACTGCTTGTCCGCCTGTATGTACACGCGGTACGACCGGTTGTTGAAGTCGAAATCGTTCACGTACGCAGAACCCATGTACACGCCGAGAGTATCCGTAATCTGCGACAGGGGCACATGCAGGCTCTTCGCTTTCTCCCGGTCAATAGTCACCAAGTATTGCGGATCATTCGCAGTGAACGACGTGAACAGCCGCGTCAGATCCTTGCGCTGGGCCGCCTGCTGCATCAACCCTTGCACCGCACCCGCCAGTTCTTCGAGTTTGTGCGTGGCTAGATCCTGTACCACGAACTGGAACCCGCCAAACTGTCCAAGGCCTTGAATGGGCGGCGGCAGGGTCGCAAATACGATCGCCCCTTGTATGCCGAACAGCATCGGACGCACCCGGTTCACGATTGCCGTAGCGGAGTGCACCTCCCCTTTGCGCTTCGAATACGCCTTGAGCGGTACGAAAATCAATCCCTGGTTCGCCGCCGCCCCCGCAAAACTGAAGCCGGCTACCGAGAATGTCCCTTCGGCCTCCTCCACCCCCGCCAGCATGCCCGATATCTGCTTCCCAATCGCCTTCGTATATTCCAGCGATGCCCCCGACGGCGCCTGAATCACGATGATGAAGTATCCCTGGTCTTCGTCTGGCACGAACCCCGTCGGCACGCGCAGGAACACAAAATAAGTAAGCCCCAGGCCGGCGAAAAACAGCACCGCCATCGCCACCTTATATTTCAGCACGTGATGCAGCAGGACGCGGTACCCACGGGTGAAGACAACTATGCCGTCATCAAATTTTTGCAGCCACCACCACTTTTGCCGGTGGCCGCCGCTCAGAAAAATCGCCGCTAACGCCGGAGCCAAGGTCAACGCGTTGAACGCGGAAATAGCGATGGAAAATGCGATGGTCAGCGCAAACTGTCGAAACAGAATGCCGGTCGTCCCGGGAAAAAACGCAACCGGCACAAACACGGCCACCAGCACCAACGAAGTGGCAATCACGGCGCTAGCAATCTCGGCAGTGGCCGCTGCCGCCGCCTTGCGCGAGTCGTGTTCGCCCCCGGCGATATGCCGCTCAATGTTTTCAATCACGACGATCGCGTCGTCGACGACCAGTCCCGTTGCCAGCGTGATGCCGAACAGTGTCAGCGTGTTGACCGAGAAGCCCAACAACTTCACAAAGACAAAAGTGCCGATCAGCGAAACCGGAGTGGCGATGAAGTGAATCATCGTCGTCCTCCAATCGCCAAGAAAGATAAAGATCACCAGGATGACCAGCAGGATCGCCGAGCCCACTGTGTAGACCACATCGCGGATCGACTCACCCACCGCGTCCGTGGTGTCAAACGCAACTTTGTAATGCATGCCTGGCGGAAAGCTCTTCGATAGCCGTTCCAGCTCCGCAATCGCGCGCCGGTCGACGTCGAGCGCGTTCGCAGTGGAGAGTTGCGTGACCGCCAGTCCCATCGCATCCTGGCCGTCGAATTGCACGTCGTTGGCGTAGCTCTCGGCTCCCAACTCAGCGTGCCCTACATCCTTCAATCGAACCAGCGTCCCATCTGTGTTCGTCTTCAGAATGATGTTGTCGAACTGTGTCGTTTCGCTCAACCTGCCCACAGCCCTGACGCTGATCTGGTACTGCTGCCCCTCGATCGAGGGCTGCTGTCCTACCTGCCCGGCTGCGACTTCCACGTTCTGCTCTGCCAGCGCATTCACCACGTCGGTTGCCGTCAACCCGCGTCCCGCCATTCGTCCCGGATCCAGCCACAGCCTCATCGAGTACTTGCGCTCGCCGAAGATGATCACGTCCGCCACGCCCGGAATGCGCTTCAGCGAATCCCGTACGTAAACGTCGAGATAGTTGCTCAGGAACAGCGTCGAATATTTGCCGTTGTCCGCGAAGACGGCCGCGCCAAACACAAAATTCTGCGATGTTTTCGCCGTCGTGATTCCAACTGCCTTGACCGCGCTAGGCAGCCGCCCCTGGGCGGTATTCACGCGGTTCTGAATGTCAACCGTTGCCAGGTCCGGATCACGGGTCAAATCGAACGTGGCGACGATGCTGCTAGTCCCATCATTGCCGCTGGTGGAAGTGATGTACTTCATCCCCTCCGCCCCGTTGATCTGCTGTTCAAGGGGGATGGTGACCGCACTCTCCACTGTCTGCGCGCTGGCCCCGATATAAACGCTGGTGACGCCCACCTGTGGAGGCGCCAGCGTCGGAAACTGCGCGATCGGCAGCGTCGGTATTACCGCGGTGCCTGCCAGAACAATCAGCAGCGCGCACACCGAAGCCAACACCGGACGCTGGATAAAGAAGTTAACGAACATGAGGAATCCCGTGTGCAGCCTTCGCCGCTCAATGACGAATGATAACTGTGTTGGAAACTACTTCCGGCTTCCGCTATCCGGCTTCCGGTACTGGCATTAAAGCGATTCGCAACTTGGTCACACAATCGTTGAATCTCAAAGGATCGGAAGCCCACAGCCGGAAGGCGAGAGCCTCTTTTTCAGCTCTGCGGAACCACCGGCACTCCGTCCCTCAGAAACTGCGTCCCGGAAATAATCACTTTATCCCCGGGTTTGATGCCATCCTGCACCTCGTAGTCGTTGCCCACCGTCTGCCCGATCGTCAGCGGCTTCTGCCGTGCTACGAACGACCCGCCATTCTGCGGCTCGGCCACGAATGCGAAATACTGTCCCGACAGCCGCGACACCGCCAGGATCGGAACCTGCGGGTTCTTGTGCGTTCCCCACACCACCCGCGCCCGAATAAACTGCGACTGCCGCAGCGCATCGTTCCCGTTGGCAATCCGCGCCTTCACCAGCACCGTTTGCGTCGTGTTGTCCACCTGCGGAGAAATAAAGCTCACCCTGGAATCCGCAAGTACCTTCCCGTTGCTGTCGAGCACCTGCACCGGCAGATTCATCTTGAGCTGTGACGACCTCTCGATCGGCACATACACATACACTTCCAGGCTGCCCGGCTGGTCCACGGTGGTCAGCTGTGTTGTGGTCGCGACCCGATCGCCCACGTGCACCGGAATATCTCCTACGATCCCGCTGCGCAACGCCACTACCTTGTAATAATGAAGCTGCACCTGCTGCTCTTTCACCTGGGCGTCGAGAGCATCCAACTGGGACTGGGCCGCGTCCAGAGCCGACTTCGCCTGGTCCAGATCCTGCTTGCTCACTACTCCCGCTGCGGCGAGTCCTTGCGTGCGCTCGTACTGCTTCTTCGCCCAGCTCAGCTGGGCTTCTTGCGCTGCCCGCGCACCCTCCTGACTCTTCACCGTGGCCTGTTGCTTCAGCGGATCGATCTCAATCAGCGGAGTTCCCGCCTCCACCCGATCGCCCGAGTGCACAAAAATCTGCGTGATTTGCCCTTCAACCTGCGGCATAATCACGGCCGAATCCCTCGACTTCAATGTCGCCACGTACTCCGACGCATCGTTCACCGGCACCGCCTGCGCATCCAGCACCTTGACCGGCATCGCCCCGAACCCCGCTTGAGGATTCTGTGCTGGCTTGCCGGAGCAGCCCACCGCGATCGCGCCTGCCGCCAAACCTGCAGCCAGCAAGCTTCGTGCCGTCAATTCCTGTAAGTTATTTGCCATAAGTCGAAAAGTCGTTCGTACTACTGTAACGCGAAACCGCTACAGACTCACGGTTTCGAACAGAAACCACCCCGGGGCTTCCCCCATAAGCGCTTCTATGAGAAGGTCATAAAAGTCAAGGCCGACGTGGCGGCCCTCCTTAATCTGTTTTCCGATGTCAGCCATAGATAGACGTCCGATGGTAACTTGCGGGGCGGTCAAGGGGCGCTGCCGAAGGGCGGCGTTCATCTTGACCCTTGACCGCCCCGCAAGTTACTTCACAATCGAGTTCGGAACGAAGCGAAGCGCAGTTCAGTTGAGCTTCGTTCCTTAGTGGAGTGGTTTTCGCTCTTTCTCGAGCTTGCTCGTTGGCATCCACACTCCGCCTCACCGTTCTGGCATTCTCCATCATCATCTCATCATCTTTATCTTTTCTGGGCGGTCACAGAACATTCTGAATAGGTTTCGAACCAAGTCCTCTTGGAAAAACGCTGGCCGACGCCACCCCACCGTTGCCATGCTTCTATCCGCACTCTAAATGGGCCGCTTCCTGGCCCGGTGCAAGTTGGGGTTCGATCCTAATCCCAGGTCCATCACGATCGTGACGAACCTGGGATTGTTGGGTGCTGCTATCTAACTAGCGGCCTCTTGGACCAAGCGCTTAGGCGCAGTCACCCGAACAAGGCGGTGGATGTCGTTGTCTGCCAAACTTTCTAGATCGCTCTTGGTTTTCGCGCCATCAACGCATGTCTGCTCCTGGGTACTGCCTTCTGCAAAAAATCACTCCTCTCGGATTCCGTGTTTCCTGGTCCTGCTCGCCTTGGCCCTTCAGGCAGCCACCGGTGGCGCTATCGTCGCGGAGATACCCTGGCGCAGCGGCTCATATACTTCTCCACTCCCCCAGAGGCAGTGCAGCAAGACGGCCAGCTTCCGGGCCCCCGCTACCGCCGCTTTGTGGGACTCCCCTGTGTCCGCTGTCGGCTCTTCGGCCAGCCCTCAACCTGCAATCATCTTCCCCAAAATCTCCTTCAGAATCTTCGCCGCCACCGTCGCCGTCACGCCCGCGACATCCTGCACCGGGTTGTACTCCACCAAATCCGTCCCCACAATCTCACCCTCAATCGCATGCAAATGCGCAATCGCCTCCCGCACCGACATCCCGCCAGGCTCGCGATGCGAAACTCCCGGTGCAACGGCTGGATCCAATACATCCATATCGAAAGTAATGTACACCGGCCCCGTAGCCTTCAACCTCTCGTAAGCCGGCAACGCCCGCATCTCCACTACGTCCACTCCAAACCTCTGAGCCTGCTCCCGCTGATGCCGGTTGATCATCCGAATCCCGACCTGCGCCAACCGCTTCGCCAGCCCCGCCTCCATGATCCGCGCAAACGGACAAGCATGCGACAGCCGGTTCCCCTCGAACTCCTCATACAAATCCGGATGCGCGTCAAAATGAAAGATCGTCAGCTCCGGATGCCGCCGCCCGACCGCCTTCACGATTGGGTAGGTAATCGAATGATCCCCGCCCAGCGACACCGGACGCTTTCGCGCCTCGATCAACGAGCCCACGCCAGCCTCAATGGCCGCGAATGCATCCTTCTCCAAAAACTCCAAGTCGCCCGCGTCCTCGTAAGCGCCGGCCCCGCCCAAGTCCACTCCCAACTCTGTCCACGAGTTCGACGCATCACAGCGCATCGCCTCCCGAATCTTCGCCGGAGCCTCCCCCGCCCCGCGCAAATAAGAAGAGTACGCATCAAAGGGAATCCCCAGAAGAGTTGGCCTGCCCAGTTTCGTCATGCTCATTGTCGGTGTCGGCTCAATTCAGACTTCGTACCTCCGAGATTGGATCACACCGGAGGTTCTACGGGAATCACTCTAGAAGGTTTGGCGCGCTGTGCAAAATCCGCAACCTGAGCTTTACGTTCCGCCAATGCCCCCACCTATTTTCAGCGGGATACCTTTCCGCCTCAACTTCGGCGTCCCGAATCTTGTGGATTTTTTTTAACTTGCATTTCATCTCCGCGTCACCTTCGCGTAACCACCCCCCCGCTACCTTCACCTCTGCAACTCTCTCAGGAGGAGAATCCATGTCTACACCGGGTTTCCTGGCGCAAGCCAGGCAACATCTTGCAGTTGGCGTCAGCCTTTTCGCCATGGTCGCCAACCTCGGAGCGCCGCTTCCCGCCGCCGCGGCTCAATCCCGCACAGCCACGCCGATCCAGCACGTCATTGTGATCATCGGAGAAAACCGCACCTTCGACCACATCTTCGCCACCTACCAGCCGGTTGCCGGACAATCCGTCAACAACCTTCTTTCCGAGGGCATCGTCAACGCCGACGGAACTCCTGGCCCGAACTTCTCCAATGCTCTCCAGTCGCAAGCTGTCGATTCTAAGCCCAGCAAGTACCTCTTGAGTCCGGAGGACAGCACCACGTACGAAGTTCTGCCGCCCGTCCTAGCCGGTGGATACACAACAGCCCCCTTCCCCGATGTGGCCACCGCCATGTCGGTGGAGAATGGCCTGCCCGACGACTATTACGTTTATCTCACGACCGGCGGTACGGGCCTCGCCCGCGGAGCAGTCGACACTCGCGTCCCCAATGCCGCGTCTCTGCCCCCCGGCCCGTTCCAGATTACTTCCGCGACCCATCCCTACGACGCGTATGACAACAGCCCGGTCCATCGCTTCTATCAGATGTGGCAGCAGATGGATTGCGACGTGACACGTGCTACTCCTTGGAATCCCACGGGATGCCAACACGATCTTTTCCCTTGGGTTGAAACCACGGTCGGCGCCGGAACCAACGGCCTCGCCCAGCCCTCCGGCTTCAACGACACGTCCACCAAAGAAGGCTCAACGTCAATGGGCTTCTACAACGTGCAGCAGGGTGATGCTCCTTACCTGAAGCTCCTCGCCGACAATTATGCGATGAGCGATAACTATCACCAGGCCGTGATGGGCGGAACCGGCGCCAACCACGTGATGCTGGGCAGCGGCGATGCCATCTGGTTCGCCAACTCCAAGAGCAATCCTGCCAAGCCGCCAGAGAACGTCATGGTCGCCAAGGGCAGCCCCAACGCCGGTATCGTCAACGAGATTGAGAATCCCAATCCCGCTGCCGGCACCAACAACTGGTACAGCGAAGACGGCTACGGCGGCGGTTCTTTCGGCTCTGCCTCCTATGGCGGTGGAACCTATTCCGCGTGCTTCGACACCAGTCAGCCCGGGGTTGGCGCGGTCACAACCTTCCTCGGATCTCTCGCACGGCCTATCGATCCTCACTGCGAGCCCGGCCACTATTATCTGCTCAACAACTACAATCCCGGATACTACGGCGACGGTGCGAACGCCTACGCCGACTTCGGCAATCCCAACGAGACCGTCTTCACCATTCCACCGTCACCTCTTCCCACCATCGGCGATCAGCTGATGGCGAAGAACATTCCGTGGGCGTACTACGGCGATCAATGGAGCGCCTACCTCGCCAATCCCGACGGCAACTATGTCTTTGCGGACGACACGTACTGCAACATCTGCAATCCGTTCCAGTACAGCACCTCCATCATGACCAACCCCGCCGCACGCACTCACCTGCGTGACACCACCGAACTCTACCAGGCGATCACTGACGGTACGCTGCCTGCGGTCTCGTTCGTGAAGCCAGATGGCTGGCTCGACGGCCATCCCTCCTCTTCCAAACTCGACCTGTTCGAAGGTTTCGTGAAGAAAATCGTTGACGGTGTGCAGGCGAATCCGGCGTTGTGGGCCAGCACTGCCATCATCGTCACCTTCGACGAAGGCGGAGGCTACTATGACTCGGGATACGTCCAACCGCTCGACTTCTTCGGCGACGGTACCCGGATTCCGGTCCTCGTAGTTTCTCCTTACACCGCGCCCGGCCACATCTCGCACAGCTACACCGATCACGTCTCGATTCTTAAGTTCATCGAAGCCAACTGGCACCTGGCTCCGGTCTCGAGTCGCAGCCGTGACAACTTCCCCAACCCAGTCGCCACCAAAGCCAACCCCTACGTCCCGTTGAACACTCCAGCGATCGGCGATCTAATGGACCTGTTCACTTTCACCCACCACAAAAAGTAAATCCCATCTCTAGGGTGCCCCACCCTTGTCGCGCATCTTGCGACAGGGTGGGGCTTTTGACTTAAAGCTCTCTGTGCCCTTCGTGTCCTCTGTGGTTAAGTTCGATCCGGGTGCCCCAGTTCTCGCGTTCTTTGCGAGAAGTGGGGACTTTGACTCTGCCTGCAACGGATTCCCTCCGTGCCCCGTGTCGCCTGTGGTGGAACTATCTTTTGCATATCCCGCGTCCTCCGTGCTGAGCCTTTTGGCTTTTCCCCGCATCCTTTATCCTATGTAACTGCACTCCTATGACCCCGAAAAACAAGACTTCCAACGGCGGCTCCCGCGCCGCCGTCGCAGAAACCAACGGCTCCAACCCGGAACGCGAACGCGTCTTCAGCGCTTACCGCCAGTGGGGATACCTCGAGGGCGACCTCGACCCCCTCGGCTTCCTCCGCCCTCGCGAAACGCCCGAGCTCGAACACGACGGCGAATACGCCCGCGAAGCCCGCGCCATCTACTCGAGCACCATCGGCGTCGAAATCAACCACATCTACGCTCCCGAGCGCCGCCGCTGGATCTACGAGCAGATGGAATCCGAGCCCCACGAAGAAGATCATCAGCGCATCCTCGATCTCCTCATCCGTGCCGACGTCTTCGAGCAAGTCATGCAGCAGCGCTATCTCGGCAGCAAGCGCTTCTCCCTCGAAGGCGTAACCGCCCTCATCCCGCTCGTCGACGAAGTTCTCGACACCGCCGCCCAGCGCGGTGCGATCGAGCTAGTCATGGGCATGAGCCATCGCGGCCGCCTCAACGTCATCGCCCACGTCGCCCAGCGCCCCGCTCAGGAAATCTTTGCCGGCTTCGAAGACGTCGACCCCCGCAGCGTCCTCGGCTCCGGCGACGTGAAGTACCACATGGGTGCCACTGGAGAATACAAAACGCGCAGCCGCGGAAAAGTTCACATCCACCTGGTCTCGAACCCCAGCCACCTCGAAGCCGTCGATCCCGTCACCGTCGGCCGCACCCGCGCCAAGCAGGACCGTACCGGCGAAGGTGGCCGCGAAAAATATCTTCCTCTCCTCGTCCACGGCGACGCCGCATTCGCCGGACAAGGTATCCTCGCCGAGACCATGAACTACGCCGATCTTCCCGGATACACCGTCGGCGGGACCATCCACGTCGTCGTCAACAATCTTCTCGGCTTCACCACCAGCTACACCGAAGAACATTCCACGCGCTTCGCCGCATGCATCGCGCGCCGTCAGTCGATTCCCATCTTCCACGTCAACGGCGAAGACGTCGACGCCGTCGTCCGCCTTGCCCGCCTCGCCACCGAGTACCGCTACAAATTCGGTACCGACGTGGTCATCGATCTCATCGGCTACCGCCGTCACGGCCACAGCGAAGTCGACGACCCGACCATCACCCAGCCTCTTCTATATAAGAAGATCAAAGAGCATCCCCCGCTCTGGGAAATCTACGCCGACGATATCGGCGCCACCGACGCGCAGGTCCAAGCCGCCACCATCAAGGCCGAGTTCGAAGCCGCACAGAAGCAAGCCGGCAGCATCAAGCAAAAGCCTCTGATGCGCGAACTCCCGAAGTATTGGAACAACTACTTCGGTGGGCTCCATCGACCGGAATACGAGGTTGAAACCGGACTCTCGCCAGCGGAGATCTCCGAACTCAGCGCTCGCCTGACAACGTATCCGGAAGGCTTCCACATCCACCCGAAAGTGAAGAAGCTCCTCCAGCAACGCGCGGAAATGGGCGAAGGCAAACGCCCTGTCGACTACGGCATGGCCGAGGCCATGGCCTTCGCCAGCCTCGTGAAAGCCGGCACGCACGTCCGTTTCAGCGGACAAGATTCCCGCCGCGGCACCTTCAACCAGCGCCACTCCGTCTTGATCGACGTCGAGAACGAAAACGAATACGTGCCTCTGGAAAACATCGCGCCCAGTCAGGCGCGTTGCGAAATCTACAACTCCACGCTCTCCGAGGCCGGAGTCCTCGGTTTCGAGTACGGCTACAGCCGCGACTATCCCGAATCGTTAGTCCTCTGGGAGGCTCAGTTCGGCGACTTCGTCAACGTCGCCCAAGCCATCATCGACCAGTTCATCAGCGCCGGAGAAGCGAAATGGAACCTGCTCTCCGGTGTCGTCATGCTCCTGCCTCACGGCTACGAAGGCCAGGGACCTGAGCATTCCAGCGCGCGCATCGAGCGCTTCATCCAACTCGCTGCCAAGCACAATATCCAGATCGCACAACCGAGCAACGCTGCGCAGTATTTTCATCTCCTGCGTCGTCAAGCCCTGCGCCACTGGCGCAAGCCGCTAGTCGTCTTCACTCCAAAGAGCATGCTGCGCCATCCCGACGCAAGCTCCCCGAATGAAGATTTCACGCATAAGAATTTCCTCAACGTCATCCCCGACACCGAAGTCGGAGAAGCCGACCGCATCCTGATCTGCACCGGAAAAATTGGCCACGAACTTCAGGTCGAACGCAAGAAAAGAAAAGACACCACCACCGCAATCGTGTTCTTAGAACAGCTCTATCCGTTCCCCGAGCAGGAAGTTGTCGCCGAATTCGATCGCCACGGCGAGAACGCGGACATCGTCTGGGTCCAGGAAGAGCCCGCGAACATGGGAGCACTCTTCAATATGCTCCCGCGCCTGAAACGAGTAGCCGGCGACCGCCCGGTGTTGAGCGTAAAACGCAGCTCAGGCGCGAGCCCAGCGACAGGCAGCGCGAAGGCCCACGAAGTAGAACAAAAAACGCTCGTAACGCTAGCCTTCACGACAAAGTAATGTCACACCATCCATGTGGGGACAGCCGCCTTCGGCTGTTCTGCCAGGCAAAGCGAGGGCGAGTGGAGATCTATGTGGCGCGGTCGCCCCCGCCCGCGTCCCGAAGCCAAGAACAAAGCCGTCGCGAAAGACGAAGCTATCCCGGCCGCTCCGTAACCGCCTTCCCGCCCGCCCCCGGCAAGTCGGTC
>DATDGW010000817.1:0-9019 GCA_036521895.1 Candidatus Sulfotelmatobacter sp. | reverse complement strand
GCCAGCACGCGGCGGGCAGAGGCGTTCAAGTCCGCCTGTCTCCATGCGTCCAGAGTACGGCGCAATGCCGGGCCTTTCGCCGACAGCTCTGGCGAGAGCACAAACTTCTTGAAGTCATCATCCCGTGAAGTCGCGCTGCATGCTTGCCTCGCGCTTGTTCAGCCACACGTAGGGCTCCGTGTTAAAGAGCTGCATCCAGTCGGCATCTGCGACTCCGGCGGCTCGTTTTTCCAGAATCGCCAGCACCGCCTCAGCTTCGCTGGTGTTGAACTGAAGCTGGATGCGATTCGCTGTCTCGCCCACCGTGGTGGTCTGCCCATAAAGCGAACAGACCATATTGCAAACCAGGACGGAAGTGAGTAAGAAAGATTGCGACCTGTACATGGATTCCTCCAGAGTATTGGACGCGGCTGCTCCGGTGAACGTGAGCGGGTCAGTCCGCTTGTACAGATGTTGCTTGGCGTTTACAAGCGGCGATGACTACTGCGAGCGCGAGAGCTCCCACGCCTTCGCGTATTTCCACGAGACGTAAACGGCGTGGTAGAGGTGCAGCAGCAGTCCTTCGCGGCCGTCGAGGAACCCAAGGCGGAGGAAGTAGTTGTAGATAAAGGTCGCCAGCGGCCGCAGCACGATATTGCTCAGGCTGAAGCGGACTTTGCCGTTGCCCTTGGCCACGACCATCTCCGCGCCCAGCGCCGAGTAGCGGTTCATGTGCTCGATGTAGTCGGAGAGCGTAGGGTAGGAATGGTGGAGGAGCGCCCCATATGGTATTGCTTTCGTCCGTCCATCCACGCGGATATCCTCGTGCACGGCGCGATCTTCGAATCTGCCCGTTCCGCCGCGAAAGAGGCGTAGCTTGGAGTCGGGCCAGAAACCGCCGTGCTCTATCCATCGGCCAAGGAAATAGTTCTTCCGGCGGACGAGAAATCCAACGGGGCTGCCCTTGATGATCGCTTGGCCTGCTCCCCCCATCGCCAGGCACCACTCATGAGCTCCGCTTCGCGGGCGCACCCTGTTATCTCTGTGCCCTGTGAGCTCTTCGATCAATTCAGAATCGAGTTCTTCATCAGCATCGAGGCTCAGAATCCAGTTGCCGATGGCCTTGTCAATGGCCGAGTTCTTCTGCGCCGCGAATCCCTTCCATTCTTCCACGAACACTTTCGCGCCAAATGACTTCGCGATCTCAACCGTGCGGTCGGTTGAGCCCGAGTCGACAACGATCATCTCTCCTTTGCCGTCGGCCACCAACGGCTGCACGCTCGCGAGCGTGCGGCCGATGTTCGCCTCTTCGTTAAAGGTGATGATGACGACGGAAAGGTTCATAGGTGGAATGCGGACATTCCTCGCTCGCGGACTCGAAATTGTCTCACACGCTACGGCTAAGGCCGGCCGGCTTTGGCGCCCTAACGCGGCCCCTTCGGCAAGCTGGGGGCAGGCTCTGAAGGGCCGCTCCTCCGCTGACTGATCGACGGCCACTGTGCTTCCGACAGCAAGAACACAAACAGGATCAGCAACTCGGGCTCGATGGGATGCCGGTAACGGGCGTGCGAAAACACGAAGTAATAAACCGTGGGATAGGTCAGCACCAGTCCCACGAAAAGCCAAGCCCCGGGCCGCTTTTGCCGCATCGCGCGTCCAAGACCCCACAGGGCCACGACCGACGTCGCCAGGAATGCCGAGGTGCGAAAATCCACCGGCGCAAGGCTGCTGGTCGCTCTCGGCACGCCGTTCCAATAGTAGAAGAAGCGTTTCAGGCTGATGACCGCGAATCGCCCCGGGTGCGCGTGGACCCAGTCGAACGCCATCCGCTTGCATGAGCCTGCATACGCGAGTTCACCCATGCGCTGAAATTTCTCGAACTCTTGCCGGTTGAGGTTGGGCTGTAGGTAGGGCATCAGCGTGCCATCGGCGTAAGGACCGTTGCCCAGACGGAACTGCAGTCCGAAATCATCGCGCAAAAACACGAAGCGTCCAAACACTTGGTAGTTCCGCACGACCCACGGCGTGAGCACTAGAAAGAACACGACGGACGAGAGCACGATACCGCCGAACGAAGACAGGCCGCGCTTGTACCTCCGCCGCCAGATCCACAGACCGCAGAAGGGAAGGAACGCCAGCATCGTGGGATTCGCCATGGCTCCAACCCCATACAACGCACCGAACCCTGCCCACCCTCGCCATCCTGTCCGTTCCTGTACCTCCAACGCAAGCAGGAACAGATAAGCCAGGATCAGCGGAGTGAAAGTTGTGTCCCAGATCCAGTGGACCGACCAGTACCAGACATACGGACACAGCGCCCAGGTCGCAGCGGACCACACAGCGATGCGTTCGCCGAAAGTTCTATGTGCGATCCAGAAAATTGGGATCGAGGTCAGACTCGCGAACAGGCTGTTCGTGCTCAGCAATACCCACGCGGAAGCGCGGGTGTAGACGCCGAAAATCTTGAAGACACCGCCCATCAAATACGGATAGAGCGGTGGTTCCCATGCGGTAGGGCCAGTGTCACCGCCGTATGGACTGCTAAAACCGTTGCCTTGAGCGATCGAGCGGGCCACGCGGCCCATCTCCCACCCAAATTCAAAGTTGTCGTCGCCGGTGCGGGTTCGGTACTGATGGAAGGCTCCGATCGTCGCGACTTGAAGCGCGAACGACAGAGGCAACAGCCAGCGGAAGAACCTGGGGAGTACAGGCCGGGACGGTCTCGCCATCGGGCGTAGTGTATCAGGCGAGGGAGTGCCGTTGCTGACCTGGGTCTATGTCACAACACCAATCGGCCAGAAGATTTCCACAATGGTCCTGCAGGGACATTGTATGTTACAAAAGTGTACGTACAATACATGTAAGTCAATGGTTTGCAAGGTTGCGCCCACGCCCCTACATTTGCCCTCCCGACGGTGCGGGCGGGGCAGGCGTCGGCGTGGAAGCCGGCGGTGCTGCGGGGGTGGCATCTGGCCGCGGGGCGACAAAGGGCACGTTGGGCAGGTGCGTGACCTGGCCGCGGCTGGCGTCGCTGACGTCGATTCCGGCGTGATCGAGCAGCAATCCGGTGGCGCGATCGAGTTCGATGCGCGACTTCTCATAGGCCGCCTTGGCCGAAACCAGGTTCGACTCGCCTGTCGTCAAGGTCGCCGCATCCTGCAGGATTGCGGTCTGCGTGGTGAGGCCTACTTTCAGTTTCTGCTGATCGGCGTCCAGCGTCTGGCGCGCCAGGTCTACCGCCGACTGGGCTGCCTGCACCGCGGCACGGTTCTGCTTCACATCAAACTGCGCATTGCGAACCTCGATGCGAATCTGATTCTCGAGCTGGCGCAGCCGCACCTGAGCCTGGCGATATTCGAGTTGCGCACGCACCTGGTTGGCCTGCGCTTCGCGGTTGCGCAGCGGAATGATGAGTGAGAGTCCGATGCCCTTATCGGGAGCGGTGCCGTTAAACAGTTGGGACAACGTGCTGGGATAACTGACGGAGTTTGAGCTCGCAAACGGCGGCGGGACGGTTTTGTAACAGGTTCCGGTAGCGGCGCCGGTGCAGGCGGGGAGGGCGATGTCTCCACCGACGCCCGATCCGCCGTAGTAGGCGAAGGCATCGAGCGTAGGGAGCAGCGCATTGCGGACTGCCTTGCTACTGAGGTCGCGGGAATTGAGGTCGATGCGCGACTCGGCCAGTTCGGCGCGATGTTGCAGTGCTTCATTGATCAGATCCTGAATGGGGACCGGGGGTTCCTGATCGGGAATCTGCACGGCTGAGGTGGGAACAACGTCGGCTTCCGCCAGCACAGGATCCTCGATGCTGCGGCTGAGCGCGTTCTTCATGAGCAATTGCTGCAGCTGCAGGTTGTTCTGCGCCACGATCAGGTTTTGCTGACCGGTCGCGACGGTGCTTTGCGCGCTCACCACCTGAATGGGCGGTACCGTGCCAACCTGTGCCTGGCGCTTGGAGTCGTCGAGCGCCTTCTGCAGATAGGTGAGGGATTCCTCTTGCACCCGCACATTTTCGTAGGCGAAGACCAGGTCCCAATACATATTCTCGATCTGGTCGACAGTGGTGAGCACCTGCAGGCGGAAGGCGACGTCGGAAATCTCGCGGTTGTTCTTGGCGATGCGGATGAAGCGCGTGTTGGGGAGCGAGCCGAAGCCCTGGAGCAGGTTCTGAGTCAAGCGGAGCTGGAAATTCGAGCCGAGCGAAGGGCTCAGCAGACTGGTCGGATTGTTGGTGGTGAGGTGAGTGTTGTTGAAGCCTGCGGTCAGAGTGGTGCCCCATGCAAATCCCTGGGTGTAGCCGAAGTTGGCTGTGTAGGTATTCTGCGCCAGGATGGGGACAGGGCTGAGCGCGCTGACGGATTCGGAGTCATTCCGATCGAATTGCAACGTGCCGGTCAGTGCAGGATCGAAGCTTGTGATGATCGAGCCAATCCCGAGAGTCGAGGCGACGAGGCCGTTGGTGCCGGTGCCGGCGCCGCCGGCGGCGACGGTGGTGCCGCCGGTGCCGGAACCGACCGTACCACCGAGCCCTCCCACGCCACCTCCCGGGGTGTTTTGCACGACGCCGGTGTTGACGCCGAGAATGTTGGCACCCGACTTGGCGCGGAGCAAGTCGGCCGCTGCGATGTTCAGGTTATAGCGTGCGATGTCGATGTCGAGATTGTTCTCGAGCGCAAGCGCGATGGCGTCATCGATGGAGAGAAAAATCTTGCCCTCGCGCAGGAGCGCGTCGATGCGTGGTGAATTGGTCAGGTTGGGCTGCGCGAGCTCCTGTGCCATGTAGGGTTGGAGCAGATGAGGGAAGGCCGAGCGCGGAATCGAGTAGTCCTTCAGATGAACAGCTTGTGGCTGTGCCGCGGGTTGCACTGACGGCGCTGGCGGCACTTCCTGCGCCCAGAGCATGGGCGAGACTGTTCCAAGAAAGAGCGTGGCAGCGAGGCACAGGGGCAGTTGCCAGCCCAAAGAAATCAAACGCGGTAAACGCATGGGTCTTCTCCTTGCATGAAAGCAGGCGCGCATTCGAGCGCACGCGGAATTCTGACAATGCCAGTGTTGGATGCAAAACACAAAAATACGTCACCTCATCTTAGCGGGAGAAGTTTGGCCAAAAGTGCCGTGGATTGTAAAGAATTGTGAGGAAAAAACGAAAGGCGCCGCTGTCAAAGAAGAACAGCGGCGCCACCGGGAATAGCCATCAAGCCTATGGCTGAGGCGGTGTGGCAGCTTGTGGAGGCGGTTCCACCGAGGGAAGGTCCTTGCGCGGCGCAACGTAAGGAACGCTGGGCACAGTGTTGACGTGACCGCGGGCAGCGTCGTCAATACTGATGCCGGCATGATCGAGCGTTGTACCAACCGCCCGGTCGAGTTCGATACGCGACTTTTCGTAGGCGGCCATCGCAGACATCAAGGTAGACTGCGCCGTGGCAAGGGCACTCTGCGTTTGCAGGACGGCCGTTGTGGTGGAGGTTCCGAACTGATATTTCTTCTGTTCGGCATCCAGCGACTGCTTGGCATAGTCCACTGCTGCTTGGGCCGACGCGACGCTAGCCCGGTTCTGTTCGACTCCGAACTGGGCGTTGCGCACCTCGATGTTGATGCGGTTTTCCGCCTGTTGCAGCGCCATCTGAGCCTGCTGATACTCCAGCTCGGAGCGGATCTGCGTGGCTTGCGCGGCGCGGTTGCGCAGCGGGATGTTCAGCTGTAGGCCCAGTCCTTTGTCGGAAGCGGTGGAGTTGATGAGCTGATTGAGCGTTCCGGGGTAGTTTGTGGTCGGCGTGATTGGGATCAGGGTCTGCCCTCCCGCGGCGGCATTTGGTCCCGCACAGAAACCTGATTTCTGCTCATCCAACGGCTGATTCGCACAGAGATTAGCGGGGTTTTGTGTACCGCCCAACCCCGCGCCACCGTAATACGCATAAAGATCCAGGGAAGGCAGCAGAGCGTTGCGCACGGCCTTGTTGCTCAGATCGGTGGTGTTGAGCTGGATGCGGGACTCCACCAGTTCGGCGCGATGCAGCAAAGCGCTGGCCACCAGATCTTGTGTAGGCTGGACCGGCTCATCCGGCGGAATTTCCATTGTGGAGGTGGGAATCACTTCCGCCCCTGCCAGAATCTGATCACGCAAGGTACGGCTGAGCGCGTTTTTCATGAGCAACTGCTGCAACTGCAGGTTGGTCAGGGCAACCGTCAGCGCTTGCTGGTCCTGGGCGACTGTGCTTTGTGCGCGCACCACCTCGATAGGCGCCAGGCTGCCGATTTCCACCTGCTTCTTCGTATCGGAGAGAGTCTTCTGCGCAAACGCCAGCGATTCCTGCTGCACGCGAGCGTTTTCGTAAGCGTACACGAGATCCCAGTACATCGACTGAATCTGGTTGACGGTAGTGATGATCTGCAGGCGGAAGGCCACATCGGAAAGTTCGCGATTGTTCTTGGCGATCCGAATGAAGCGAGTATTGCCGGCGAATCCAAATCCTTGCAGCAGGTGCTGCGTCAGCTGAAACCTGAAATTGGAGTTGAGCTGCGGACTCAGCGGGTTGAATGGGGCGTTCCCCGACGTAACGCGAGTGTTGTTAAAGCCCACCACCATATTAGTGCCCCAGGTGAAGCCTTGTTGATATGTGAAATTCCCGGTGGTGGTGTTCTGAGGCGAGGCGGGACTAAACGTACTTGTGGGGAGAATATGGAAACGGTCGCTCTGCAATGTTCCCGTAACAATAGGATCAAAGCTGGTGATCTGGGGGCCGAGGCCGAGCGTAGATCCGACTAGACCACCCGCGCCGGCACCTGCTCCGCCCGCACCGAGGGTGGTTCCACCGGTGCCGGAGCCGACCTGTCCGCCGAGTCCGCCGACGCCTCCGCCCGGCGTATTCTGCACAATGCCGCTATTCACGCCAAGGGTTACCGCCCCAGCTTTGGCACGCAGGATATCCGTGTCAGCGATATTTAAGTTGTAGCGCGCGATGGCGATGTCGAGATTGTTTTCGAGCGCGAGCGCGATGGCGTCGTTCAAAGAGAGATAGAGCTTGCCATCGTGCATGAGCTGATCGATACGGCTCGTATTCGACAGATTTGGCGTCGACAAGTATCGCGGTTTGTACGGCGCGATTGGATTGGGAAAATGCGACGCTGGCTGGGTGTAGTTCAGGACGGGCAGCGGCTGGTTAGCTGGCAGCTGTGGGATCGGAGCCGCGACTGACTCTTGGCTCCAACACGCGAGGGTCAGTGTTGCGAAAAGGCTGGCAGCGGCGGCGAGCCGGACGGTCGACTGCAAACGTGGGCATGGCATCTACTCTTCTCCGTTCATTAAAAGCAGTTCGTTAGAACCGGTTCGTTAACACCAGTTCGTTAAGACCAAGTTCGTGTAAGAACCAAATCAATTAAGACCTTGCTGCGGATACACTTGGGTTTGCCCGAGACGACTCGACCCGAAAATAAAGTCCTACTCAGGCGTTGGTACGCAAAGCACCGGCGGAAGGTTCCGGAAAGCTGGGAGAAAAATAACCTTCCCCGCGGTTGCGCTGTTGTCGTTCCTGGTTTCCTGCGCTCTGTGTTGCCTGGGACGTAGTGGCAGAGAGGTCCCGATGCTCAAAGACCGGGCTTCCGCGGAAACCATCCAGTATAGCCGACTGGAACTCGACTTGACGTGAACCACATTGCTCCTGGAACTGGTAAATTGCTGGCAAAGCCAGAAATCGATTGGATGATGCGGCGGCGGCGCGGGACTCGAAAGATCGCAGGATGCGCAATCTCAAAGTGACTCTCTCCTATGACGGGGCGGAATTCTCTGGATGGCAGGTGCAGCCCGACGTAACCACGGTGCAGGGCACACTTGCCTCAGCCATTGGACGCATTACCGGAGAAAAGGTATTGCCGCAGGGCTCGGGCCGCACCGACGCGGGAGTGCACGCGCTGGCGCAGGTGATGACATTCGTCACGGAGTCTTCTGTACCCACCGGGAATTTCTTGAAGGCGATGAACGACATTTTGCCGGCGTCGGTGCGAGTACTGGAGGTAGAGCAAGCGCCGGCGGAATTTCACGCTCGGCATTCGGCGAAGGCCAAGACCTATCGTTATCGCATTTATGGGGAGTCGATCTGCCCGCCATTTCTGGCGCGCTATGTGTGGCATTTTCCTTACCGGCTGGCGGAACAGGAGATGCGGCGGGCAGCCGCACTCGTTGTCGGGGAGCACGATTTCACCTCGTTCGCGGCGGTGGACCCGGAGCGGGGGCGTGACCGAGCGATGGTGTCTAATGTGCGGAAAATATTTTTCTCGTCGTGGGAACGGGTGGGAGATGAGTTGGTCTATACGGTTCGCGGCTCGGGATTTCTCCACCACATGGTGAGGAATCTGGTGGGCACGTTCATTCTGGTGGGCAAGGGGAGTCTTCGGGTTGAGGATGTTACGCGCATCCTCGAGGCCCGGAACCGATCGGCGGCGGGAGCAACGGCGCCCGCGAGTGGGCTGTATCTGGTGAATGTCGAGTACTAGCGGAGGCGATGTGGACCTGCAATCTCTGCCGCAGCGATTTTCGCGGCAGTGTGTGGCTTGCGCTGGCGGAGTTCGCCATCGTGGCCGGGCTTTTCTACGCGGATATTCACCATCACATCTACATCAGCAAGACTCCCTATATTTTTCTGCTAGGTTGGGCTTCTCTGCGGCTGCGCGGGTTGCGATGGAAGGACGTTGGCTTTGCGCGTCCGCGGAGTTGGGGGAAGGCGTTGCTGCTAGGAATTGTGGTCGGCGTTTGCATGGAAGTGATGGAGTTGTTCGTCACGCAGCTTCTTCTCGCGCGATGGCTGGGGAGATGCCGGACCTGTCGGATTTCGCGAGCATGGTTGGGAATCTGACAGTGTTCCTGTTCTACGTTGTCTTGGTCTGGGTGCTGGGCGCGCTGGGGGAGGAGATCGACTGTCGCGGCTACCTGATGAATCGGGTGGCAGGAGTTTTTCGCGACACCAAGGCGGCGTGGGTGGTGAGTTTGATCGTGGTCAGCATCGTTTTCGGATGTGGGCATCTCGATCAGGGCGCGACCGGGATG
>DATDGW010000816.1:0-2427 GCA_036521895.1 Candidatus Sulfotelmatobacter sp. | reverse complement strand
GATCGACTGGACTACTGTCCGCCACGACGATCCGCTAGGCCGCGGATTCGAGTACGTCCCGTTCTCAGTGGATGACCTGTACGGCCCGGTGAACGAGCTGTTCGGTTAATATTGGACCGCTCGCTGACGCGCGCGGCTCTGAGCATAGGAAGTCCGAACTTCGGAAAGCTGTCGGCCTCACAGGCGACAGGCCGCCAGATCCAATTCGGCCTGAAGGTGAGCTTTTGAGGCGAAACCGTCTGCGCCACCATGACAGGTCGTGTGCTTGCAGTGGTGGGGAAGGCGGTTTCGCCTGGATAGCGCCGGGATAAACCGGCATGGAGTAGCGAATGAAAGAGTCGTACAGGGAAGGCGTAGCGAACCACCCTGGCCCCGAGCCATGTGAGGGCAGTCGTGAGGCTGCACTTGAAGCGTTGGCCAGGGGTATCTGTAGGCTGGGTATTGAGCTCCGAAATCCCGCGTTCCGGGGAGCCGACGTCGTCAGGCGGTACGGAAGGCAACAACGCGCAGCGCGATATCGCGAGCGAGGCGCGACCCCGCGGAGTCAAAGACCCCAAGCATGCAGAGAAACTTCATGCGCGAGAACCGGGAGACCCGGCCGTCGCCCGCAGGTAGTGTGCGGGCCGGGAGGAGAAGGCGATGAGCCATAAGTCCTCCACGCACGGCGGCGGGGAGTCGTACAGCGGCATAGTACCGGCGAAGCAGCCGAACAAAAGCGGGCAACCGCCAGCGGAGGTTGTGGAGGGAAGGCCGTTGACCAAGGGGAACACGCCAGAGCCTAACTCGCACCGGACACCGAGTCGGGAAAGCGGGCCGAGCGGGCTAGAGCGTGTGCGCGAAGCAGCAAAGAAGGATGGGAAGCTGAAGTTCACGGCACTGCTACACCACGTAAGCATCGACCTGCTGCGGGAGAGCTATTACAGCCTGAAGAGAAAGGCGGCGCCGGGAGTGGACGGGATGACGTGGCGAGAATATGGAGAAGACCTGGAGGTACGCCTCAGCGACCTGCATGGACGAATCCATCGCGGAGCCTATCGAGCACGACCGTCGCGAAGAACCTGGATACTGAAATCCGATGGGCGGAAACGGCCATTGGGGATCGCGGCACTGGGGGACAAGGTCGTTCAGTACGCGGTAGGGAAAGTTCTCAACCAGATCTGGGAAGAGGACTTTCTGGGTTTCAGCTACGGATTCCGGCCGGGGCGCGGACAACCAGAAGCACTGGACGCGTTGTGGGTGGGGATCGTGCGGAAGAAAGTGAACTGGATTTTGGATCTCGACATAAGATCCTTTTTCGACAAGCTCCAGCATGATTGGCTGGTAAAGTTTGTAGAACATCGGATCGCAGACAAACGAGTGGTCCGCCTGATCCAGAAATGGCTGAAGGCGGGAGTGGTGGAAGACGGGAAGTGGTTCCAGGCGGAGGAAGGGAGTCCGCAAGGGTCGGTGATTTCGCCGATCTTAGCCAATCTCTACCTGCATTACGTGCTGGATCTGTGGGCCAAGGCATGGCGGAAGAAGCAGGCGCGCGGAGAGATGATCATCGTGCGGTATGCCGACGACGGTGTGCTGGGGTTCGAGCATCGCGAAGACGCGGAACGGTTTGTGGAGCAGTTGCGGGAACGGCTGCGGAAGTTCGGGCTGGAACTGCACCCAGAGAAGACGCGCCTGATCGAGTTCGGGCGCTATGCCGCTGAACGACGGGAGAAGCGTGGAGAAGGGAAGCCGGAGACCTTTAATTTTCTGGGTTTCACTCACATCTGTGGGACCAACCATAAGACGGGCAAGTTTACGGTGCATCGCAAGACGATCGGCAAGCGTATGGCAGCCAAGCTCCAAGATATTCGGGCGAAGCTGAGGCAGCGAATGCATGTATCGCCGCAGGTGACTGGGAAATGGCTCGGGCAAGTGGTGCGGGGGTATTTCCAATATCACGCGATCCCGGGCAACTGGGCACGACTGAAGGCGTACCGCAACGATGTGCTGCGCATGTGGTTTCAAGCGCTTCGGCGGAGAAGCCAGCGCAGTCGCATGAGTTGGGAGCGCTTTCGGGAAAGCTTGGGCAGCCTCCTACCACCAGTCCAAATCCTGCAACCGTATCCGAGTGTGCGTTTCGACGCCAGATATGCCCCAATCCAAGGTAAGAACCGTGTGCGTTATGTGGCCTCCAGAATAATGTGGCGTCCAGCCTGCAAACCCCGTTGCATCAGTGAACCGGTGAAGCTGGACACCACATAACTCGGTTTTTGGTAAGCCACTGGTTCGACCAGTGAGACCCGAAAAGGTTTGACCGTTCCGTTTCCGGCGTAAAATCCTCCTCAAGTGGCTTGATGAGAACCCTTGAACTTGAAAGGAGGATTTGAATGCAGGAACTTTACCAAAGCCTATCCCATTCCAAATGGGACTGCAAGTACCATGTTGTGTTCG
>DATDGW010000815.1:0-7212 GCA_036521895.1 Candidatus Sulfotelmatobacter sp. | reverse complement strand
TGTTCTGCGTGTGGGTTGGATCGTCATTGGGCACACGTACAAGTTCAAAAGCGCGGATGACAATTTTGGATTCGGCTGGGAGATGGGACGCATCGGCGCGTCTCTGGCGTCCGGTCACGGATTCAGCAGTCCGTTCGGGCCGCCGACGGGGCCGACCGCGTGGGAACCTCCGCTCTATCCGTATGTCATTGCGGGCGTGTTTCAGATATTTGGTATTTATTCGAGGGCGTCGGCATTCGTGCTGCTGACGCTGAACAGCGTTTTCTCGGCGCTCACGTGCGTGCCGATCTTTCTGATTGGGCGCAGGATCTTTTCCGAGAGGGTGGCGATTGGATCGGCGTGGGCATGGGCTTTGCTTCCAAACGTCCTGTTTTGGTGTACCCGCGCGATCTGGGAGACGAGCCTGGCGGCGCTGCTCCTGACGACAATCTTCTGGCTGGCCCTGACTTTGGAGGGTCGCGACGGCCGGATGCCCTGGCTGCAGTTCGGAGTGCTCTGGGGCATCACGGCGTTGAGCAGCACTTCCCTGCTGTCGTTTCTTCCGGCTGCGGGATTGTGGGCGTGGTACCGACGGCGGCGGCGCGGCAAACGATCGTTCGCCGGTGTTGTGCTAGCGTCGGTTGTTTTCTGTGCGTGCATCACGCCCTGGCTGGTGCGCAACTATCGGACCTTTGGCAAGTTCATTTTCATTCGCGACAATTTTGGCGCGGAACTTCGCCTGGGAAACGGCCATGGCGCGCAGGGAACGTTGATGCTGTATCTGGATGCGACCCACGATGTTTACGCGATGCGGCAGTTTCAGGCGATGGGCGAACTGCCCTACATTGCGATGCGCAAGCGGCAGGCGCTCGACTACATACGAGCTGACTATGGACGATTTGCCATCCTGTGCCTGAGGCGATTTGTTTATTTCTGGGCGGCCCCTCCCAAGGACACGCAGCCGCCGTGGATGAGCGCGGCGAAGAACTCACTGTTCCTGGCTGCCTCCATCCTGACATTGTGGGGATTAGGCGGCGCGCTGCGCTGGCGCAGGCCGGGCGCGTGGCTGCTGTTCTGGCTGTTCCTGATTTATCCGGCGATGTACTACTTTGTGTATTGCATCCCGCGCTACCGCCATCCAATTGAGCCCGAAATGGCGATTCTGGTGGTGTTTCTGCTGACCGAGGCCGGCAAGAAAACTACGGCTTCTCTTCCAGATCAATCTTCAGAACGTGAATCTGCTTGAGCTTGGGGTCGAGGGCGCCAGTGATGACCACCCTGCGTCCTTCAAATCCATGCACCAAATCAGGGCGGTCGAGGCGGTAAACGTCATTTCCTGACGACAAAACCAGGTAGCCGCCCAGGTGCTCGATGCAGTAGACCGAGCAGGTATTCGACGTGCCGCCCATCGACTTCGATTTGAGCATCTCCTGATGAGAGCGCGTCAGCGAGTGGACATTCATGGCGCACTGGCTGTCGGAAACCTCGCCATGATAGACGTGAGAAGCCTGCCCATAGGCGGCGCCGGCCAACGCCAGAATGCCCGTTCCACACCACATCATCCTGCGAAACGTGATTCGATTCATAGATGCTCCTGCTTCGCTTAGGTTCACGGCAGCACCGTAAACTTCATGTGCATGCCTTCATGCTCTTGGCTGCAGATCACCGTGCAAACCACTTCGTACGAGCCCGCTTCGTTGGGCGCGGTGAGCAGGAACTCCTGCATCCCAGGCTTGAAGAGCAGGTCCCAACCGTCCACCCGGGTCCGGTCCTTGGCTCGCAGCAGGGTGAAGCCATGAATCGAACCATCGCGATTCCACGATTTGCCCCGGTGCGCCGTCACGCGTAGAAGTATCTTTTCGCCCGCCTTGACGGTGATCTCCGGAGTGCGTTGTCCAGCGATCTTGTAACGGCTGTCGCTGTCAGCGGTGATCTCGATGACGCGGGCTTGCGCGCTGGCTCGAGGGACCGCGGCGAACACCGCGCTCGCGGCAACAATCCACGCCAACATACGACGGATTTTGGATGAAGTTGTCATCGCTTTAGGCAGTAATCTCCGTGGTTACTGGGTCATATAGAACAGAATCAGGCGTTGATCTTCGTTGGTGATCGTGGCGCGGACCCGCATGTGGCGGAGGATGGTCCCCATCATGCGTGGCGGAAATTTCTGTGGAGCGGCGTGACAGCGGGCGCAGTTGGCGCGAAAGCGTTGTTCACCGGCGACTCGCATGCCGTCGGCGTCGCTCACGTGTACGACTGGCAATGCTTCTGAATTCTCCTTGCGGTTCGAAGAAGCGCTCTTAGAGTCTGAAGGCGATCCAGCGAACATCGAAGTCGCAAGGGCAAGGTTGCACAATAGCACCGTGATCGTAGTTTTCGGATTGAAATTGATTTTCACGATTGTGGCCCCACGCGGCCGAGCGGAATCATGAAGCGGTACGCGATCCCGAAGCTCCACTGGTTGGCATTTCCCGCCGAACTGAACTGTCGGCCGTAGCTGGCGATGCCTTTGAGCGCGTTATGAAAGAAGTAGTTGACTCCAAAGTCGGCTTCGCGGGTGTTCGCACTGGGCAGGTTCAGCGCGGCCGCACCATCCGGGCTGATCTCGCCGGTATAGAACTGTTGCAGGCGAGCCACGACCTCGGTGCGGCGCATAGACTTCTGCCAGAAGTGTGCCTGGTTGAGGCGGTAGGCGCCTTCGACCCAGTATCCGCTGCCTTCAAACGAGCGGGCGAATTCAGAGCGCAGACTCAGCGGCACCTTCTGCGGTTGCCATGCGAGGTGCAATCCGAAAGCATTCCTGCGACCGTCCTGCAGGGTCCGCTGCCAGGAGCCACCGACTTCGAGGCGTGGACCGGGAAGGAAGAAGCCCATGCGCCCGCCAACGTGGCGCTCGGAATCGACGCTACCGATGCCGATGCTGGTGACGGATACGTAGGCAGCATAGTTGATGTTGGCGTTGGCGCTGACCGGGAATCCGCCGCGGAACATGGCGCCATCGCTGGGCGCGGTATGGATGGGAAGAATCAGCGGATCGGGCTGCAGGGCGCGAATCCAGCAGGGATACAGGCGTTCATTGAAGATTCCGAAGGGGGTTAGAAATCGACCCGCGGTAAGGGTGACGTAGGGACTGGCGATGTAGTCGATCTGCGCGTAATCGACATGTTTGGTAACGGGTCCGCCGTACGGACCGCCATTCGGCGGGCGTTGAAACTGGCCCTCGAACGCGACCCTCGACTCGACAAGCCAGCGATCTCCAAGCGGCACGAGAAGAATCGGGTTGAATTGTGTGTCGATCAAGTTCCGGCCGGCCGTGACCAAGCTAAACGCCCCGGCGTTGCCGGTCAGGATGGGAACAGGCTTTTCTGATTCGGAGGTCTGGGCGCCGGTCAATGCCGGAATAAGGAGCGGAAGAAACAGCGCGAGGCCGGACAGGACTATCCTCTGCCAGCTCCGGGAGTCGGTTTTTCTGCATTGGTACCACACAAGGAACCCCAGTTAAGCTCTTGAGGGGATTGTCTTTCAGTCTCGAGCAGAGGGGAACATCACGGAGGTAACTTTCGTATCCCTTGGTGTGGGAATAGGCACTTTCAGGATGTCTCCTCACGATTCCTGCGCGGCCGCGTCTAACCCATTGAAACGGAGGGAATCATGAACCGCCATCGCTCATCTGCCACGTGGTTGGGAGCTGTCCTGGGATCCGTTTGTGCCCTGTTTATTCTCGGGTTGGGAGCGCATGCGGCTGACCATCGCGGCGCACTGACTGAAGAGTTCCATCAGACCTACGCCCTCACGGCCGATGGCCGCGTCGAACTGGACAACATCAACGGCGACGTGCACATTTCCAGCTGGGACCGGAACGAAGTGAAGGTTGATGCGGTGAAGTACGCCGACACGAAAGAGCGACTGGATGAGGCGAAGATTGAGATCAACGCCGGCACCGACTCTATTTCGATTCGAACCAAATACCCCAATCACGACCACACTTGGAACTGGGGTTCGCACAACAATCCGGCGGGTGTGGAGTACACACTCACGGTGCCCCGCACAGCGCGACTGGATGAGATCAAGCTGATCAACGGAGAACTCGACATCAACGGGGTGAGCGGAGAGGTCAACGCCTCGTGCATTAACGGACGGCTGGAGGCGCATAATCTGGCCGGGCGGGCGCGCTTGTCGAACATCAATGGGCGGCTGGACGCACGATTCGATCAACTCTCAGGTCAGCGAGTGGAACTGAATTCAGTGAACGGCTCGGTCGATCTGACGATTCCCTCCGATTCGAACGCGGAAATCGAGGCCACCACGGTTTCTGGCGGGATCAACAACGACTTCGGGCTGCATGTGAACCACCACCGGTTCGTGGGTCACGATCTTCGCGGAGAGTTGGGCAGCGGCGGGGCGCGCATCAAGATATCGAACGTCAACGGAAGAATTGAGGTCCGTCATGCACAGGACGGTCGTGCTCTGAGCCCGGTAAAGGACCTGAGCCACCAGGACAAGGACGATGACGACGACAGCTCGATCTAAGAAAGCTCGGGTAGGATCGCCGTGGACAAGAAATGACCCGACTTCGATGGCGGTTGCAGTGGGCGATTCTCGCGGCTCTGGCGGCCAGCGCCCCAGGCCCGAAACTTGGATTCGCACCCACGCCATCCCCTTACAAACGGTTGAAGCAGGCCATGGCTTCGACGACCTGCAACCGCTGACTAAGATCGTGGGCAACGCAAGAATCGTCGGCCTCGGCGAGGCAACCCACGGTACTCGCGAATTCTTTCAGCTCAAACACCGCATGATTGAGTTTCTGGCGAACCAGGAAGGCTTCACCAAATTCTCCATCGAAGCGAACTTGCCCGAGGCCTACCGCCTGAACGATTTCGTTCTCCACGGCAGGGGCGATCCGAAACAGCTTCTGAGAGGCATGCATTTCTGGACTTGGGATACCGAAGAAGTCCTGGACATGATCCTCTGGATGCGGGAGTTCAATCGTTCGGGGAGGGGACGAATCGAGTTCACCGGATTCGACATGCAGACACCGGACGTGGCCATGGATATCGTCCGCGCCTTGGTGAAAGAACACGATCCGTCTTACCTCGACACTTTGAATCGAACCTACTCGGAGGTTGCAGGTGTGCGCAAGGCTGAAATCGGGAGGACGACGTTAGGCGTGGCGACCGCCAGCTTTCCTGTGAACCTGGCCGCGGGCCATCACGTCAAATACGGCGGCTTTATTCGTACCGAGGGCGTCGAGCAGGGTTACGCCGGACTGTGGTGGCGGACTGACGGTGAGAACGGAAAGCAACTGACACTCGACAACATGGCAGATCGAGGTGCGCAAAGCACCACGCCCTGGACGCGCTACGAGATCTCACTCGACGTTCCAGCGAACGCGACGCATATCAACTTCGGCGTGATCCATTCCGGCAAGGGTACCGCGTGGTTCGATTCGCTGCAGGTGGAGATTGACGGTGTTCCCTACACCGATCGCAGCGCATTCGATCTCGATTTTGAATCGGAGACCACGCGAGGCTTCTACGTCGGAGGCGAGGGACACACAATTACGCTCGACAACACTGTGGCTCATACGGGAGAGCAAAGCCTGCGTAGTGTCACAAAACCGCAGGAATCCCTGGATAAGGGAATGGACAAGAAGCAGGTCGCCCAGGACTGCGCGGCGGTTTTGGGCGAACTCCTTGCAAAGCGCGCCATCTTGCTGCGGGCCTCAAAAGCGTGGGATGTCGACTGGGCGATTCAAAATGCACGGCTGGTTCTTCAATACATGCAATCGCAGGCCGGCGAGAAAAGCCGCGACCAGAGTATGGCGGAGAACGTCGAGTGGATTGCAGATGAGAATCCAGGAGCGAAGATCGTACTCTGGGCCCACAACGGACACATTGCGTACACGGCGCAGTATGGTCCCATGGGAGGATACCTACACAAGAAGTTCGGCAACCAGTTGGTAAACTTCGGCTTCTCGTTCAATGAAGGATCCTTCCGAGCCGTCGAAACAGGAAAGTCGTTGCACGACTTCAGAGTTGGGCCTGCGCCTGAAGGCAGTCTGGACCACGAACTGGCGAGTGCCGGGCTTCCTCTCTTTGCGCTTGACCTTCGCCAACTGCCCCAGAAGGGGCCGGTTGCACATTGGTTCGCCCAGCCACGCGATGCGCGCAGCATCGGCGCGGTGTACGGCGCTGGGCAACCGGAATCATGGTCGGTGGCGAGCCTGCGATGGCCGCAGGCCTTCGACGTGATCTTATTCGTGAACGATACCACTGCTTCTCATGGGAACCCTTAGCCGGCGCGTGATCTCGTTGACCCTAGTAGATCGTGTATCCCGGAAGCGGAGTGCGCAGATCGGGCTTTGAGGCCATGAGCAGCAGGGCGCCCTCGCGCTTGAACGCCCGTAGATCGTCGAGGCTGGTGAACGACTTCGTTTTATAGTCATCCGGCGTCGGCGTCTCGTCGGGAATGCGAAGCGCCTGCACGTCTTCGAAAGCGTGCTTCTTAAAGAGGTCGATGTATTCGGCGGCGGAGCGCACCTGCACCGGAACCTTGAGCTTGTCGACCCACTGCAGCGAGTACCGGTTATCTCGGTAGAGGTTGATCAGGACGAACAGCCTTGCCTTCGGAGCCATGACGCGGAATAGTTCCATCAGCGCGCGATCCTGATCTGGATAGTAGTAGAACGATTCCACAGACAAGACTTTGTCGAAGAAGTTCTCTTCCCAGGGAATCTGCTGCGCCGATCCCCAGACATAGAGAATGTTTTCGAAGTCTTTCGAGGCCTCGCGGGCTTGGCGCACCATTTCGTCCGCCACGTCGAGTCCGACCACTTGCCCGAAGCCCTCAGGGCCTTCGCCCACCAGACGCGCCAGCAGACGTGTGGCCCATCCGGAGCCGCAGCCCAAATCGAGGATGCGCTCGCCGGGACGCAGATTCATGAGGCGGATCGTCTTCTCGGTGATGTCGAGATGATGGCGCTCCATCTTCTCGCCTTCGCCGGCGGCGGCCCAGCGGTTGAATTCGTGTTGCAGCCTTTCGTCGGGAGTCTGAGGTTTGTCAGCCATGGTGGTTTCTCGTCTTGACCTTCCCGTCAGCGCGTCCAAAGTGAGCCAGTTCGCGTTGTGGACCGTTTGTAACCTGACTTATGCACGCTTTTCTGAGTTGAGCAGCAATTACCGCACTGATTTGAACATTGGGAAGCACCACGGCGGTTATCCCCAGTAAAATCAA
>DATDGW010000814.1:0-4058 GCA_036521895.1 Candidatus Sulfotelmatobacter sp. | reverse complement strand
GAATCTAGCGTACTCGGGATCGTCATTCCCGGCATGCGCCCAGCGGAAGTCTCCGTTGGGGCCGACGAAGTAGCCATCCAAGGTCACGTGGTTGAAAGCGATTAGTTTACGCATGGTTTTCTCCTTTTGGCTTAGAGGCGGCGATTGGCCGGCCCGTCGGTTTAGTATGCACTTAAGTGTTATGCCAGGCGCGGATAATTGTCAAGCATTTACTTAAGTATTAGCGAGGGTGCAATCGAAAGGTCAGGCTTTTCGTGCGTTTATTGCTCTTTCTCGCCTTCGTCGGCGATGCCGATCTTTGAGAGGCGGTAGCGCAGAGCGTTGCGGGACAAGCCAAGCAGGCGCGCTGCCTGGCTCTTGTTGCCGTTGGCCCGGCGCAGGGCCTCCTGGACCATCTCATCTTCCCATTGGTCCAAGGTCATGCCTTCGGGAAGAAATCCTGTGCCGCCATTCCCTTCCTTCGCGGGACGTACGTCGAGGTGGATGTCGGCGGGCGACAGCACATTGCCCTTCGCCAGCGCGCATGCGCGTTCAACGATATTCTGCAGTTCGCGGACGTTCCCGGGCCAGTGATAGTTCACCAGAATCTGCATCGCTTCGGGCGTAATGCCTTCCACAGGCTTGCCCGACTCTCCTGTGAATCGAGAGATGAACAAGTTCGTAAGATCCGGGATGTCTTCTTTGCGCTCTCTCAGTGGCGCGATGTCGATGGGCACCACATTCAGGCGATAGTAAAGGTCTTCGCGGAACGTACCCTGCTCAAGGGCTTCGCGCAGATCCTTGTTGGTGGCCGCGATCAGCCGCACGTCGACCTTCACTGTGCGCGTACCACCGAGGCGCTCGAACTCCCGCTCCTGCAGCACGCGCAACAACTTCACCTGCGTTACTGGAGGCACGTCGCCGATCTCGTCTAAGAAGAGAGTCCCCTTGTCGGCCAGTTCGAACTTGCCGGGCTTGCTGGCCACAGCACCTGTGAACGCACCTTTTTCAAAGCCGAACAATTCGCTCTCCAGAAGGTTCTCTGGAATCGCGGTGCTGTTGATTTTCAAGAACGGGCCCGAGGCACGGCGCGATTTTTCGTGAATCGCGCGCGCAATTAAGTCCTTGCCGACTCCGCTCTCGCCACCGAGGAGAACGGTCGCATTCGTGGGCGCAACTCGTTCCACGGTGGCGAGCACTTCCTGCATCTTCGGGCTGCGGGCAACTACGTTGGGGTGGGCATAGCGCTTGCCCAACGCCTCTCGTAAAGACCGGTTCTCTTCGCGCAAGTTGCGGACGTCCAGTTCCTTGTGGATGACCATCCGCATCTCGGTCAGCGAAAACGGTTTGAGGACGTAGTCGCTGGCCCCGGCCTTCATGGCCTCGACTGCGGTTTCGACGCTTCCAAAGGCAGTCATCACCACGACCGGGAGGGCGGCGTTCTGTTGCTTGATGGTTTGCAGAAACTCCAGCCCATTCATGCCGGGAAGTTTGAGATCCGTCAGGACCAGATCGACGGGGTTCTCGCGCCAAAGCTTGAGGCCGGTCTCAGCGTCTCCGGCCGAGTGCGTGGTGAATCCGTCTTCCCCCAGATTCAACTCGAGCAGGCGGCGCATCTTGGCTTCATCTTCGACAATCAGAATGGCCGGCATGCGCGCCTCTCCCTCGAATCGCCGAGTCTCACGAGATCACCAGATGAGCAGTCTGTCCCACCGCAGCTTTGTCGCTGGCGGCGGGGAAAAATATCACAAAACGGGCGCCGGAACCTTGGGCTGTGCCGCCCGCAGGAGTGGCGGCGCTTTCCACCCGGATGCTACCTTGATGCCCGTCGATAATTTTCGACACGATGGAAAGTCCCAGGCCCACACCAGTCTTCTTCGTGGTCACAAACGGGTTGAATATTTGCTCGCGCAACTCCAGCGGGATGCCTGGGCCCGTATCTTCGATTCGCACTTCCACTCCCTCCATGTCGCCGCCGTTGCGGTCGCTGGCCCGTGATTTCCGAACCTGGACCCGCAGACTGCCGCCGCTCGCGCCCATGGCATCGTAAGCATTCTGCACAATATTAACGAATGCCTGCTCGCACAGGCTCCCATCCAAGGGTACGAGTGGTAGACTCCCCGCGTAGTCTTTTTCTACTTGAACCATGCCGCCCTTCCAGAACTGCGCGACGTCATTCAAGGCACGGTCGAGAACGGCGGCGATGGGCTGCGGTGTGAGATCGGCGTGCAGGGGGCGCGCGAAATCTAGGAAGCGCGTGACCAGCGCGCTGAGACGGTTGGTTTCCGTCGAAATGTACCCAGCCAGTTCGGTGGCGAGCGGATTCGATTCTCCAAGCTTCTGAGTCAGCATCTCCGCCGAACCTTTGATCACTCCCAAGGGATTGCGAATTTCGTGAGCCAGTCCTGCAGAAAGCTGGCCCAAGGCGGCGAGGCGCTCGGACCGTCGGGCCTCGGCCTGCGCCTGCTCCAGTCGGCGGTTCGTCTCGGCGAGGGTCTCAGCCAGTTCCTGATAACGCAACGTCTGGCGCCGGCTCTCAATGACGAAGCGGTTGACCACCATGGCCGCGAGGAAAAAGAAGACAATGCGGATCGCCAGCCGTCCGTAGTCGTCCGAAGTAATCTCAAACTCTTGTAACGCGGGATAGAGATACGAACAGTAAGCGGCGGATGCCAATGATGTCCACAACAGCGTTGCCCAGGGACCGAAATACTCTGCTGCCGTTACCGCGGGCAGGTAGTAGATCGGATAGTAGTAGCTGTCGATAGGGATTTCGCCGGTGTGCAGGATCAGCAGCGTGGCCAGCCCAATCTTTGACAGGACGAGACAAACCGGACCTCGTCGAGGCAGACGGGCAATCACCCAACCCTCGCCCAACTGGATTACACCGAAGGCCAGCAGGATGAGTTGCTTGTGGTACTCCTCGATGGGCGGCAGCAGAGCCAAGGCCGCGAGCAGCACCAACCACAAGACATCCATCCAGTTAATCGTCGGACGCTTGGCTTCGGTCATCTCGCTCGATCTCGCTCTTTTGATGACTGCTCTGCCGCGAACGTCGCCGCCCCAAAAAAATTACGCCGGGAGCGGTCGTCTCCCGGCGTTGCCGTTACTGGTGTCTGGTCCGCGGGCGCATCTCATGCGAACCCTATCACACCGCAAGAAAGCCGTCAGCGTCAATGTCCCTTCTTTGAGGGCTTCTCCGGTTTCGGCTCCGGAGGCCGCGGGGCCGGCCGCGGCGCTGGCGGCGGAGCAGCTGGGCGCTCTTGGTGCCACTGATTAAACTTCTGCTCCTGCTGTCGCTCCTGTTGCGGACTGCGCTCCTGCACCGGCGGGGCCGGCCGCACCAACGGATGCGTCTCCGGGGGAGCCGGCCTAACCTGCTCCGGTTGCGCCGGACGGAATTCGCGGTTCGCAGGTTGGGTGTTGCGATTCTCCTGCGGCTGCGCGTTCCGATTCTCCGGCTGCGGAGTTCCCTGCTGCTCGTAGGTCCGCGGCGGCGTCGGCTGCATTGGGTGAACTTGGTTGTTGCCGTTGTTCGGCGGAGTGAAGGGTTTGAAGCCCTCCCGCGTCGGTTGCGGCCGTTGATTGGTTGGCGCGGGTTGCGCGGACCCCACGGGACGAACCAGTGCCTGCTCGTTCAGATGTCCGCTTGCCTGCGCCTGGCGCTGCTCGATCGGACGAGGAGGCGGCGGAGGCGTCCGGACCGCAACCACCGGGCGGCTTATGACCGCGGCCGGCGGCTTAACGGGTGCGGGCCTTCCCGCACCAATCACGCTGGTGCGGACTGGTTCCTCATGCGCGATGTGACTTACCGGCGCGGCGGCGAGTTCCTTCGGATCGACTCTCATCACGTTCTGTGCGACCGGCCGCGCATTGACAAACGCATCATGCGACACAACTGTGACGCCATTGGTGACACGCTGATTGACGTACGTGATGTTGTTGATCGTCGTGCTCTTGTTAACGATCACCGTGTTGTACACGTTCGTGACCTTCGTGATATTGACCGTGGTATTGGTGATGTTCACGTTATTCACATACGCGCGGCTCACGTGGTATCCGGGCACGTAGACTTCTCC
>DATDGW010000813.1:0-6244 GCA_036521895.1 Candidatus Sulfotelmatobacter sp. | reverse complement strand
ATCTTGCATGTCTATGTAATAGCATAGATATTAATATTTTGTCAAGACCTTTTCACGCAACCGCCCCCAGTTTTTCTTGGGAAAGGGGTCAGACTGATTGGAACATCCTTCCCGTGGGGGCCTTTCCGGATGAGTCTCTAGCCTGTGTGTTCCTTGATTTGACTACGCTTCTGCTCTCGATCTTAATAGTAAGGAGATTTCTATTTCCGTCGGGCCGTCCGCCAGAACTTGTATTCGCACGGTTTCATATCTACCCGCCGCCCGCGAAACCGAACGCCCTCGGCTTCCAGCCGCAGACGCTGCTCAATCGCCGAGTCACCGGTTAACTTGATCTCGCCGCCCGCTCCCAGCACGCGCTGCCACGGCAATCCAAATCCGCGTCGTAGAGTCGCCGCCACCTGCCGCGCCGCACCCGGAAACCCCGCCGCCCGCGCAACCGCTCCATAGGTCGATACTTTTCCGCGCGGAATCGCACGTATCGCCTGCTCGATCTGCAGGCGCATCGCTCCAGAATCCTTCTGCTTGGCTTTTCCCGCCGCAGAACCGCGGCTGTTTCGTTTCACGATCAATCATCCCAAGACGAACGGGGTGACCCACCCTTCTCGCGTATGCGGCGAGAGGGTGGGGATTTTGCTTCTTAGAGGAATCCCACTACGCAGCCTTCCGAAACGCTTCCAGCGCCTCATACTCCGACGCGTGTACTTCAAACACCGTCAGCAGTTTGGTGACCTGCATCAGGTCACCCACGCGTTTGGTTAGGTTGGCCAGTTTGATCGTGCCCCCGGCGCTGTGCGCCGTGGTGTGCAGTGCGACCAGCGTGCCCAGTCCGCCCGAGTCGATATAGTTCACTTCGCCCAGGTTGAGCACAATACGCTTCGCGCCATCCGTAATGGCCTTCTTCACCTCGTCCCTCAGCAGGGAAGACTCATCGCCGAACACGATGCGCCCATTGCACCCGATGGCCAGAATCCCGTCCACCGTTCTCTTCGTCAGCTTCAATTGCATCCCGCTCTCCTTTGCGGCCGTCGTAGACATCCTCCCCCCAACCGCATCCGCACACAATCTTGAAGCACCAGCCTATCGTGTGTGCCGAACCTTCGCAAGCCCATGACCAATCCTTGCAGCGACTGAACCCAGAGGGGAAACCCCTGCAACAAACGGGCTGGCGACTGACCCCACCCCTACCTTAGGGAATCAGTGCCAATCCTTGCGGCGCCGCGTATAATTCCGCCCATTCTGGGCCAGCGGTGCCGACATCACCGAAGAATTGACCGCCCGCCCCTGGGGGGTCCGCCAATATGTCGTGCGCGACCCAACGGATAGTTGCTGAAAGTTGGCACCGCTCAAACTATGACAATACCGTGATGCGCGGTTCAGCAGAGGATCTGCCACTCGAGGTCCATTGCACGGTTAAGTTCTCAATTAACAACTGAATCATTCTAACGAACCCAACCCCTCTTGCCCTCTGCGGCATTTTCCTACGATCCTCTGCGGTTTGAGGTTTTGCCCCTCAGCCCCGGCAACGCGCCCCGCCCATCACGTATAATCGTCTCTTCCACCCATGAGTTACACGGTTCTGGCTCGCAAATACCGTCCGCAGAAATTTTCCGAGGTCATCGGACAAGAGCACGTCACGCGCACCCTGCAGAACGCCATCGAGCAGGGACGCAGCGCCCACGGCTACATCTTCAGCGGCCACCGGGGCATCGGCAAGACCACCGTTGCTCGCATCCTGGCCATGGCCCTCAACTGCCGCTCCAAAGATCACCCAGTTCCCGAGCCCTGTGGCATCTGCGACTCCTGCACTGAAATCCGCACCGGCAATGCCGTGGACGTCATCGAAATCGACGCCGCCACCAACCGCGGCATCGACGAAATTCGCGAACTCCGCGAGGCCGCTCGCTATCGCCCCGCCCGCGACCGCTTCAAAATCTACATCCTCGATGAAGCGCATCAAATTACCGACGCAGCGTTTAACGCCCTTCTCAAGACTTTGGAAGAGCCGCCCGACCACATCGTCTTCATGCTCGCCACCACGCAGCCCGAGGACATTCCTCAAACCATCCGGTCCCGCTGCCAGCACTTCAGCTTTCGTGCGGTGAAGTTTGAAGCCATCGTCGCCCAGTTGCGGGACCTAGTCACCCGCGAAAAAATCGAAGCCGACGACGACGCCCTCGCCCTGCTCGCCGAAGCCGGCGACGGCTCCATGCGCGACGCACTCTCCATCCTCGACCAGGCCATTGCCTCCGCCAGCGGGCGGGTCACCGCCGACTCCGTCCGCAATCTGGTCGGCGCGGCCCCGGCCCACGTCCTTGAACAAGTGATGCAGGCCGTGTCCGAAAGCCGCAGCGAAGCAATTCTCCGCCAAGTCGACCACCTTATGAGTGAGGGCCACAGTCCCACCCACTTCGCCCGTCAGTTGGTCCGCTTCCTGCGCAATGCCACCGTCGCCAAGGTGGCAGGCAAGGAGTCTTCCTTGCTCCAGATCTCCAGCGAAGAGCGCGAGCGCGTTGCCCGTGTCGCGGAAATGTTCGGCGAAGAAGATCTCACTCGCCACCTGCAGATCATGCTCCGCACTCACGGCGAGCTGGGATACAAGCAGGAGCAACGTTTCCACCTGGAACTCGGCCTGCTGAAGATGGCCCACGCGCAGAAGCTGTTGCCCGTCGAGCAGTTGCTCAGCGATGTGGCGTCCGCACCCGCAGCCACGGCGCATCGACCGCCATCGAGGCCCGCTATAGTCGGCAGCTCGCCGAGCGCGGAAGCGCGCCGTCCAGAGCCGACTCAGGCGCCGCGTCAAAATTTCGTTTCCCCGTTCGCTGCTGACTCGGCCCGCAAAGGTACTCCCCGGCAGGAAGCTTCTTCCGATTCCGCGCCGTCATCGGGTCCGCGAATTGTAGCGGCCGCCAGCGCTCAAGAGCCGGTGATTATGGGTTCCGCCGCGCCCGCTCCCAGGCGCGATCCCGTGCCCGATCCCCCGACCACTCGCAGAGAGATACCTAGCCAATCGACGGTCGGTCGAATCAGACCGTCAGCCCCCGAGCCTGAGTCGGAATCCGAGCAGGAGGCCGCCCCGACGCAGCCAACCGCTGTGGCGCCCGCTCCTCCACAATTGGAGCACCTTCAGAATGCCGTCCTGCAGGCCCTCACCGACGGCAACCAGCGCATCCTGGTCTCGATGCTTTCCGCCGGCGAGTGGAGCGTCCAAGGCAATGAACTCGTAATCAAGATCGCCGAATCGCAAACCGTGGTGGATATGTCGCTCGGCCCGGACGCGAAACGTCTGGCCATTGCTTCGGCCAGCGGAGTCCTCGGCCGCCCCATGAAGTTGAAAGTCGTTCCCGGAGCCACGGTGGCGCCACCGGAACCCAAGCGCAACGGCACCCCGCGCCCCGCCGGCCCCGGTGGCCGAGGCCGCGCCGAGCAAGACCCAGTCGTCCGCCGCATGCAAGAAAAATTCAACGCCGAAATCCGCACCGTGATCGATTACCGGGAAAAACGGTGAAGCAAGGTTTCAAAGTTTCAGGGTTTCACAGTTAGTATTCTTGAAACTCAGAACCTTGAACCTCAGAACCTTGAATCTCAGAACGTTGAAACCTTGAAACTTTGAAACGTGAGGTTTTATGGGTGGATTCAACCTGCAAGAGCTGATGTCCAAAGCCAAATCGCAATATGAGGACCTGCAGAAAAAAATGCAGGCAACGGTTGTCGAAGCCACGTCCGGCGGTGGAACCGTCACCGCCAAAATGGACGGCCGCAAGCAACTCCTCAGCCTGCGCATCGACCCCGAAGCCGTCAAATCGGGCGACATCGAAATGCTGCAGGATATGGTGGTCGCCGCTATCAACGAAGCCGCCCGCAAAGTCGACGCCCAAATGCAGTCGACAGTCGGCGGCATGCTCGGTGGCCTCGGCATCCCCGGACTCTAACACCAAGCCATCCAACGCAGCCTATGGATGAGGGGCGCGACTTCAGTCGTGCCGCATAGAGCAAAGACTGGATGCGGCTTTGGCCGCTGGAGGTGACCTCAGGATGAGAACGAATCACCGCGCTGGAGTGGTCGTTGGGAGCATCTTCCTGATCTTCGTTACGTCGATTCTCGCGCAAACCGTATCTCCTAATCAGAAAGAGGCGTTTATGTCCACCCACGCGACCGGTCCTTTCGACGTCAAAGTCACGCCCCAGGATGACAATTCCGACGACCCCCTCCTCGGTCGCATGACGCTCGATAAGCAGTACCACGGCGACCTCGAAGCCGCCGGCAAGGGCCAGATGCTCACCGCCGGCTCTCCCGTGAAAGGGTCTGGCGCCTACGTCGCCATCGAGAAAGTGACCGGAACCCTGCAAGGCCGCACAGGGACCTTCGTCCTGCAGCACACTGGAAGGATGACGCAAAATGCGCCGCAACTCACCATCACCATCGTCCCCGATTCCGGTACCGGCCAGCTGACAGGAATTGCCGGCAAGATGACCATCATCATCGCCACCGGCGGCAAGCACACCTATGACTTCGAATACACGCTCCCCAAAGCAGATTAAAACGGAGAAAATCCTGGAATTATGCGATTCGGATCGCGGCACTTGACTGCCAGTTACAATGTCGTGAGCAGGTCGTAAATCGCTCAAGTACAGAATTACTCAATGTCCAAATTCGCCGAACCCATGTCGCGCCTGATCGATGAGCTGAAAAAGCTTCCCGGCGTTGGCGCCAAGAGCGCCCAGCGTCTGGCCTTCTACATCCTGCGCTCCAGTGACGAAGATGCCGAAGCCCTTGCCACTGCGGTGCGCGACGTCAAGGCCAACCTTCGCCTGTGCTCGGTGTGCAACAACATCACCGACGTCGATCCTTGCGTCTACTGCACCAGCCCGACGCGCAACCAGCGCCTCGTCTGCGTGGTCGAAGAGCCCACCAACATCGCCTCCATCGAAAAGACCAAGCACTTTAACGGAGTCTTCCACGTCCTGCACGGCGCGATTTCTCCGCTGCACGGCATCGGCCCAGAGCAGTTGCGCATCTCGAATCTTATCGCCCGCGTCGACGCCGGCAACGTCGACGAAGTCATCGTTGCCACCAACCCCACGGTCGAAGGCGAAGCCACCGCCACCTATCTCTCGCAGCAACTGAAGCGCGTCGGGGTGAAGGTGACACGCATCGCGATGGGTATCCCTGTAGGCAGCGATATCGAATACACGGATGAAATCACGATGCTAAAAGCGATGGAAGGCCGCAGAGATATGTAGGCACTCGGCTGCGAGTTGTTCAGGCTGATGCGGGCTTAAGGCACACAACAAAACCGGCGTAGAATAAAAGCCGCCTCTACGATGAGAGATGCGGCTTTGCAAAGTTGCTTATCTTGCACTACGGCGTGACGGTGAAGGTCCCAGGGCTTGTGGCAGTCCCGCCGGCAGTTGTAATCACGATATTCCCTGTCTTTGCCTCGGTCGGCACGACTGCCGTAACCTGCGTGTTCGAGTTTACCGTAACGGTCGTCGCCTTTACTCCGCCGAACGTCACTTTGGAAGTCTGAATGAGGCTGACTCCCGGGATGACGACAAATGTTGCCCCGTGACCGCCGGTCGGGTTGAAGGTTGTAATCTGCGGCGTCACACGGAATTTCGTGTTGCTCTTCAGCGTGCCGGACGGAGTGGTGACGGTTAAAGTACCTGTCTTTGTCCCGTTGGGCACGGTCGCCGTCAGGTAGGTTCCGGACACCACGGTAGAGGCTGCGGACACTCCGTTAGTGCCGGTCGATGACGATCTCCGGCGCATCGTGGCTCGCATTCTGGCCTTGCGCCCCTGGCTCCTGCTTCCTGCTTGGCCAACTCCCACGCATTCTTGCTTCCCCGCCGACGCGGGCATCAGGCCTTGTGCAAGACTCTCCGCCACGCCTTACTCCACGCCGCATGGGTTGTGCCACCCGGCTTACCCCGCATCGCTTGCGACACAGCTTCGCAACTGTGATGCTCCGCCTCGGCGTCAGCCTGCCCGCCCTCGTGCAGGTACTGGGACACAAAGACGTCCGCATGACCCTGCGTTATTATGTGCAGCGGATTGTTATGTAGAGTAGCTGCAGTAAGTGCTTCCTAGTCAGTTCTTTCCGCTTGGATTACAGCACATAAGATTTCATGATGCACTCCTCGGTGGCCATTGAAGCCGCCACATCTCAGAGGAGGTTCGTCATGGAACAAACCTATCGTCCGACTTCGGAAAACTTACGACTGGGGCGACTTGTGCCTCACGCCC
>DATDGW010000812.1:0-29624 GCA_036521895.1 Candidatus Sulfotelmatobacter sp. | reverse complement strand
GTCAGCCAGCCTGAATACATGAGCACCGCGACGCCCAAAAGCAGAATCCCGCCCGGAACCAGCAGGGACTTCAGCATCGTTTTGCTCCACACGCGCACAACATGGCTCCGGCCGGGAAAAGTCCCTTCGGAATTATCGCTGGTGAATCGGCGCGACGGAATTGGCCGCGAAGGTTCGTAGCGGAATGAAACTCTTCGACGGCACTCTCAGATCGAATCTCCCGGTTTGAAATTGAGCGCCATTCTTCCCCGTACGGCCCTTCGTGTGGCCTCGGTTTTCGCTGCAACTGAGCACTTTCTAACTAGACTGGCCTGTTGGATTAAGGACGGTTCACTTTATGCGAAGCACTGGCCCGATTCGTTCGCCAGGGCTTCGAAGGGGAACATTCCTCCGTGGATGTTTTGCCGGATGGCGAACAGGCTCGGACAGCAGCAACGGGGTTCGAGTACGACGTCGTCATCCTTGACCAGAACCTGCCGAAACTGGACGGTGTCAGCGTCCTGCGGTACTTGCGGTCCTCACGGCGAATGCATCCAGCCTGGCGTGATTTACATCGCGCCTGCTGGAGTGCACATGCGGGTGGAACACCCGTCCGATTCCCGCGCCATCATCTTCCTCGACACTCATCCGGACGACTATCTGCACATTCCTTCAATCGATGTACTCATGACCTCGGTGGCTGAAACCTTCAGAAACCTTGCGCTTGGGGTGATCATGACGGGAATGGGCTCTGACGGTTCCGCCGGGATGCGGGCCATCTACCGTCAGGGCGGCCTCACCATCGGCCAGGACGAAACGAGCTGCACCGTCATTCCTCCTGCAACCTGTCCCGCGGTCCCATCTGCTCTGCATAGCCGGTGACCAGCAAAATCTTGAGCCATGGATTCTGCCGCCGCAGTCTCCCCGCTAACACGCGCCCACTCTCACCTGGCAGAACCACATCACGTAGCAAGAGCTCCACTTCATCGCCGCATGCCTCGTAGAGAGGCACCGCTTCCGCGCCATTCTTTGCGGTGAGCACCCGATATCCCGCTGATCGCAGGACTTCACAGGTCACGTCCCGCACCAGTGCTTCGTCTTCCACGAACAGGATTGTCTTCGCCGCCGCCAGTGTTTTCTGATCTGTAACTGAACACCACCCGCTTGCCTCTTCCAGCGTCTCTGTCACTTGCGCGTACATAAGCGCCCGCGCTGAACCGTCTTCTTGATCAGTACGCTTCTGTAAGCAGATGGGCTGTCACAACGACGCGGACGTCGACCACAGGATTGGCCGAAAGAAACTCATCGCTTAAGTGAGGAGCTGGGGACGATGCATCACTTACACGATTCCCCTTTTTGCCGGTTTCGGGAATCGCTTCGAGAACGAAGAACCGATTCGGCACCGCAATCTGTCGCCGAGGTCCTTCCGCAAAAGCCTCTATTTCGGACCCGTCAGAATCGTCTCATTAGGATCGAGCACGATCTTGTGCGCTCCGGCCGGAGCTGGCAGATGGAACGAAGACTCTTCGCCGTCAGCGAACACGCGCCCCAGCAGCACAGTCTGTTTTCCCGCCATCACCGCATACACGGGAACCGACGTCACCAGGTCTTGTGGCGCATCTTTCTGCAGGATCGTTCCACTGACTAGCGAACCCGTTCCCTTGGGAGCAAATTTCACCGCCTTGAGTTCCAATTTTGGCAGAGACGTGCCGTTCACCCACCCTTCCAGGAACCAGTCCAGCGATTTCTTGCCTTCGTAGCGCAGCGGCGGTGGAAGCTCTTCCGCGAAAACGTCGATCAATTCTTTTGTGCTGATGGCTCTGCCTTCATACCGCTCCCGAACTTTCCTCAGCGCTCGAACAAATGGCTCCTCCATGTCCGCCTGTGACTTGCGCCCACCTTCTTGCACAGCGGCATCTCTCATCATGGTCCGCAACATGTGGAACAGCCACGTGCCGCGCCCATAGAGGATCGCCTCATATCCTTCCGGAAACCGCGACGAAAGCAGCCGCATGCCCAGCGTTACCGGACCTGCCTCCATCGGAGACATCCCATCCTTATTCTTGGCGATTAAATCCTGACGGTATTTCTCCATCACCTGGCGAAAACCTGCGGGATCTTTCTCCTGCAACATCATGAGCGCGCAATAATTCGCCAGCCCTTCGGAAAACCATTGGTCGCGGTAGCTGCTCCAGCTAATCAGATCTCCCCACCATTGATGCGCCGCTTCGTGAGCCGGAATCGATTCCTGCAGCAGCATTCGGTAGCGTTCGAAATGCAGCTGTTCGCGCTCTGCTTGATCGAGAAATGCAAACGAAGACAGAAACACCAGGCCGGGCCATCCCTGGCTGTCTCGCCCCGGCATCTGGGTAAGAGCCAGGTGACTGTAGGGATAAGGGCCAAAGCGCTCGGCGTAATACCGAATGGCTCGCGCCGCAGCCTCAGCCACCGCCTGTTCGTGCTGCACGGGTGACGGCTTGTCGGGCACGATGACCTGCGCTACCCGGCCAGACGGTTCGGAAGGGTCAGGCTCGATCACTTGCGCTCGTGGCGCTGGGAAATCTCGTTCCACCCCTTTTGTGGCATACGTCTCCACGATCACGTCCCCCGCTCTTGCCGTAACTTCTTTGTACTTGCCCAAGTTAAATCCCGCCAAAGGAATTGGCCGCTCCGATACAAATCGGGCGACCTGCTCCCCATTGCCCTGGGCGGACGTTCCCGCGGAGGAAACCGGCGTCGGCTTGCCGGTCGCTACCAGCGTCCAGCCCTGCGGATACTCAAACTCCAGATCGAAGTCGGCCATCGCCAGCCCACGATTCGGATACCACGTACCTCGCGCACCCACGTACAACAATCCGTTGCCCGCATCCGCCAAAACTTCTCCGCCGTACACAAATTCCAGGTTGATTTTCTGCCCGGCCCGCGTGGGCTCCGGAAGAATCACCGCCACCAGATCATTGCCCCGGCGAGAAAGCTGCGTCCCTTCCACCGCCGGGTTGTGAATGAACTCCACCGGTTGGCCATCGAGCCTGACGCCTTCCACTTGCAAGAATCTGGAGAGTTCAAACAACAACGTACGCGCCCCCGCCGTTTGTACTTCGAATTGCACGCGAGCGTTCGCATGAATGCGCTTTGGAGGCTGCACCTCGGTCGTGACCGTATAGCGGCGGCCCGCAACTTGGCCGTCTTGCTCCTTTGCGGCTTGAGGAGAATTCTTTCCGTCGCGCTTGGCCGGGCTGGTCTCTGGACTCGCCGTTGAAAATGATGCCCAGACGTCGTAATAAAGATCCTCGTGTGCCGCCATCCTGGCCTGGCCGACCTGAACCTGCTCTGACACCGTTGAATCGAAGACGACGTCAAACACGCCGAGCTTCGTTCCTTGCAACCGCCCGTGCAGGAACCGGTCTTCCACATTCGGTGGTTCGGCCTCCGATGGCTCCGACGAGGCCGTCTTGTCTCTCACCGGCAGCATCCGGCTAAAGGTCATCAGCAACCTCATCGCGTCAGCGTTGGCTAGATTTTTCGCCGTCGCCTCCCAGCGATCCACGAATTCCTGTTTGTTCTCCGTTGCCCGCAGATCGGGCCGCAACTCAGTCGCGGCGTCATCGTTAAAACGAAAATAGGCGGTGGCAAAGTGTTCTTCGAGGATTGCCATCCCCGTAAACAGACTCATCGATCTGCGTTCGACGCTATTCGGAGGCGTCAGCAACACTTCACCGTCACCCTCGAAGAACGCTCCCGTGATGCGGCCCATCACGTCCTGCGTGAAAGCAATCGTGCCATCTTCCAACGTAATGTGGACCGCGGCTCGATCCAGCGATACCCCCCTCACCTGATAGACCCGCGCTGGATCCAGCCCCACCTGCCCCAGCTGCAGATAAAGGGCTTCCGCTGGCTTGTCCGCGGGAGTCTCGCCTCCCGCGGCGCACACCGCGCCGGCTGCCATGCAGATGGCCGTCGCGACCCGCAAGCCTCGCATCTTGAGTAGTACCTTCGTCACGTGGTTAGGCTCTCTCCAATTGCTAGAATGCGCCTGAATGCGGCTACGTGTCACCATCCTCTTTATCGCGGTGGCGTTGGTCCCCGCAAGTGTACGGGCCGACACCATCCATTTGAAAAATGGCCGCACCATACTGGCCGATCACGTCCGCGAAAACGGAAATCGTTACGAATACGATATCGGCGACGATTCTTACGCCATCCAAAAGTCCTCCGTCGACCATATTGACGCCGGAGGCATGCCCGCTCACGCCGATTCGGCGCTGAAGGCGGCCGGCCTTCCGACCTTCACTCCCACCGACAGTCTTGCGAATGAGGGCGATCTCGTAGCTCGGATCATCAAAGAAGGCCAAGTTAACTCCGACGCTCTCGCCAGACTGGAAGGCAAGGGCAACGCAGAGTTAAGTGCGACGGCCGATTTCATCGCGGGAAAATTTGAATTCGAACACGGCAACATCGCCCGGTCGCGCCAATATTTTGAAAGCGCACTCGGCTTCCAACCGGACAATTCCACCATCCTTGTGTATTACGCCGCGGTGCTCGTCCGCACCGGTAACGCCGCTCTGGCGCTGCCCTATGCCGAGCGCGCCGTGCGAACGGCCCCCAATTCGCCCGACGCCTACACCATGCTCGGCTACTCCCAGTTCGCGTCCGACCACACGAAGGAGGCTGTCGCCTCCTGGAAGCGGTCTCTCGAATTGCGCCCGGACACCACCGTCCAGCAGTTCCTGGCCAAGGCGCAGCGCGAACAGTCGGCCGAGTCCGAATTCTCTCAGGGCGAGAGCAGTCATTTTGTTCTGCACTACGAGGGCAAACAAACTTCGGAGTCGCTTCGCTCACAAATCCTGGCAGCGCTTGAATCCGACTACGACGATTTGGTTCGCGATCTCGGCACCCCCCCTCGCGACAACATCGTTGTCACCCTCTACACCGAACAAGCCTTCTTCGATGTCACTCACGCACCCACCTGGTCTGGCGCGATTAATGACGGCAAACTGCGCATCCCGATCAGCGGATTGAGCTCCATGACCTCGGAACTGGCTCACGTTTTGAAGCATGAACTCGCTCACTCGTTTATTACCAAGCTTTCCGGCAGCCGTTGCCCGCCGTGGCTGCACGAAGGAATCGCCCAGTTCCTCGAGCCCAGGAGGCTCAGCGGCGAGGGGCATCAGCTCTCCCTGCTCTTCAAGGCGCAACGGAATATCCCGCTCAATGCTCTGGAAGGAAGCTTCAATCGATTCACCGGTAGCGAAGCCTATCTGGCCTACGCCGAGTCCCTGGCTGCCGTGTCCTACATCAACGATTCCTACGGCATGAGCGACATCCAACGCATCCTCGAGCGGATTAGCCAGGGCAATTCGACCGAGGCCGCGCTGCGCGCCACCATCCACTCCGACTACGGCCAGTTTGAGTCCGATTTGGCCCGTTATCTGGCCGACAGGTACGGTGAATAGTTCCGATTGCCCTCATTCGCTCAAACGATTGCTCCCCGCACGTTCCTGTGCTAGCTTCGCCTTGGGGCTGCTCTCCATGCGTTCTCTCTTTCACTCCCGCATCCCTGATCCCGAGCTCGAACCGGTCCCGACCCTATTTCCCAAGATCGAGGGGGCTGACATTGCCGCCGTATTTGTGGGCAAGCGCGTCGCCGGAGACTTCTATGACTCCATCCGCGCGAGCCCCGAGCGGGTTCTGTTGGGCCTGCTCGATGTTGCCGGGCGTCGCGAAGATAACCGAGGCATCCTCGCCACAGCTCAGGAAATCTTCCGCCAGTTTGGCGTTGAACTCTTCTCGCGCCCCGACATCAACGAATCCGAAGCCATGACCGAACTCAGCCTTCGCATCAATCGCGCGATCATTGAGACCTCCCGCGGCGTTCGCTCCTGCCCCGCCTTCATCGCCTGCTACCACGAAAAGTTCGGTACGCTCTGTTACACCAACGCCGGACACACTCCTGGGCTTCTCCGCGACAGCAATGGGATCACCGAGCTTACTTCGGGAGGGTTGCCCCTCGGACTCTTTTCCCACGCCACCTCCGACGCTCCCACCGTGGGCGTGGAAAAGGGCGCTGTCCTACTGCTCGTATCTCGCGGAGTGATCGAATGCGAGGGGCACCACGAAAAGCGCGGCGAAGAATTCGGCCTACCGGCCATCAAACAACTTTTCCAGTCTGCTCCAGCTGGCGGCGCCCAGCAGCTTTGCACCTCTATCTTGAAAGCCGTGGGCGAGTTCAGCGGCGAAACCCCTCTGTGCGACGACCGGACCGCCCTCGCTTTAATACGGAACGCCTGATTCCTAGTGGCCAACTTTCCCGCCTGCAGCGGCGTCAAATCAATGGGCTGGACCACGGGATTCGTTGCGAAGGAGTAAAATAATCTGTCGGCCTGAACCCGCTCTTTTTGCCCGCAAGCCCAGGAAGCGTGGCGGCCCCAATACATCCTATGAAGAGACTTTGCCTGATTCTAATTGCTTCCGCTTGTCTGCCAGCCCTGGTCGCCGGACAAACGGCCGGACAACCCGCTGGACAGCCCTCCGCGCCAAAGGTTCCGGCTCCGGCCGCCGCTCCCGCACCGGCCGTTCAACCCTCCGGCCAAACCGTCGAAGAGATCATCACCCGGGTCAACAACCAGATCATCACGAAGTCGGAGTTTGAGCGCAGCAAGGACCAGCTTCGGGACGAAGTGAAACAGCAGAATTCCAAAGATCCCGACAAAGTCTACGCCGAACGTGAAAAAGACATTCTCCGCGATCTCGTCGACCAGCAACTTCTCCTCGACAAAGGCAAAGACCTCGGCATCAGCGGCGACACCGAGCTGATCAAAGACCTCGATAAGATGCGCAAGGAGATGAAGCTCGACTCCATGGAGGATCTTGAAAAGGAAGCCGTGAAGCAGGGCATCTCCTGGGAAGACTTCAAGCAGAACAAGCGCAACCAGATCATCACGCAGAAGGTGATTGGCGAGGAAGTCAGCAGCCACCTTTCCGTCAGCAAAGAAGAGATCCAGAAATTCTACGACGACCACAAGGCCGAGATGGAGCAGCCGGAATACATCCGCCTGAGTGAGATTCTGGTCGCGCCTAAGATCGCAGCGCCAGCTCCGGCTGCGGCTCCAGCAACCACCCCCGGGGCCACGGACTCCGGCGCACCCGCGGCCGCGACGCCGAATGCTGCGCCCGTCGATGACGCAGCTCGTCAGGCGGCTGAGGCCGCGGCCCTCAGTGCCGCTGAAGCCAAGGCCAACGACCTGCTCAAGCAGATTCACGACGGCGCTGCCTTCGAGGACATCGCCAAGAAATATTCTGACGGCCCCTCAGCCGCCGATGGCGGGAACTTGGGCACTTTCGAGCGGGGCAAACTCGCCAAACCAATCGAGGAAAAGACCTTTGCCTTGAAAGCTGGCGAAGTCACCGACGTCATCCAGACCAAGCAGGGGTACGTGATCCTGAAGGTCGTCGAACACCAGCAGGCCGGCATCCCTCCTCTGAAGGACGCTCTTCCACATATTCAGGACGCTCTCTACTACGAGAAACTGCAGCCCGCCCTCCGCGCCTACCTCACCAAGCTGCGGGAAGACGCCTACATCAAATACGCGGATGGCTACATCGATACCGGGATGAGCCCCAATCAGACCCAGCCGGTCGAAACCGCCGCTGCCAAAGAAGCCGACGCCAAGAAGCTCGGCAAAAAGAAACATAAGAAGTTGGGTTTCCTCTGATCCTTGCCTAGGGCGCGTGCTTTATACTCAGACAGCCCATGAAAGATTTCTATATCGGCGACTGCGCACGCCACGAAAACAAAGTCATCACTTCGAGCTTCGTCGTCGCCGGCAAGCAGATCAAACCCAAGAAAACCGGTGAGCCCTACCTGGCGCTTACTCTGGGTGACCGCAGCGGCCAGCTCGAGGCCAAAATGTGGGACAACGTTGAGGAGGTCCTCGACGCCTTCGAGCAGGACGACTTCCTCAAGATCAAAGGCCTCATCAACAAGTACAAGAATCGCTTTCAGCTTACGATCCACAAACTGCGCAAGCTGGGCGAATCCGAAATCGATTTCGCCGACTATCTACCCAAAACCACCAAGGACGTTGACCAACTCTGGCGGACCCTCACCAACTTCGTCTCTTCGTTCCAGAATCCTCATCTCCAGTCGCTGCTCCGGGCCTTCATGGCGGATCCTGAAATCGCTGCCGCCTACCGCAACGCTCCCGCAGCCAAGACCTTGCATCACGCCTACATCGGCGGCCTGCTCGATCACGTCGTCTCTCTGTTCCGCTCCTGCGATCTGATGTGTCAGAACTATCCGCAGATCAACCGCGACCTTCTGCTCACCGGCGCGTTTCTGCACGACATCGGCAAGATTCACGAACTCACCTACAACCGCTCGTTCTCCTACACCACCAAGGGCCAGCTTCTTGGCCATATGATCATCGAACTGGAAATGTTGCAGGCCAAGCTCGCCCTCCAGCCCGGCTTCCCCGACGAGTTGAAGACGATGATTGAGCACCTCATCATCAGCCATCACGGCCAGTATGACTTCGGCTCGCCAAAGCTGCCCATGTTCCCCGAAGCGCTCATGCTCCACTATCTCGACGACCTCGACTCCAAAATGGAAGCCATGCGCGCCCAGTTCGAACGTGAATCCGGCCTCGACAGTCCCTGGACGAGTTACAACTCCTCTCTCGGCCGTCCGCTCTTGAATACCGAAAAGTTTCTGGCTCCGAAGAGGTCTTCACCAGAAGATCCCGCCCCTCCCCGCGACGCCGAACTCGACGAATTGCCCGATCCGACTCCCACCTTGCCTGGCATCGACCCTCGGCGTTAAAGTACTTAACCGGGCCCCCTCTCTGAGCAACGGTGCGTGACCTATGCCCAAGCCCAAAGCTGCGCAGAAAGCCTCCCGCAAAAAACAAACAGCCGATCCGCCAGGGTGCACCGTCGGTTTGCCCCACGTGCCGCCTCTGTATCAGTTAAAGCCACGCAAACAATACTTGCCGTTCAGCCACGCCGAACAACGGCTCACGAAATCAAAGCACTACTGGATCTGCACCTCTCGCCCCGACGGACGTCCACACTCCATTCCCGTCTGGGGTTTCTGGATCGACGGCGCCGTCTGCTTCGGCACGGCAACTTCTTCCCGCAAGGCTCGCAACCTCTCACACAATCCCGCAGTGTCCATCCATCTGGACTCCGGCGACGATGTCGTCATTCTCGAAGGGACCGCCGTCGAGGTCGACGTCACCGACAAGGCGACATTGAAGAAGCTGGACGCCGCTTCCCGCGCCAAGTACAAAATGCCGATGACGATCCTGCCTGGGTCCGTGGTCTACTCTGTGCGTCCCCGCGTGGTACTGGCATGGACCGAGAAGGATTTTCCCCACAACGCCACCCGCTGGGAATTCAGTCGCGCCGGCGACTGAGCGAACACGACACGCACCGCACTAGTGCATACACTTTTGATTCATCCCTACGTTGGCCGACGTTGCCCCTCGCCGCCTGATTCCGGTACATTGACAACAACCCCAAAAAAGCAAGTTGAGGTCCTTACCTTGATGCGCTCACGCTTGGTCCCACTCACCCTAAGTCTCTATCTCACACTTGCAGTGCTCGGATGCACCAGCAAGCCTTCGGCTGACACCTCAACCGACACCGCTAATCCTGTCGACACCACTACCGCTAAGGGCGGTAAGGAAATGAAAGAAGGGAAAGAGGCTAAGGAGGCCCGGAAAGAAAAGAAGAAAGAGCCAGTGATTGTGCCTGCGGGAACCAGCGTGACCGTGAACCTGGGCTCCGCCCTCGGATCCAAACTCAGCCAAGCGGGCCAGACCTTCACCGGCACCGTGGCCAAGGACACACGGTTGGGAACGAGGTTGTGATCCCCAAGGGTTCAACCGTGTCCGGAACGGTTACCGACGCCGAGGCTCTGGGCAGGTTCAAGGGCGGAGCGGTTCTGAATATTCGCCTGGACTCGATCAACCTCAACGGCTATGACATGCCCGTGCAGACAGCGGCGCGCAGCTTCACCGAGAAGGGTAAGGGCAAGCGCACCGCGGTGCTGACTGGCGGCGGCGCCGCGCTCGGCGGAATTATCGGAGCGATCGCTGGAGGTGGCAAAGGAGCCGCCATCGGCGCGGCTGCAGGCGCAGGAGCGGGCGCGGGAGGCTCCGCTTTCACCGGGAACAAAGAGATTGTTCTCCCGGCCGAGTCTGACGTCACGTTCGAACTCACCCAAGAACTCAAACTGGAACGGATGTAACTCGATTATTCCTCTTGCGGTCACTCCCGGCCCCTGTTCTGGGAGTGATCGCAACTCACATTGTCTCAGAACGGGACCCGAACCATGCTCGACTTCGCGCGCTTCGAAATCCTTACACTTGATTGTTATGGAACGCTGATCAACTGGGAAGCCGGCATTCTCCCTGCACTGCGCCGCGTTCTCTCCGCTCACAACAAAGAGATTGATGACGCCACCCTCCTCAAGCTCTACGGAGACTTTGAGCAGCGGTCCGAAGAGGGCGCGTTTCGCGCCTACCGTGAGGTCCTGGAATCGGTCGTCCGTCAGTTCGGAGCCGAGCTTCGATTCACGCCAACTCCCGAAGAAGTACGCTCACTGCCCGACTCTCTCGGCAGTTGGAAGCCCTGGCCTGACACTGTTGCGGCGCTGCGCCAACTCAAGACGCGTTTTCGCCTCGCAATTCTCTCCAACGTAGACGATGACCTCTTCGCCCTTACGCGCCCCCACCTTGGGGTTGAATTCGATGATTTCATCACCGCGCAGCAAGCCCAAGCCTACAAACCCTCGCTGAAGCTGTTCGAGTTAGCGCTGAGTCGCGTTCAGGCTCCAGCCCATCGCGTCCTGCACGTGGGTCAAAGCATCTACCACGACGTCATCCCGGCGCAGGCACTCGGCCTCGCCACGGTCTGGGTGAACCGTCCCTCGGCTCGGCCAGGAGTCGGGGCCGTGAAAGCCGCAGAAGCCAAGCCCGACTTCACCGTCTCAACCCTCGCAGAACTAGCCGCCGTGGCGATCCAGCAATAGCTGCAGGGATCTGCCGCTGGTGTGCGTTTGTGTTCGTTGTCGTAACGTTGCTTCGAGCATATTCAAGATCGCGCCTTGTGTTCTGATGGGGATCTGCGTTCATGATGAGGAATTGTGTTCAGGATGGTGAGTTGCATTCATGAAGGAAAGTTGTGTTCCAGGATGGGGCGTTGCATTCGTGAAGGAAAATTGCGTTCAAGGATGAGGCGTTGTATTCAAAATGGAGTAAGACCCCCCACGCTGCCACCGCGAAGCGGCGAACTGTGAAAGCCCGGCACGGCAGTGCCGGGAAAGGCGGGCAGAAACCAATAAGTCCCGTGGGGACGGCACCGACTCGATCGCCGCTAGGAATTCGCGGGCAGCTTCACCACTCTCTTCTGAATCGCCCACATCACCAGTTCCGCCTTATTGTGGATCGCCAACTTCCGCATCAAGTTGAACTTGTGGGCGTCCACTGTCTTCATGCTGAGTCCAAGAATGTCAGCTGCGGAGCGCACCGTCCTGCCCTCGGCTAGCAACTTCAGAACCTCGCGCTCTCGCGCCGTCAACACACGCTTGCGCGGAAGCAGCTCTTCTGACGGCCATTCCGCCCGGCGTCTTTCCATCGCCCCAAGTTTCGGAGTGCCGTGAGTTCTTCTGACCATCTGCACCAGTTCTTCCGCAGAAGTCTGCCGCACCACGCAACTGGGCGCGTTCGCGCGCGCTTCTCGCAGCAGGTCGTCGCCCTCATGGGCCGTCAAGAACAACACCTTGCTCGACGGAGACTCATGCAGGATCAGCCACTCAGCTTGATCGGCCGTGCACTCGAAGATGTGAGCATCGGTGATCACGATCTCGGGGCGATAGTCGAATACCCGGCGCAGCGCCTCGGCAGCGTTCCCTGCCTCCGCCACCACTTCCATGTCCGGCTCGTCCTCGAGCAATCGCCGCAATCCCTGGCGCAGTAAGACGTGGTCGTGCACCAAAAGGCAACGGATTTCCTTACTGCCCAAAAAAACTTCGTGTTGTAGCTGTGCGGGGGGACACACAGGGCAACTCCTTCTAAGCGGCCAGAGAAATTTGCGACGTAGCGCGGTTCGGTTTGAACCCGGACGGAACAAATGTAGCTCATTGTAACCTCTGGCGCCCCCATTTTCCTCGTGAAAATCGCTCCTCCCCTGCCTTTTCTTAAGGATACGAAGGGCTCCGAAGCCCCGATCCTGCCTCACAATCAGGTACAATCGACCGTTTATGCTCCGTTACTTTACAGCGGGAGAGTCCCACGGCGAGGCTCTGGTGGCGTTCCTTTCCGGCATGCCCGCCGGACTGAAAATCGACCAGGCCTTCCTCGACCGTGAACTCTGGCGTCGCCAGCAAGGCTACGGCCGCGGCGGACGCATGAAGATCGAGCGCGACACCGCCCACATTCTTTCCGGGGTGCGCCAGGGCATGACCATCGGCTCGCCCATCTCCGTCCAACTCGAAAACCGCGATTGGAAGAACTGGCAGGAGTCGTTGCCTGTCGGCGAAGGCGATCCCGCCAAGCATAAACGCGTTGCCTCGCCCCGGCCCGGTCATGCCGATCTCGCTGGTGCCCTGAAATACAACTTCCCCGAAGCCCGTTACGTTCTCGAGCGCGCCTCGGCGCGCGAGTCCGCTGCCCGCGTCGCCCTCGGCGCGATCGCCAAACTTTTCCTGTGTGAACTTGGCATTGAAGTTCTCAGTCACGTCGTTACCACCGGCGCCGTCACTCTTCCTGATCAAGTCCCGTGGGAGAAGATTCGCGCCCTTCACGCTCGCGAGGACGTCCTGCTCAACTGCGCTGACCCCGAAGCCGAGCAGCGCATGAAGGGTGAAGTCGACAAAGTTCTCAAGACCGGAGACTCACTGGGCGGAGTCTTCGAAGTCGTGGCGCACCAGGTTCCACCCGGCCTCGGCACCTACGTTCAGTGGGACGAGCGTCTCGACGCGATGCTCGCGGCCGCCGTCATGTCGCTGCAAGCGGTCAAAGCCGTGGAAATCGGCGCGGGCGTCGCAGCAGCGTTCGCGCCTGGCTCCGCCGTGCACGACGAAATCGGCTACACCGCCAGTTCCGGCTTCACCGCTTTCTCCCGCACGCGGAATAATGCGGGAGGAATTGAAGGTGGCGTTTCCAATGGACAGGAAATCCGGGTGCGCGGCTACCTGAAACCGATCTCTACGCTGCGCCGTCCATTACAGTCGGTCGACTTTTCGACGCGAGAGCCAGTGAAGGCCGCCTACGAGCGTTCCGACGTATGTGTGGTTCCAGCCGCCGGCGTTGCCGCTGAGGCGATGGTGGCGCTAACCCTCGCCCGCTGCGCTCTGGAAAAATTCGGCGGCGATTCCATGATCGAGACTCTAAGAAATTTCCAGGGCTACTGCGAACAACTGAAAAACTACTGACCATTTGATTTCGGATGATCTATCCCATCGTAAAATTCGGCAATCCGGTTCTCGAGAAGCCCTCGGAGCCTGTCACCGTCTTCGACGAAGGACTCAAGAAGCTTACCGAAGACATGTTTGAGTCGATGTATGCCGCTCACGGCGTCGGCCTGGCCGCGCCGCAAATCGGCATCGGACGCCGCATCGCGGTCATCGATGTCACCTTCAAGGAAGACCCCGACGCCAAACTCGTCCTCATCAATCCCGAAATCGTTCACACCGAAGGCCGCCACACCCAGAGTGAAGGATGCCTCAGCATCCCTGACTTCCGCGAGAACGTCACGCGCCCCAACAAAGTCACCATCCGTGCCCAGGACGTTCACGGCAAGGTCTACGAGAGGACCGGGGAAGATTTGCTGGCCCGCGCCTTCCTGCACGAAACCGATCACCTGAACGGCAAGCTCTACATCAGCCATATCAGCGCCCTCAAGCGCGACCTAATGAAGCGCAAGATCCGCAAGATGATGAAAGCGGGCGAATGGTAGGGATTGGGTAATTGGGAAATTGAGCATTTGTGCAATCTAGGACCGCTTTCGAGTTGCGGTTGCGAAACGAGTTACTAAGACCGACCACTCCGTGGAAGAGCGGCCCTTCAAGGGGCGCGTAAGCGCATCGACAGAGGGTGGGGCTTCAGCCCCCGTGGTCGTATCGGATTTCAACTACACATTACGAAATTACAAAATGTCCTTGGATCTCGTTTTCTGCGGTACGCCGCGTTTCGCCGTCCCCACACTTGAAAAGGTGGTCGACGCCGGCTTCCGCGTCCATCTCGTCGTGACGCAGCCCGACCGTCCCAAAGGACGCGGCCTCGAACTCGTCCAATCACCGGTCAAAGAGTCCGCGCTGAAACTGAACCTTCCCATCACCCAGCCCGACCGCATTAAGACCAACGACGAATTCCTCGCGCAACTCGCCGCCCTCAAGCCCGACGCCATCATCGTCGTCGGCTATGGCCGCATCATTCCCCGGTGGATGCTCGATCTCCCTCCACTCGGCAACATCAACCTGCACGCATCGCTGCTCCCGAAGTACCGCGGCGCCGCGCCCATCCAGTGGGCGATCGCAAACGGCGAAACCGTCACCGGCGTCACCACCATGCGCATCGACGCCGGCCTCGATACCGGGGACATTCTGCAGCAGCAAGAACTCGCAATCACGCCAGACGATACGGCCGAGACCCTAGCCCCGCGTCTGGCTGCAATCGGCGCCGATCTCACGGTCGAGACGCTGCGTGGTCTGCAGGCTGGCTCCATTCACCCGCACGCGCAGGATAACTCGCAAGCCACCCTCGCCCCAATCCTGAAAAAGGAAGACGGCCTCGTGGACTTTTCCCGAAAAGCCGCGGAGATCTCCAACCGCATCCGCGGCTTCCAACCATGGCCCGGAGCCTACACAAAATTCCGTGGCAAGACTCTGCAGATCACCAAGGCGCGTCCCGCCACCAACGCCCTGCCCCAAGGCGAACTTTGGGTCGCCGCCGCTCGTCTGCTGGCCGGCTGCGGCCACGACACCGCGCTGGAACTTCTGGAAATTCAACTCGAAGGCAAGAAACGAACATCCGCCCGTGACTTCACCCACGGCTATCGCCCCAAACCAGGCGAGAGGCTGGGCTAACCTGGTCAATGGGTTTTGGGAAGGGCACGGCTTCAGCCCTGCCGCTAACGCTGACAGTTCGAGAGGGCTTAGCCCCTGAGGGCAGCTGATCTCGCCCGACTCGTTGTTCTGGTTGACTCAGTGTCCTCTGTGGTTCCGCGTTTTTCTTTACTGAGCGAGTCTACAATCAGGAACAATGCCCCTCTCTCCCGCCCGCGCCGCCGCCTTCGACATTCTCCTCCGCCTTGAGCGCGAATCCTCCTACGCCTCCGAACTCCTGCATTCCTCCACTCACGAGCGCCTCTCCACTCTTGATCACGCTCTAGCGACAGAGCTAGTCATGGGCGTTCTTCGCTGGCGCTCCCGCCTCGACGCGGACATCGCCACCGCGTCCTCGCAGCCTTTGTCCAAACTCGACCTCGAAATTCTCGTCGCGCTGCGCCTCGCTCTCTATCAATTCCGCTGGCTCGACCGCGTCCCGCAGCGTGCCGCGCTTCACGAAAGCGTCGAACTGGTAAAGCGCGCCCGCAAACGCTCAGCCGGCCCATTCGTGAACGCCGTCCTGCGCAAGCTCTCCGGGACATCGCGAGCTCGCGAGGTCAAAGAAGAAGAAACCTCTTCCCCCGAAGCTCTGGCGCAAGCATTCGCGCACTCGCAATGGCTGGTCGAGCGCTGGACACAAGAATACGGTCTCTCCGCCGCTCACCGGATCTGCCAACACAATCAAACCGTGCCAGCGACCTCAATCCGCCTCCGCACGCCAGGTGCAGAGCGGCACCTCAGTCAGGAAGGAATCACCCTCGCACCCGGAAGCCTGCTCGCCTCAGCCCGCCGAGTCGAAGCAGGAGACATCACCAAGACTCAGGCCTTCCGCAATGGCGATGCCGTGATCCAGGATGAAGCCTCGCAGTTGGTCGCCGCCCTCGTACGCGACGGATCGCAAATCCTCGACTGCTGCGCCGCTCCCGGGGGCAAGACGCTGGCCATCGCAGACCACAACCCCACAGCCGCGATCACCGCCGTCGAACTTCACCCCCACCGCGCACGCCTACTGCAAAAACTGTTGCACGTGCATCCATCCCAGTCGAGCCGAATCCAAATCGTGACCGCCGACGCTCAGCATCTTCCGGTCTCCCGGCAGTTCGGATGCGTTCTCGCCGACGTCCCCTGCTCCGGCACCGGCACACTCGCGCGCAATCCCGAAATCAAATGGCGCCTGACCCTCGACGATCTCGCCGAGCTAGCGAAACGCCAGCTCGCAATCCTCCGCTCCGCCCTCGCCCAGGTCGCACCCGGCGGACGCCTCATCTACTCCACCTGTTCACTGGAAAGAGAAGAAAACGAAAATGTCGTAGAGCAAGCCTTGTCGGAAAATCATTCTTTCCGCCTGCTCGACTGCCGTACAGAACTCGTCCGCTTGCAAGCAGCCGCTGAACTCACCTGTCCCGACCCAGCCTGGCTCACGCGCGGCGCCTACCTCCGCACAATCCCAGGCATCCACCCCGGCGACGGCTTCTTCGCCGCAATTTTGGAAAGGCTGCAGTAATTATTCTTGGGCCATCGGCGCAGATGCGCGCGTCGTGGAAAAGTTGTCTAGCGCACGTCGAAATTCACAGCCGCCCCCGCAAACACCTTCTGCCCCGCCACTGGCGCTTGCGAAACGATAATGCTCGCAGGCGAAGGTTGCTCCGGGGTTGGCGGCGGCGACGGCGGCGCAGGCGCTGCCTGATCCGCTGGACCAGCCGCGTTAGCCGCGCTACCAGCATCAGCGTTCGCCGGCACAGTCACATTCACACTCCCCAGCTTGAACCCCGCATCCTGCAGGCTCCGGCTCGCGCTCCCTAGCGGCTGCCCGATAAAACTTGGCATCACAAACGCTTGCGGCTCCGGCGCCGCCGACACCAGAAAACTGATCTTCGGCGCCGCCACCTGCGTCTCTTTCGCCGTCGGACTCTGCGCCAGCACCTGATCCGCCGGAACTCCTAGCTCCCGCACCTCCGCCAGTGAAGCCACATCCAGCCCGCGCCGCCGGATATTCAACTCCGCCGCGTGCTCGCTTTGCCCCGTCACATCCGGAATTGTTACCCGCATCTTTCCCAAACTCTGCGCCACGCGCACCTGCCACCCGCGCCGCACCTTGGTCCCCGGCAGCGGCAGCTGCGACATGATTTTTCCTTCCGGAATCTGCGGGCTGTAGTACTGTCGCTCGATCGAAATCTGCAACCCGAGTCCCGCCACCGCTCGCTCCGCCTCCGCCGGAGCCAGCCCGACCAGTGGAGGCACGGCGACTTCCTGCCCGTGAATGGCGAACCGCATCGCGGTCAATGCCGACACCATCGCCACAATCACCAGCACCAGCGCCAACATCGCAAATCGGATTGCCGATCTCATCTCTAGAAGTCGCCCCGCCAAACTCAATCAGCAGAATTATAGTCCGCACCTAGCAGAACACTGCTAACACAGCCTTTTCAATAAGATACAACTTAAGACTCTGAACGGCGCACCCAACATAAGGCATCCGTCGATCCCCGTCTGCAATCTAATCCAATCGAAGCGTTCTACCTTCGAGGTGCGCCATGATTTCCCCGTTGGAGTATCATGTTTTTGTGCGACATTCGATTCCGGCCTCGCTCGCGCTGCCGCTGGTCTTCGTCTTCACGATCTTCATTTCGACCGGTCATGCTCAGATCAACGGTGCTCCCGCCTCCGTGACTTCTCCCGGATTCGGTGGACGCGCCATCAACGGTACGCCCCCGAGCGTCACCTCGCTTGGCCCTCGTGGCTTCGCTCCCAACCATGGCGTCACCCTCTCCACGAACGTGCCTCGCAATGGCGACGGTCATCATCACCGCCACCACGTGGAATCCAGTCTTCCACCCGTGGTCTACGCCGTGCCTGTGCCCTACGCCGTCGATCTCGGCGCCACGGACGAGGACGCCAACGCGGATGAGCCCGACGCTGAATACCAGGGAGGTCCGACCGTTTTTGATCGCCGCGGAGCAGGCGCCGCATCGTACATCCCGCCAGTGAAGAACGTTCCCACGCCTCACGAGGTTCAGGACGCCGATGCAGCCCCTGCAGATCCAGATCCCCCGCAAGCTCCAACGCTTCTCGTCTTCAAAGACGGCCGCAAATTGGAAGTCGGAAATTACGCCATCGTGGGCGCAACGCTTTTTGATCTAACGCCTGGACATCCTCGCAAAGTCGCGCTAGCCGACCTCGATCTGGAAGCCACGCGCCAGCAGAACGACGATCGCGGCGTTGTCTTTCAGCTTCCGCCATCCGCGCAGGCCAACTGACCATGCGCCGGCTGCTGCTCATCACACTGCTCGCTGCCCTTGCGCCATGTGTGAACGGGCAGCGAATGGGCGCAGCCTCACCACACTTCGCCGCCCGATTCAATCGAGGCGGCGGGCGGCACGCTTCCTTTTACCCGCTCGTGTACTCCGACCCGTTCTACGCTGATTATCTATCCAGCACGGGAGATCCCGCGGCCTCGCAGCCGCCGATGATCATCTTGCAGTCTCCTCCGGCGAGCGCACCTGAGCCGGGACCGACCTCACCGCCGCTCCAGCCGCTCATGATCGAACTGCAAGGTGACCGCTACGTTCGCGTGAGTGGGCCAGAGACTTCCGGCGCAGAGATGATCGATCGAATGCCGGAACGGGAGTCCAGCGCGCTGATCCACGCCGTTGCCGCCCCGGAGTTGCCGCCCGCGATTCTAGTCTTTCGCGATGGCCACCGCGAAGAGGCGTCCGAGTACACAATCGCCGACGGCGTCCTCTACACTCGCTCCGATTACTACACCACCGGATCCTGGAACAGAAAAATTCAACTCTCGTCGCTGGACCTGCCCGAGACGTTCAAGTCAAACCAGTCCCGCGGCGTAAAATTCCAGCTGCCCTCATCACCCAACGAAATAATCGTGCGCCCGTAGCGGATTTCGCCTCGGAACCCCACCCCCGCCAGCCTCAACCAGGTCAACACCCGCTCCCAATTTCCACTTGAAACCGTGGTATAATGAAGATAGTTCCCAGTGCACATAACATCCTGTAAATACAACCAGTTACACGCCTTTCGGAACAGATTTCGGAGTTTCGAGCTGACGGCTGAAAGCTGACAGCTGAGAGCTAACCATGGCTGACGATCACAACCCTGAACTTCCCCTCACTCCTCCTCCCGGCGGCGACGGTACCGGCCCGGGCGCGTTGAACATTCAACCCGTCAACATTGAAGAGGAGATGAAGCGGTCGTATCTCGACTACTCCATGTCGGTGATCATCGGCCGCGCGCTGCCCGACGTCCGCGACGGACTCAAGCCCGTGCATCGCCGCATTCTCTACACCATGCAGCAGATGGGCCTGCAGCCTAATCGCGCGACGCGCAAGTGTGCCCGCATCGTCGGCGACGTCATGGGCAAGTACCATCCCCACGGCAACCTCGCCGTGTACGACGCTCTCGTCCGCCTCGCGCAGACCTGGAGCATGCGCTATCCGCTGATTTTCGGTCAGGGAAACTTCGGCTCCGTCGACGGAGACCCGCCAGCCGCCGATCGTTACACCGAAGCGAAGCTTGCGCAGGTTTCGACCGCGCTACTCGAAGATCTTGACAAAGAGACTGTCGACTTCCATCCCAACTACGACGGCAGCGAAGTCGAGCCCGACGTTCTTCCCGCGCGTATTCCCAATCTCCTGATCAATGGTTCCGACGGAATCGCCGTCGGCATGGCCACAAAAATTCCGCCGCACAATCTCACCGAGATCGTCGACGCCACGATCACGCTGGTGAACAATCCCAGCGCCCAGCTCGCCGAAATTCTAAAGTTTGTGCAGGGCCCCGACTTCCCGACCGCCGGCATCATTCACGGCCGCTCTGGAGTGTTCGAGGCCTACCGCACCGGGCGCGGCCGCTTCATGATGCGCGCCAAAGCTGCGATCGACACCCTCAGCAAAGATCGCCAGGCCATCATCATCACCGAAATTCCGTATCAGGTGAACAAAGCCCGTCTGGTTGAGCGCATCGCGCAGCTGGTCAACGACAAAGACATCGAAGACATCTCCGACATCCGCGATGAAAGCGACCGCGACGGCATGCGCATCGTCGTCGAACTCAAGCGCGGCGCGGAGCCCCAAATCGTGCTCAACCAGCTCTTCAAGCACACGCAGATGCAGGAGAGCTTCTCGATGATCCTGCTCGCCGTGGTCAACGGACAGCCCCGCGAAATGGGCCTGATCCAGACCATCAAATACTTCATCGAGCATCGTGTCGACGTCGTTCGCCGCCGCACCGCCTACCTGCTGCAGAAGGCGAAGGATCGTGAGCACATTCTCGAAGGCTACCTCACCGCTCTCGATCACCTCGACAACGTCATCACCATCATTCGTGGCAGCGCCAACCGCGCCGATGCCCGCGAGAATCTGGTGCTCTACTTTGGGGGCAAGAAGATCGACGTCAATACCACGGGCCGCGCCCCAAAGCTCGACCCCGAAAAACCTTTTACCACCCGCCAGGCCGATGCCATCCTCGAACTGCAGTTGCATCGTCTGACGAAGCTTTCCATCGATGAAATCTCCAACGAGCTGAAGGAAGTGCGCGACAACATCGTCGAATACGAATCCATCCTCGGCTCCGAGACGAAGCTGCGAAAAGTCATCATCAAAGAGCTGGAAGAAGTGAAGAAGCTCTACGGTGACGAGCGCCGCACGCGCATCGAAGACGAAGCCGCCGAGATCGTTCTCGAAGACCTCATCGCCGACGAGCAAGTGGCCGTTACCGTCAGCCACTCCGGCTACATGAAGCGAACGCCCATCTCCACCTACCGCATGCAGCGCCGCGGAGGCACGGGCCGCACCGGCATGAAGACGCGCGACGAGGATTTCGTCGAGCATCTCTTCATCGCCTCCACTCACGCCTACATTCTCATCTTCACCAACAAAGGCCGCGTCTACTGGCTCAAGGTCTATGAAATTCCCGACGTCAGCGCCGCCGGAAAAGGTAAGCACATCGGCAACCTGGTCGGCCTGCAACCCGGCGAGACCGTGAAGACCATGGTCGCGGTGCGCAACCTTGAAGAAGAAAACAAGTACGTCTTCTTCGCCACGCGCAACGGTCTCGTGAAGAAGTCTGAGGTCCGCGAGTTCATGCACGTGCGCTCCAACGGCATCAACGCTATCGGCATTGAAGAAGGGGACGAATTGGTCGCTGCCCGCATCACCGACGGCAATCAGATCGTCTTCCTGGCCAGCCACGAAGGCATGGCTGTCCGCTTCGACGAAAGCCACGTCCGCCCCATGGGCCGCGCAGCCTTCGGCGTCTGGGGCATCGATCTCGACAAGAACGATTACGTCGTAGGCATGGCGACCACGACCAAGCCCGACGCTCCTGCACCTGCCCAGGAAAAAGTTGAAGGCGAACCAGAAGCGATCGACGCAGCCATCAAAGGCACGTTGATCCTCTCGGTCACGGAGAACGGGTACGGCAAGCGCACCCCCGCCGACGAATACCGTCTCACCAACCGCGGCGGCAAAGGCGTCATCAACGTGAAGACCACCGAGCGCGTCGGCAAAGTCGTCGCCATCGCTCAGGTCGACGAAACTTCCGAAGTCATGCTGATCAGCCACTACGGCAAAATCATCCGCATGGACTCGACCACGATTCGCGAATCCGGCCGCAACGCCCAAGGTGTCCGTCTTCTGAACATGGAGCCCGGCGACCGCGTAGCCGCAGCCGTAGTCATCGCTCCCGACGCGGAACCAAACGGCGGCAACGGAGGCACGCTGATTCAGTAAGACACGGATGTGGCGCGGAACTGCCCGGAGCGCAATCGAAAGGGTCCCCGCCCGCGCAGCCGCGAAAGAAGGCAGATGTTAAAGCCGCGCAGCGGCGAAGGAATGCAGCCCACGGCGCGAGCCGTGGGTGACAGCTGGAAGTAGAAAACAGTCCGCGAAGGAGCGAAAGAACCGCTGACCCAAGAACTGCTCCAGCCGCGAAGTGGCCGAATATGAAAGCCGGGCACGGAAGTGCCGGGCGCGTAAAAGCAGGATGAACTGAGTCCGCCCGGGACGACACTTCGCGACGCAAACCCAGCAGCTTACCCGTTCACCAGCGCCATCATGTGCTCGGGATACCTTCCTCCCGCCGCAGCATCCGCCGGAAACACTTCCTCAATCCGCCGCAAATCTTCCTTCGTCAGCGTCACCGAGAGCGCGCCGACATTCTCCTCCAAATACTTCCGCCGCTTCGTCCCCGGAATCGGAACAATATCCGAACCCTGCGCCAGCACCCACGCCAGCGCCAGCTGCGACGCCGTGCATCCCTGCTCGCGGGCAATCTCCTCCACCCGCCGCACCAGATCCAGATTCTTCTGAAAGTTCTCCCCCTGAAACCGCGGAGAATTCCGCCGGTAATCATCCGCCGGCAAATCTTCAAACTTACGGAAGTGCCCCGTCAAGAACCCGCGCCCCAGCGGACTGTACGCCACAAACCCAATCCCTAACTCTCGGCACGCCTCCAGAATCCCCCCTTCCGGATCCCGCGTCCACAACGAATACTCCGTCTGCAATGCCGCAATCGCATGCACCTTCACCGCGCGCCGCAGCGTCGGCACCGAAGCCTCCGACAGCCCCAGGTACCGCACCTTGCCGGCCGTTACCAAATCGCCCATCGCCCCAACCGTCTCTTCAATCGGCGTCTTGGGATCGACGCGGTGCTGATAATAAAGATCGATGGTCTCCACCCCGAGCCGCTTCAAACTCGCGTCGCAAGACTTGCGAACGTAGTCAGCCTTCCCGCTCACCCCTCGCACCTTGGGATTGCTCGGATCGCGCACGATCCCAAACTTCGTCGCCAGCACAATCTGGTCGCGCTTGCCCTTGATCGCCCGCCCGACCAGCTCTTCGTTCTTGTAAGGGCCGTAAACATCCGCCGTATCAAGAAAGTTGATCCCGAGTTCGAGCGCGCGATGAATCGTCGCAAGCGATTCGATGTCATCGAACCCGCCATAAAACTCCGACATCCCCATGCACCCCAACCCAAGCGCGGAGACGTTCAGCCCGCTGCGTCCAAGCTCGCGAATCTGCATGATTGCACCTGGTGGCGCCGATGTCCCGCCGGCAGTCCCGTGGGCGTCTCGCCCCCGGAGTCGATCATCTTCGATAAAGATGTCAGGAATCGTTACGAAGATGCGACGAGTTTAGCGCGAGACCCGAATGCGCGGCTTGCCACTCGGCAACACCTGCCCAATCTCCACCGCTGCAACGCCCGCATCCCGCAGAGCGTTCTCCAACGATGTCCCATCCGGAGTGGAAATCAGCAACCCACCCGCAGTCTGCGGATCAAACAGTAGCGCCCGAACATCGTCCGGCACTCCGTCGTCGTACTCCACCAGGCACTCCGCAAAGTCCTGGTTGTTCTTGAGTCCTCGCGGAATGTGTCCTGCGCGGACACACTCCATCGCCCCGTCAATCAGCGGCACACGTCGTGCGGAAATGCTGATCGACACATCCGACGCCAGCACCATCTCGCGCGCGTGCCCGATCAGCCCGAAACCAGTCACGTCCGTCATCGCGTTCACGCGAAAATCCCCGCCGGTGATTACCTCGGCAGCCCGCTTGTTCAGCATCGTCATCGAACGCACTGCCGCCTCAATCCACGCCGCTTCGGCTTTGCCCTTTTTGATCGCCGTCGAAATCACTCCCGTCCCGATGGCCTTGGTAAACAGCAGCGCGTCCTCCTCCTTGGCGCCGACATTGGCCAGCACCTTCTTCGGATGTACCATCCCCGTAACGGAGTATCCAAACTTGGTCTCCTCGTCGCGAATGCTGTGCCCGCCGATCACAGTACATCCCGCCTCAATCATCTTCGACAACCCGCCCGCGAGAATGCGCTCCAGAATGGCCAAGTCCGCTTTCTCGGGAAAACACACGAGCGCCAGCGAAGTGAGCGGCTTGCCGCCCATGGCGTACACATCGCTCAGAGAATTTGTCGCCGCGATCTGACCGAACGTGTAGGGGTCGTCCACGATCGGAGTGAAGAAGTCCACCGTCTGCACCAGTGCCTGGTCGGGCGCGATCAGATATACTCCGGCGTCGTCGGCATGATCGAAGCCGACCAGAACATTCGGATCCTGTTGCCGGGCTAATTTCCCAAGCACCGTGTCCAGCGCCGCCGGACTCAGCTTGGACGCTCAACCCGCAGCTTTCACCGACTCCGTCAGCCGAAACGGCTTGCTCTCAGACATGAATCCATTGTACCGAGTTGCGAGTTTGCACCGACGCTCGAAGGGGAAGACTCTTTACCACGGAGACACGGAGTCACGGAGAAATCAAAGCGCAGAACGGATGAGAGCTAATGCTTCCTCCGTGTCTCGGTGGCTCCGTGGTGAGGAGCAGTTCGCTACTTCACCGTCACATCCGTCACCCGGATCTCCGGATAATTCCGGTTCCACTGCGCGGAGATGCTGTCAAACGTCAGCCGGAACGGCTGTGTCTGTCCCGGGGCAAGCGGAGAAACGCTCACGTCGACCGGTTCAAGATAAGCTCCATTGGTCCGGACCACCTGCAGCGGCACTTCTTCTTCCTTCTGCGCAAGCTGTCCCATCGAATCCTGGAACACCACTTCCACCACGACGTGCGTCACGGTCTTGTCACCCGCGTTGGTGATCGAGCCATCGATGTAGCTGACGGTATGCCCAACGAAATTCTCCGCCGCGCTCATCTTGAAGTCAGCAAGCTTCAAGCTGGCGATGTAGGGTGAGGCCGGCTTTGCAATCTTGGGCGGCTGTTGCAGCAGAAACGCAGCCGCAAGTGCTCCGCCAATCACGACAGCCACGGCGATCCCGATAATCAGACGGCTGGAGTCGCGCTCCTCGGCGACCGGAGTTGGCTGTCCCAAGCTGCTCATGAAAGGAATTGTAGGCTGTTGCTTTTCACTTGTCGATTTCCCGCCTCCCCGTGTCCTCTGTGGTCAAACCTTTCTCGCGGCCAGCAACCGAGCGGCATTGTCGTGATAAACCTGCTTCAAGATCGCATCGCTCAGCCCGAAACCATTCAAGCTCCAGTGATAGGAGAACTGATCAATCTCATAGAAGTGCTCATCCAGCGATTCCAGGATGCGGAACGTAACCCAGTACATCGGTTTGTCGTAGCCCATGTCGGTCCCGTAGACCAGCCTGTCCGCATGCTTCTCGTAGAATGCCGCGGCGAATCGCGGAATCGGCGCAGTCTCGGCGTACCGCGCGGAAATGTCCGCATACAGATTCGGATTGCGCTCCAGCACCTCTCCCAGCCGCGCCAGATCGTAATCCAGGTTGGCGAAGTGGCACGCGACGAACGTCGTGTTGCGATGCCGCGCTGCCGTGCGCTCGAGAATGTCGACCATCCCCGAGAGCCCGACAATATTCGGTTGGTTATCGAGCCGCCACTCGTATGCGTTCATCAGCCCGTCGTTGTGCCGGTCCATCTTCTGATACATCCAGATCGGATCGGCCACGTGCAGGCTCACCGGCATCCCTAGTTCGCCACACTTGTCCCATACCGCATCCATGCGCGCATCATCCGGATGCATCCCCGGCGCCTTCGCCTTTCCCGATCTTAATCCTTGGCCCTTGTCGTGGATCTCTCCCACGCCCCGCGCCCCCGCCTGCTTGCAACGCTCCAGTTCCTTCACCGCAGCGGGTCCGAAGCCCGGCTTGTCGTATCCCGCCAAGTCGAAGCCGCACCACATCGCAAAGCGCTCGGGATACTTCGCATACTTCTGCTGAATCTGGTCAAACGCCACGCCGGTCGACATCGTCAGGATGATCGTCTTTTCGATTCCAACCTCGTCCATGTTCCGCACCCACTCGTCGATCTCGGCCGCAGTCTTCGCGTAAGGATGCGAGTGCATGTCGATGATAGGGAACTTGGCCTTCGCAATTTTGGTGACCGGAATCTTGTGAATCGACTGCGGCCGGTAGTCCTTGAGCAAAAGCGACTCGGGCGATGCCGCCTTCTTCGCGGTTGAAGCATCCGGACCTTGGCCAGTTTCCGCTTCGCGCGGCGTGACGGCGAACCCGCGCGCAGAAGGAAGTCCCGCCGCCAGTCCCGCCAGATTGGCCCACTTCAGAAAGGAACGCCGATTCCAAGATCTTAGTTTCATTCAGTCTCCCGTCCCGAATCCACCGGACAGAAATGTCTAAGCCCAAGTGCGAAAGAAGGCAAGCAGAAACAAAACACCGAGCAGGGTATCCACCCCCGCAAACACCAGGTCCGACGGATGAATTCGCTTTTGCAGATAGAGAACGAAAAGGGAAGCCCCGTACCCGAACTTCTCAATTATGGAAGGAATCATCATCCGGCGGAAGCGCACCGGATCGCGCGCGATGACCAGAAATACAAACTGCCACGCCAGCCCCACGCTGGCGAATCCGTAGTAGAAGCCGGGATGTGTAATGGCCGGAGGATCGTTGCGCGAAATCGCATCGAACATGAAATAAAGAGGCGTGAGAATCAAGACGCCCCAGACGAAGGCAATCCAGAAAACCACCTTGGCGAATTTCATTTGGCTCCTCCGGGACAGCGGAACTCTTCGCAGACGATTCCAATATCTCTCACAATTTTTCCTTCGTCTCTGGCTAAGATATTCAATCGATGAGACTTAAATTGCTCGGATCGGCGACTTCCGGAATAAGGGGTTAACAGCCTTTTTCCGAGATGATGGCTTTCGGCCGGTGTTTGCGGAAATCGCGCGCATGGGGACCAGTCTTCGCTTTCTAACAATCCTCAGTCAAGGTTGTTGGTCACAAGAATGAAGGTTTGTCCTGTGGAAAACAGAACAGGCGTGGGTGCAAGCCGGATTTGCCCTGGCGTCGGTACATCCGGGGCTAAGCCGGTGGAATGGGGCCTAAAAGCCCTGCTGTGCGGCTGTATTAAGGTTCAGTGCTGCTGGGTGCACCTGGGAGAAATGAGGATAAGGCGAGGTTTCAAAATTTGAGAGATTGTCCAACCATCCGTTCTGATACTTCCGACTGACGATCCGGATTGTTGTTCTTTCGTCCCAGGAATCATAGATTTAGCAATAAATCATTGAGTGGATACAAGGTTTTGTAACTATTCCGAGCGCAATACGCTCATTGGGTCCATTGACATCGCCCGCCGCGCTGGAAAATAGCATGCTGCCAGAGCAACTGCTGCGACAACCAACAACGCAATTGCAAAGGTGAGTGGGTCATTAGGCTCTATCCCAAAGAGCAGGCTTTTGAGCGAGCGGGTTGCACCTAGAGCGGCGAGGCCACCGATCAACATTCCTACTGCGGCAGATCTCATTCCTTGACGAATGACCAACTTGAAGACCTGCGCACGCTGAGCACCCAGAGCCATGCGAATCCCCAACTCTCTCATGCGTTGCGCCACCGTGTATGAAAGGGTTCCGTAAATTCCTACTCCCGCAATGACCAAGGCTAACGTCGCGAATGTGACAAACAGAGAGGCATTGCTCCTCGGCTGCGCGGCGGCATCGGACATCAGATCCTGGCCGCTTTGCAAATCGGCGATTCCAACGTCGCTATCGAGTTGGTGAATGGTGTTTCTCAAGGAGGGGGCGAGCGTCACTGGATTCGCTGCTGTGTGGAGGACGAGCACTAAGCTCGAGGGCATATTCTCGTCAACCTGCGCCAGCGGCAAATAGACGACCGGTTGCGTTTGTTTCAGGTCCTCCCACTTGAGATCGTTCACCACGCCGACCACTGTTTGAACAGTCGCGGTCGTGAGATTGTTGAGGCGGAACGTCTTGCCTACCGGTTCTTCGTCGCTGAAGACGCGGCGGGCAAGGGACTCACTGACGATCGCTGCCTTGGGCGCGCGCAGGTCGTCCCTTTCGGTCATGGCACGCCCCCGGATCAGCGGGACTCCGAGTGCTTGAAAGTAGCCGGGCGTAACGTACGCGAAGGCAACCGTTGGCAGGCCCTCTGGGGTCGGCGGAATGGGGCGGTCCCCGCGAACGAACATCGTCCAGGAATGATCTCCGGTCGGCTGAAGCGGCATGGTCATCGTGAGGCCGGCAGACACAACTCCGGGCAATTGCGACAAGCGATCGAGCAGATCACGATAGAACGACGACCGCTGCAGGTCGGTTGCATACACCGCTGACGGCAAATTAACCCGCAAAGTCAACAGGTTATTGGTGCGGAAACCAGGATCAGTGTGGCTCAGGTGATAAAGGGTGTTCAGCAGCAGCCCAGCGCCGGCCAGCAGCATCAGGGTGAGAGCAAACTCCGATACGACCAGCATTTCGCGGGTACGACGCCCGTGTTCTGTCACCGAAGACGTCCGCGAGCTTGCGCGAAGAGCGCTTTGCGGTTCCATTCTCGAACAGAGCACTGCCGGGAGCAGACCAAAAGCAAAAGCCGTGAAAGCCGTCAGCGCCATGGCGAATCCCAGCACCTCACCGCTCAAACGGACTTCCTGAAGCCGAGGCAACTGCTCGGCAAAGAGCACAATGATGAGCCGTTTGCCGGCAATCGCAGCACCGATTCCGAGCGCGCCACCAGATATCGCCAGCAGAGCGCTTTCGGTAAGCAACTGCTGAACGATGCGTGCCCGGCTTGCGCCCAGCGAAGTTCGCACCGCAATTTCGCCTCGTCGCACACTCGCCCGGGCGACCAGCAGGTTGGCGAGGTTGGCACAAGCGATCAGCAGCAGAAGGCCGACCGCGCCAGCGAGAACGATGAGAGCCGTACGGTTGTTGCCAACCAATTGCTCTCTGGCGCTAATCAGCGAGTTCACGACACCGCGGTCCCCCTCATAACTCTGCGCAAGCCGGTCCTGGATGGCTTGCAATTCCTGCTGGGCCGTTGCAATGCTTACTCCGGGATTCATGCGGGCAATGACGTGCACCCAGCGCGCGCCACGAGGAACTTGGTTGCCGGGGCGCATGGCAAAGGGTACGCAAATCTGCATCCGGGGAATCAGCGCAGCGAAGTTCTCGGGCATCACGCCGATCACGAGGTACGGTTCGGCATCAAGTCGGACAGTTCGGCCGACGATGTCGGGGTTCGCGCCAAACTTGTCTTGCCAGAGAGCATGTGTGAGCAGCACTACGTGCCGGTTGCCCCATTGCTCTTCGTCGGGTGTGAAGATGCGTCCCAACTCGGGAGCGATTCCCAGAGTTTGCAGCGCGCTCGTTGTGGCGTCCATGGACTCCACCTGTGTTGTCTGTCCACCCGCCGAGAGGTTGAAGGCGTCCGAGACGTAGGTTCCCATATTGGAGAAAGAGTGGGCCTGTTGCTTCCAGTCCAAATAGTCGCCATAGGAGGCTACTACGGGAGGAATTCCACGTGAAGGTTCAGCAGAGCGGATGGAGACAAGTTGATCAGCCTGTGGATATGGCAGCGGCTGAAGCAGCACGCCGTTCACGACACTGAAAATCGCCGTGTTTCCCCCAATGCCCAACGCGAGAACGATCAGAGCCACTGCTGTGAAACCAGGGCTATTGCGCATGATGCGGAGTCCATAACCTAGATCCTGCCAAAGAGCATGCATCGCTCACCTCTCTCCCTGCCTTAGACGTATGGGCTAATAATCGGTCAATGTCCTGTGGAAAA
>DATDGW010000811.1:0-16093 GCA_036521895.1 Candidatus Sulfotelmatobacter sp. | reverse complement strand
AACAGGGTAGGAGACAAGTTCTCCGTCATGACTCGCTTCGATTGCACCGAGTCGGAGGCGGATATGTTCTAGCAATGCAGAATAACGTTCAAATCCGGTCGTCGGCTCCATCCTTCGCAGTCACTTACCGCCGATCTCACCTGTATCCCAGTGGATTTCTCTCACCCTGGGTTTCTCTAGGCCACCGCAATTTGCCCAGTGGCGACCAACTCCTCATTGGTCGTCTAACCGACTCAAAACAGTGCCAGAAATGCCAACTGAAGAACGACTAGCCAAAAGCGTTGCCACGAGTCCGCAGGCGGCAGCGAAGGACAACCACAGCCCTGGGATCGCCCGGTTTCCTGTCACGTGAATCAGGTAGGTGCTGATGGCGGGCGTGAAACCTCCGAAGATGGCGGTGGCGAGGCTGTAAGCCAGTGCAAAACCGGACGTTCGCACGCTGACCGGCATGATCTCGGTCAGAAAAACGACCATGGCGCCGTTGTAGCTGCCGTAGATGAAAGACAGCCAGAGTTCGACCGCGAGCAGCCTCGAGAACGATGGTTCTCGAACAAGCCAGAGCATCACCGGATAGGCTGTGACCAACATCAGCGTTGTGCATACGACAAGCAATGGCCGGCGGCCCACCCGGTCGGAAAGCGCTCCCATAACGGGGAGCCAGAAAAGGTTGGAGGCGCCCACGCAGAGGGTGACGATCAGACTGTCAATGCTGGCCAGATGAAGGACAGAGTTGCCGAACGTCGGCGTATAGGCTGTGATCATGTAGAAAGATACCGTGGTCATCGTTGCCAACATCATTCCAATGATCACGATCGGCCAGCTGGCGGTGAGGGAGTGCAGAATTTCCGAGATGTTCGGCTTGTGCTTGCGCGCGACGAACTCGTCGGTCTCCTGGAGAGAGCGTCTCAGCCTGAAGAGGAATGGGATGATCACACAACCGAGAAGCAACGGGATACGCCATCCCCAGAGCATCATTTTCTGCGGCGGCAGGACGGAACTCAAAGCCACCCCGAGCGCCGCTGCGAACATGACCGCCACCTGCTGGCTGGCAGATTGCCAACTGACATAGAAGCCTTTGTGCCCGGGAGTGGCGATCTCCGACAAGTAAACCGACACGCCGCCCAATTCCATGCCGGCTGAAAAGCCCTGCAGTAGACGGCCAATCAGCACGAGCAGCGGAGCGAGCAAGCCGATGGAGGCGTATCCGGGCATGCACGCTATGGAAATGATCCCAACCGACATGAGGCCTAACGTCAGAATGAGGCCGGCGCGGCGCCCATGGAGATCGGTGTAGGCGCCGAGCACGATGGCACCGAGAGGGCGCATCAGAAAGCCCGCCCCAAATGTCATCAGCGACAGCATTAACGATACGAATGGGTTGCCGCTGGGGAAGAACGCATTGCCGATGGCGGCGGCATAGTAACCAAAGACCATGAAATCGTACATCTCCAGGAAATTGCCACTGGAGACGCGGATCACGGACCAGATCTTGGATTTCCGATCCTGCGGTGCGAGTACGTTGAACGAGGCTGGCGCAGTGGGAAGCGGGGATTCGCCCATAGGGTTATTGGTGCCAGAGCTCTCAACAATTACAGAAGCGCGCGTTCCGATTTCGGGTGACGTAGTGCAGGGGTCAATCCATCGCCGGATGGAGCAGGGAGCAAAGGCAGTTCCACGCGAAAACAAGTTCCCTGTCCTGGCTGGCTTGAGACCTTTACTTCGGCGGCATGCGCAGCACAGATCGCCTTCACGATAGAGAGCCCGAGTCCAGCTCCGCCACTGGCGCGCGAGCGCGCCTTGTCGGCGCGGTAGAATCGCTCGAACACATGAGGCAGACAATTGGCGGGAATGCCGGGACCATTGTCGGAGACTTCGAGGACTGCCATGGTTTCCTCTCTGCTGACGCTGACCTCGACTTGGCCACCCTCCTGGGTGTACTTAATGGCGTTGTCGATGAGGTTGACGATGACCTGCTGCAGCCGGGTCTTGTCGCCTTCCACGTAAAAGCCGGTTGTTCCATGAGCCCGCAGCCGAATGCCTTTCTCGTCGGCCAGCAGGACCATTTCGTCCACGGTGGATGGGACCAGTTCTCCCAGATCGATGCGGGTCATTTCCATCTTTACTTCGCCGGCGTCGAGGCGCGAGATGGCCAGCAGGCTTTCGACGATTCGCGACATGCAATGGGTTTCTTCCAGGGCGCTGCCGATCTGGTCTCCCACGGCCGCTGCCCCCCGATAGTTCTGTGCAATGCCCTCTAACTCCAATTGCAGGATCGTCAAGGGCGTTCGCAGTTCATGAGAGGCATCGGCCGAGAAACGGTTGATGTGTTGGAAAGCCGCGTCGAGTCTCTCGATCATGCGGTTCAGGGATACGGAGAGTCGCTCCAATTCGTCGCCCGTGCGGATCACCGGGAGGCGTTCGCTCAAGTTCGTGGAAGTGATGCCTTCGGCCCTTCTGGTGATCTCGTCTACGGGTTGCAGAGAGCGCCTCATTAGCCAGTAACCGCCTGCCACCGCGAGCGAAACAATAAAGGGCATGTAAATCGCCAGCGTCACCAGAAGACCGTGCAGCACAACTTCAATCTGGTTGTAGGGAGCGCCACTTTCCACCAGGAAGCGGCTGCCATCGGAGGTCGTAAATCTCATCGAATCGATGAGCAGGCGATTGCGAGCTCCGAATTGAAGTTTCCGCGGAACATCCTTTTCCGAGTCGATGGGAAAGGGAATTCGAGAAGGGTCAAAAGTGCCGTCCTTCGGCGCGCCCGAAAGATAGACCACGCCCACACCTTCGCGGACGACACGAATAAAGCGACTGTTCACCTCCGGCGCATACGCTTCATTAATCTCGGTGGCCAGCCACGCTGGGTCCTTCGTCAGGAACTGCGAGAGTAATTCTGTCGCGATGGTTCGGCACTCCGAGGCCAGCGTCCGCTGAAGGGTCCAATCCAGATAGCGCTCGAGTCCCAGATAGACGGAGACGCCGAATACCAACAGCGTTCCGGCTAGCAGTCCGGCATACCAGGCAGTAATTTGAAAGCGGAGAGAGCGCGGATTCATGGCTGCACTCCGTGACCGATGGAGTAGCCAACGCCGCGGACGGTCCGAATGAGCTTCTGCGGGAACGAATCGTCCACCTTGTTGCGGAGATGTCGAACATAGACGTCTACGATGTTGGTGACACCGTCGAAGCTCTGGTCCCAGACGTGTTCGATAATCATAGTTCGCGAAAGCACCCGCCCGGTGTTCGACATCAGGTATTCCAGCAGGGAATATTCCTTTGCGGTCAGGTCGATCCGTTTGCCCGCACGCTTGACCTGCTGCGAGAGACGATCGAGTTCGAGATCGGCCACGCGTACCACGCTGCTGCGCGTAACCGGTCCACGTCGCAGCAACGCTTTCACCCGGACCAGGAGTTCAGCAAAGGCAAAGGGCTTGGTCAGGTAGTCATCGGCCCCGGCTTCAAAATTACCAACTTTGTCGGCCACTGCGTCCCGAGCGGTCAGGATCAGGACGGGGACCTCTACGTTGTCCTTCCGAATGCGGCGAAGAACCTGGCTCCCATCCAGCATGGGTAACATGAGATCGAGAATCACCAGATCGTAGTGATACGTCGTGGCCAGATCGAGCCCCACCTTGCCGTCGGCAGCGATATCGACCGCGAATCTTTCTTCGGTCAATCCGCGCGCGACGAAGGTGGATACTTTCTGTTCGTCCTCGACCAGCAGTATGCGCATGGCGTCTCCGGCCCAGCCAGTATATTGCGGTTTGCCCAGAACCGTTAGGGAAGTCAGATGAAAAGTCATTCAGAAAGGAGAGGGCTCCGGCGTCCTCATTCCTGGCGTGTTCTGGCCTCCAAGCGATCCTGAATAACGTTTCATCTGCCCTTCATGGGGTGTTAATGTAAACCCGCCACGATTGACCGCCCGCCATGCTCAACAAATATGGAGTCGGCCTGCTGCTGTTCGTCTGCACACTAGCTTCTGCCCAGTCGAGCGGCCCCGCGGATCACTGGATCGCAGTTCACGCTGGCCGTCTGTTTGATGGGACAGAGAAACTTGCCGCGAACCAGGTGATCCTGATCAAAGGCGAACGCATCGTTGAAGTTGGCCCGGCCGACCAAATGCAGGTGCCCGCCGACGCTGAAGTTGTGGACCTGAGTCGCGCTACTGTCCTTCCCGGACTGATCGATGCCCACACACATGTGTTCGGAAACGGCCCCGACTTCGATAACCAGATCCTGCGGGATTCGTATCAATACCGGACGCTGACGGCGCTCGCCAATGCGCAGAAAGCTCTGATGGTTGGCTTTACAACTCTGCGTGACCTTAAGACTCTGGGTGCCATGTACAGCGACGTGGACCTGCGCAATGCGATTGACCGCGGAATTGTGACTGGTCCTCGAATGCAGGTCGCGACCCGGGGAATTCAGGCCACCGGCGGCTTCATCATGCGCGGCTATTCCCCCGAAGTACCGCTGCCCAATGCACTGCAAGTCGTGGACTCGCCTTGGGCCGCTCGTGAAGCAGTGCGGGAGCAGGTGGCGCGCGACGCGGACCTGATCAAACTGTATGCCGCCTACGATTTTCATTTCACAAGCGATGGCAAATTGGTGAGCCCGCCGACCTTCACCGCGGAGGAAGTCAACGCCATCGTCGATGAGGCTCACAAGAAGGGGCGCAAAGTTTCCTGCCATGCTTTCGCGGGTGAAGGTCTCCGCAACTGCCTCAACGCAGGTGTCGAGTCAATTGAACACGGGGTCGAGTTGGACGAAGGCGACATCAAGCTGATGGTGCAAAAAGGAATCTACTTGGTGCCGACTCTCTACCACTACCAGATGGACCGCGAACACGATATGAAGAAGTATGGAGATCACAGCGTCGCCGAGGTCTCCGAACCCAACTTTCGAAAAGCCGTGGCAGCGGGAGTCAAAATCGCGTTCGGCTCCGGTGTTGGACCCTTTCCACACGGCACGCAAACCAAGGAATTCTTCTATATGGTGAAGTTCGGCATGACTCCCCTGCAGGCCATACGAGCTGCGACCTCGGAAGCGGCGCAGCTGATGGGATGGCAGGATCGCATCGGCGCCGTGGAGGCGGGCAAGTTCGCGGACCTAGTCGCGGTCGCAGGGGATCCGATGGCAGACATCACAGAACTCGAGCGCGTGAAGTTCGTCATGAAAGGCGGCCGGGTTTTCAAGAACGAACTGAACGGTGACAAACGATGAGCAAGGATATGAGAAGGCGGGATTTCTTGCGGAACGCGGCTGGGGCGGGCGCCACGCTAGGGTTAGATGGTGCCTCAAGACCAGTGTTTGCCAGCGCGGAGACAGCTCAGGCGTGCGCCGAAAAGAAATTCCCGCAGATTCAAAAGCTGACCGCGTATGTCGCCGAGTTTGTAGTGAACCTGAAATTTGCGGACATCCCGGCGGAGCCGCTCGAACTGAGCAAGAAGTCCATCCTGGACGGTTTGGGGCTGGCGCTCAGCGGATCGAAAGCTGAAACCTGGGGTCTCATCCAGGAGTACCTGACGACCTTCGTCTCTGCCCCAAAGAGCGGCGCAGCAGTCCTGGGATCCGCGGTACGCTATCCTGCGCGCTTCGCCGCCTTCGCCAACGGCGTCGCCATCCACGTGGATGATTTCGATGACACTCAGCTTGCTTCCGCCAAGGATCGGGTGTATGGACTGCTCGTTCACCCGACGGTGTGCGTGCTTCCCGCAGCTTTGGCGACAACGGAGATCGAAGGCAAGAGCGGCAAGGATCTGCTGGTCGCCTACCACGCCGGGGTCGAGGTTGAGTGCAAGATCGCGGAGGCGATCTCACCTCGTCACTACGAAGATGGCTTTCATTCCACCGGCACCTGCGGAGTTTTCGGCGGAACATCAGCTTGCGCCAAGCTGAAAGGACTGGACGTGGGGCGCACCTCGCGCGCGTTTGGAGTTGCGGCGAGCCACGCTGCCGGCCTCCGGGAGAACTTCGGCACAATGATGAAGCCATTTCAAGCGGGCCACGCGGCCGAATCTGGCGTGCTTGCGGCAGACTTCGCGGCGATCGGCTGGACCGCGGCGGAACAGATCTTGGAAGCACAGCGCGGCTTCTTCCACGCCTACGGTGGAACCTACGAGCCGACCGCGATTGTCGATCGACTGGGGAAACCCTGGACATTCCAGAACCCGGGAGTCTCGATCAAGCCATTTCCATCCGGTTCGCTCACTCATCCCGGCATGACGGAACTCCTGCGCCTGATCCACGAGAACTCGATTCGCGCCGCCGATGTCGAACGCGTAGACGTTGGTGCGAATCGGAACATGGAGAGTACCCTGCTACATCACCATCCGAAAACCGGATTGCAGGCGAAATTCAGCATGGAGTTTTGCATGGCGATCCTCCTGTTGGACGGAAAAGCGGATCAGACGAAATACACGGATGCCATGCAAAATCGCGACGATGTGCAGAAGATGATCGAGCGCGTTCACTTCTATGTCGATCCTGAGGCGGAAGCAGCGGGATACGATAAGATGACGACCATTCTCAAGATCACTTTGAAGGATGGCCGCACAATTTCCGGACGCGCGGCTTTCGGCAAGGGCAGTCCGAGCAATCCCATGAGCTATGACGAGGTGGCGGACAAGTTCCGGGGATGCGCCGCGTTCGCCGAGTGGCCCAGCGATAAGGCGAACCAGGTCGTCGAACTCGTGCGGAAGCTTGAAGACGTGCAGGACGTGCGCACACTGACCGCGCTTTGCAGCAAGTAGTCTCTGGTGAACTGAAAATCTCGACGAGGTGAGGGAGAATTTGAAGACCTATCGGATCGCCGTAATCGAAGGAGATGGAATTGGACACGAAGTTGTTCCCGAAGGCATTCGTGTGCTCGAGGCAGCGGCTCGACGGTTTGACCTTTCGTTCTCGTGGCAGCATTTCGACTGGAGTTGCCAGACCTATCTGAATACGGGGCGCATGATGCCCGCAGATGGCCTCGATCAGTTGCGCCCGTTTGATGCTATCTACCTAGGGGCGGTGGGCTATCCGGGAGTAGCCGACCACGTCTCGCTGTGGGGCTTGCTGATTCCGATCCGCCGGGGATTCAAACAGTACGTGAACCGCCGCCCCGCGCGCCTGCTGGAGGGAATCACGAGTCCGCTCAGCGGCCGCAAGGCGGGAGACATCGACTTCATCATCGTTCGTGAAAATAGTGAGGGCGAGTACTCAGAAGTTGGTGGACGGCTTAATCGCGATACCGAGTTCGACATGGCGATGCAGGAAACCATCTTTACTCGCCGCGCCTGCGATCGAATCATTACTTATGCCTTTGAACTCGGTCGTACGCGCAAGAAGCATGTGACCTCGGCGACGAAGTCCAATGGCATTGTTTATGCGATGCCCTTCTGGGACGAGCGCTTCGCCGCGATTTCAAAGAAATATCCCGAAGTCAAAGCTGATCAGTATCACATCGACATTCTGACGGCGCATTTTGTGGCGCACCCTGATTGGTTCGACGTGGTGGTGGGCTCGAATCTGTTTGGCGACATTCTCTCAGATCTTGGTGCAGCCGTTGTGGGATCGATGGGACTAGCGCCATCCGCCAATCTGAACCCTGAACGGGAGTATCCGTCGCTGTTTGAGCCCGTGCACGGTTCTGCACCGGACATTGCAGGGAAGGGCATTGCCAACCCGGTCGCTCAAATCTGGTCGGGCGCGATGATGTTGGAGCACCTCGGCGAGAAGCAGGCGGCTCACGCCGTCGAACAAGCCATCTTCAGGGTCCTGGCCCATTCGGATGTCCGTACTCGCGACATCGGTGGCCATGCCAGCACGCGCGACATGGGAGAGGTCATCGCGGCCGAGGTGGCGGCTACGCGCTGAGGCCTCTCCCGTTGTCGTCTCAGTACAACTATCTGGGTAAAACCTCGATGCACCGCAGGCCCTCTCTACGGGACTACTTCGTATACCCGCAACTCCGCCGTCTGTTTCTCGTGATGCGGAACTACGAGATAGTACCGGTTCAGCTCCGGGACCAGAACGCCCGTTTTTGCCCGGAACGACGTCGCCATATGACCGATGTGTTCGTAGTTGTCGGCATTTTTCTGCAGGAATACGTCGAGGAATTCGCTTCCGGCGAAGTAGATGCGCTTGCTGGCGGCATCGAATGCCATATCGTCGACCATCGCCGCGGCGGGATAGCTCGTCACGATCTTGCCCGAATCGGAATCCATGACGACCAGTTTCGCGGGCGCGCGCGTCCCCAGGAACAGTCGATGTCCACTCTCGTCGAAGGCCATTGAAGTTGGATTTTTCCCTTCCTGCGCAACGGACCAAGTCGCCTTCAGCGTGCGGTCGGTCCGGTCGTACACTTCCACGGCGTTCTTTCCACGGACATTGACGAACATGCGGGGCCCTGACTTCTCGAAGGCGACGCCTTCTACGTCGTTGGAGTCGATCTTGATATCCGCCACGGTTTTGCCGGACTCCACATCAATCACGCTGATGTAGGCGTTCGGCAGTTTGGCATCTTTGCCGCCATTCACCACGTAAAAGAGCTTCGAGGAAGCGTCCTAGCCGCTCGCGTCCGCTCCCTCGCGAACCTTGATGCTTCCCGCCGGTTGGTATGAATCCGTCTCGTAAATCTTCACCTCGCCCAGATCGCTATCGACGACAAAAAGCTTTTTCAAGTCGGCGCGATAGAGCAGCGAGTGCGGGGCCTTGACGTCGTCGATGGTGTGAATGAGCTTGGCTGTCTTCAGGTCAAAGACAAGGACTTTCGAATTCTCCTCGGCGGTGACGAAGAGGCGGTTGCCGGCTACATCGGCGGTCAGGTGGTCGAAATCTCCGTCATGGAGTTCGGGCATGGGAGTCACGTGCAGCAGTTTCAAGGGAGCCTTTTCCTGCGCCGCGACGCCGATCACCAAGGCCAGAAGTACCGCCGACAACATCATTGCTTTCGATAAATTCAAGTGGATCCTCCAGTTGTAACGATCCCAGACGAATCTGAAACCGGCATTAAAGGCGCATTAAAACCTGTTCACCGCATTTTGGTGTTTGCATCCGGCGTACCTGCGACCGCCAGGCGTTTGGGAACTTTTCCGACTTTTACGCGAGTGATCTGGGCCCGAGATTTGACGTCGATGATGGACACGTCGTCCGTATCCGTATTGCTGATGCAGGCATATTTGCCGTCGGGAGTGAAGACAATCCAGTTCGGCCCCATGCCCGTGCTGACCCGGCCGGCAACTTTCTTGGCCTTCACGTCATAGATATACATGGAGTCATCCAGCAGGCTCGAGACCCACAGTTCGCTTCCATCTGGCGTGAGCGCCAATCCATGAGTAAGGGTATCGGGGGTTTCGTACTCCAACTTTCGCAGGGTGGTGTGCTGGGCGGGTATCTCAACTCTTTCCATGACCTTTTGCTGTGGAATATCGACGATCACGAACCCGTGCAGGTCGGCCACTGCGACGTACATGGTTTTTCCGTCGGGCGAAACCACGTAGGGCCGCGGTCGTCCGCCGGCGGGGATGTGAGCCGAGTAATCCATCTTCTCCAGGTCGATCACATCGATCTCGTGCGCCCCCATGGAACTCACATAAATGTAGCGATTGCTGCCGTTATTCAGAGCATTGTGCGGCTCCTTGATGGGCAGAACTTTCACAATCTGCTGTTGCTCAACGTCGATGATGTCCACGCTGTCCCCATCGCGGATGGGAACTGCCACGTATTTCCCATCCGGAGTCGCGGCGCATTGGTTCGGACGGCCCCCCAGCTTGACCGTGCCGATGGTTTGCTGAGTCGCGGTGTCGATGATCCTCAGAGTATGGTCGGTCTCCACGGTCGCGAAGAGCCGTTTGCCGTCACCTTGCAGGCACACACCGTGCACGTGCTCTCCTGCTTTGATGTCGCCCGTTACTTTCAACGAGGCGATGTCGACAATGCTTATGTCGTCGCCCCGGCTGTTTCCAACGTAGAGCTTGAAATCCGGAGCAGGGGAGTGGTCCCCGCTCCAAGCTAAGACAGGGATCAACAACGCAACGAATAAGGTTCCCCAACCATGTCTAGTCATAACAACCTCCCCCATAAACTATGATTTCGAAGTCACCTTAATATCGTCTGAAAGACTCACCGTTGTTCTTGTGGGTTCGCTCATGTTTGCGCGACTGCCTGCCTTCCCACCGCGAGCATTAATCCGCCTGACACAAACAGACTCGCCACCAGGTACAGCAAGCCCGGGGAAAAGGAATGCGTCCGGCTGGCGAGATAGCCGATCACCATGGGCCCGACGAAGCCGCCCAGATTGCCAACTGCATTGATCAACCCTATGGACGCAGCGGCAGCCGATTCGCTCAGAAACCGCGTGGGCACCGCCCAGAAGACAGGCTGAAAGCCGTAGAACGCGCCTCCGGCGACCACAAACAAGCCCACCGACGTGGCCAGGTTCGTGCGATATAGAACCGCCAACGCCAGGGCGAGCCCGCACACGAAGACCGGGATGGCCGCGTGCCAGCGGCGCTCGCGCGTGAGATCAGAGTGCCAGCCGTTCACCTGCTGGGTCGCGAACGCGACAATATAGGGTAAAGCCGCCAGCAGCGTGACCATCAGATCGCTCTTGCCCGAGATGCGCTTCAGAATCGTGGGCAGCCAGAATGCAATGCCGTAACTTCCGGTCATGGCGCAGAAATAGCAGCCCGTCAGAAGAATTACGTCGCGATGGCGCATCGCCTCCCCCACGCGGAACGAGCGACGCCGATTCTTGGCTTCCTTCTCCCGCTGTAGTTCGGCTGTGATCCACGCTTTCTCGTCGTCTGGAAGCCACCTTCCCTCTGCGGGCCAGTCTGTCAGATACCAGATCGTGATTGCGCCCACCACGATCGCCGGAATTCCTTCGATGATAAACAGCCAGCGCCAGCCCCTGAGCCCGAGCCAGGAAAGACCCAGCAGCAAACCGGCCAAGGGCGAGCCGATCACATACGAAAGAGGGTTCGCGGCGTAGAAAAATGCGACCGCTTTAGCACGGTCCTGATATCGGAACCAGTGCGTAAGGTAGACGATGACCCCGGGCAAGAAGCCCGCTTCGGAGGCACCCACCAGAAAGCGCACGATATAGAATTGCCGCGGGGTGTGGATGAAGGCCATGAACACCGTCACCACGCCCCAGGAAATCATGATGCGCGCGATCCAGCGGCGGGCGCTCCAGCGTTCCACGATCAGGGCGCCGGGGATTTCCAGCAGAAAATAACCCAGAAAGAAAATTCCTGCTCCCATTCCGACCACACCCTCGCTGAAGCCCAGGTCATGGGGCATTTGGAGGGCGGCCGCGCCGACGTTCATGCGATCGAGAAAAGCAATCACGTAGAGCAGAAAGAGAAAGGGCAGGAGCCGCCGTGCGATGCGATTGCGAGCACGCTCGCCAACTTCGGGCTCGGAGCCGGAAGGTGTGATTCTCTTCGTATCGTCCGCGATGGTCGTCATGGAATCAATTCACAAGCGGGCTTCAGGTGCATATTAGCGAAGGACCAAGGTTCGATGCGGCCGGCTAGCTCAGAATGATGTGCCGGCCGCATGAGAAGGCAAAAGAAAATCTCCTGAGCTAAAAGATCACTTTCACCGCGAACTGAATTTCTCTCGCAGTCGTGGTTGTTCTCGTCAGCAAGCCCAGACCTGGATTGGGGAACCCCGTCCCGTCACGAACGTCGGTGTTGGTTGCACTGGGGGGAGGAGCGAAGTTAGGGTGGTTGATGATGTTAAAGAACTCGGCTCGGAACTGGATGTTGAAGTTTTCGGAGATGCGCTTGATGTAATTGTTCTTGAACAGCGAAAAGTCGAGAGAGGCAACACCAGGGCTGATCAGGATATTGCGGCCCGCGTTACCGCGCAGGTTGAAACAGGCCAGTGGGGGCAGCCATGCCGGAGGGGTGTTGCCATTGTTGGCGTTGACCGGGTTGGCTGGATTCAGAGGATCAAATCCGTATCCCAGGCTGGGCGGGGCAGGAGCGCAGTTGGCGTTCCAAAAAGCCAGATTGGGCGCAGTGGGTACCTGAAAACAGTCGCCTTTGACGTAGGCTGTCGGATTTCCAGGTCGGGTAAGCGTCTGGCATCCAGCTCCGCCCAGTCGATTCGGGAAGGCCCAATCGTCACTGCTCAGAGTACCCTGAGGATCGGCCCCTGTTCCAAACGTTGGAGTGAAAGGCACTCCATCGCTGGCGGTAAAGATCAACCCCAGTTCCCATCCGCCCAAAGCCCATTGGGCTGGAGCAGAGAGCGACTTCGGAGTCGGAGCCTCCCATGTTCCGTTCACTACCAGCGTGCGCCCAACGTTAAAATCCGACAGGCCGCGGCCTAAGCGCGTGTCGAACCAGTGCAGACTGGAGATTGAGTTGCCGAACGTGTCGCCCGCCACGGATGCGGAGCTGGTGTCCATACTCTTGGCCCATGTGAAGGTCCCTTGTACCTGAAAATTGTGGCTCATCCGCTTCGCTAACTGCGCTTCCAGCGCGTTGTAATAAGAATGCCCCTCGTAGAAGATTCCACGAACCGATCCGAAGTTGGGGTTGATCGTAGGAGGCGGAGCACAGGAAGGATCGGTATCGGGAATATTCACATTTGTGGAATTGCACAACGGCGTAAACACATTCCCGAAAACATCCACCTGCGGCCAGAGGTACCCATACGGCGTCTTGGTGGGAATCACAAGATCCGCTTCATCAACTTTGAAGGGCTGATGCACGCCTCGCGAACCGACATAAGCGATCATTCCAGCTACCGTGCGAGTCAGTTGCTGCTGCACGTTGAGGTTCCACTGGATGATGTAGTTTCTCTTGTCGCGAGAATCGACATAGGTCGAGCGTAACGAGTTGGAGGTAATTGCCAGTGGACCGGAGAAAAACGTACCCTGCCCCGGGTTGCCGATTGCCGTGTAGGAGAAGAAGGGAGCCGACTGCGTCGTCATGAGAATGAACTGGTAGGGCAGCGGCAGAACATCGAACATCCCAATCCCTCCGCGAACGGCAGTCTTGCCGTTGTGGAAGACATCCCAGGCAAAACCGAAGCGGGGCTCAAAGTTATGCAGGGTGGGATTACTGAAGAAGGGCCCCGTGCCCGAGCAATTCCCGAACGCAGTAGTGCCGCACACTGGCAATGGGTCCCCGATGTTCCGAAGATTGGCAGTCTTGCCGGCGGTCTCCTTCGGAACCGACGACATCTCGTAGCGCAAACCCAGATTGAGAGTGACGTTTGATTTCCAGCGCCAATCATCCTGCAGATACACACCGAAGATGTTCTGACGTAGGTTCCGTGGCGACAGCGTACTTGCGATTCCTCCTTGGAACTTCTTTGGAGTGTTCGTCAGAAAACTCGGCCAGTCATTGAAAATCCAAATACCGTTCGGATCGGTATCGGCGATTACATTGAGCATGATGCGTTCGAAGGCGCCCCCGAATTTCAGGGAATGCTTGCCCTTGGTCAGGAATGCGTCGTCGTATGCCTGGATCGAGTTCCAGTGATAGTAGTATGTGGGGCTGCCTCCCACGCCACCGCTGAAAGGGGTAAGGCCGAGGCTGTTGATCACAACTTGGGATGCAGCCCGGCCGGAAAATGCGGCGCCTCCAACCCCTAAGTCAGTTCTAGAGGCGTCGGGATTGATCGCTTTTATGCTCTGGTTGTTGTTGACCGCTTCATGGTTCCCACCAATACGGACAGAATTCGCGAAACTGGGTGAGAGGATGTGCGTCTCCTCGATCGAAACGAATTGTCTCGCCGTCAGGGTCTGAAATTGCACATTATTCATTCCGTCGGGAGATGAGTACGGGGTGCGATCGAACATGTAAGAACCAAATAGGCTGTCACGATCCGAGAAATTGTGGTCGACACGGGCGGTAAGGAAGTTCTCGTTCACAATCTGCTGGCCCGAGAATGTATACAGCCCCGTATCGTTGCCTGGAATTTGCTGTGCTGCTGGGGCGTGGGGCCAGAATGTGAAGTATTGGGCAGCGGCGGAATCGACCACTTCCTGACATGAATTATCGACTGGGTTAATCGTTCCTGCACACGTCGCGTACGTAAAGACCTTGCCGGTCCTTGCCGCATCCGATGGCACTGTCACCAAGTTTGGTATTCCCTTCGACTGCCGGATCGCTTCGAAATCCGTGAAGAAGAACGTGTTGTCCTTTACGATCGGTCCGCCAAACGTTCCGCCGAACTGATTTCGCTTAAATGGTGGAATGGGCTTCGTCGGATCATCGAAGTAGTTCTTGGCGTCCAGCTTGCTGTTGCGGATAAACTCGTACGCGCTGCCGTGAAGGTGATTGGTACCTGACCTCGTGATCGCGTTGACCACTCCTCCGGAAGTTTTGCCATATTCCGCTGAGTAGTTGCTGGTGATGACCGAGAACTCCTGAATCGCATCCACGCCCAGGTTTCCACCCAGCACGCTGCCGGGGGCGCCGTTGGCATAGTCGTTAAGACTGACGCCGTCCAAACGATAGTTGTTCTGTTGGGGTCGTGCGCCGGAGATGGTCAGTTGTTGCCCGAAGCCACGATTACCACGATCTGTGCCCGCCGAAAAATCCGGCTGCGTGTGAACCGCACTGACGCCGGCCTGGAGCTGCGCGAGATCGGTCCAGCTGCGGCCGTTGAGTGGGAGTTCTCGGACGGTTGTCGCATTCACGACGGCGCTGATGTCGGACGTAGTTATCTGCACGGCGGGCACCTCGCTCTGCACAACAACTGTCTCGTGTAGCCCGCCGACTACGAGGGTTACGTCCAAGACTGCCGCCGCTCCGACCGTCAACTCGATGCCGCTTCGCGTCTCCGCCTTGAATCCTTGCAAGGAGAATTTCACCTCGTACATTCCGGGCTGAAGATTCGGCGCGGAGTATACGCCTTCGTCGTTGGTTGTGACCTCGCGAGTGCCGCCGGTCGCAACGTTGCTAATCCTGATCTGAACGTTGCTGACCACCCGCGAGCTGCTGTCCATCACAGTTCCCGATATGCTTGCGCCAGCGACTTGCGCGTGAACGTTTGAAACAGCGCCGCAAATCCATACCGAAACCAACAGACCTACACAGAGCATCTTCCAATTCGAGGTCCACATCGTGGGGGCTCCCTTCTGTGCGGAGAGAGCTTAACTCAAGAGCAAGAATTCAAAACACATTAATTTCCATTCATCTGACGCGAATTGAATGAGAGATTGATTTTCATCACGCACTCACGACACGGTTCGTGCTCATCGCTGGCGGCCTGCGCCATGGATAGGGAAAGTGCGTAAGCAAAAACCTTTATCGATCCCCGCAATTCCGCGCGTCTGGACTTCGGCGTATCTCCTCATCATGGGCATCAATCTCGTCAGCAATCTTGCACGCAACCGGCACGCCCGCAGTTTCACAGAGAGAACGCGCAACTCCGAAAGCGCGAGTCTTCCCACTGCTTACTTTCACCCAACTGGTCTCGATTGCATCTCTCACTGCAGAACAGGAACAGGTTCCACTAGAACCATGAAGTTTACAAACACGAGCGCCGACACCTGAGCATCAAAGCCTTCGAGCTGAGAGCGAGACTAACGATTGCGTTATGACGACTACGTGCTCCTCTTCGTCAGCAGGTGGCGCCAGATGTAGGGTGTCTCGAACTGCTGGCTAACCGCTCTGAGACGCAACCGGGAGCTGACGGAGTATGACAAACTCAGCTGGGGGCCACCAGAGCGTGACGGCGGAGGCGACTCGAGCCGCGCAAGCCTGTTGCTTCAGGGCACTTAGCGCTGGGGCACTCTGCCTACCCATTCGTGCCATATATGGGCCCAGTCGAGCCATTTACCGGGTCGGGGGGTAGAGTTAAATTGTCATTGAGCAGCACTTGGGGGAGGGCTGATCAACAGACGTCCCACGACTCAATCGAGTCTGGGGCGTTTTGTTTTGTGCGAAAAGCGGCTTTTTGCCCCTGCTTCGCCCACCCTCCAATTGTTGGGAACCTCTCTAGTGTAGTGTCGCATAAACGACTGGAGTTATTGTTTCCTCTTTTTTCGTGAACGCGGCAGGGTGCATCCTGGCTGAATGTTTTCGAGGGTCTGCCGGCACCGTTGCAGTTTCTTCACGATCGAATCCACGGTGGCTGT
>DATDGW010000810.1:0-9483 GCA_036521895.1 Candidatus Sulfotelmatobacter sp. | reverse complement strand
TGGGAGCCGGCAAATCGCATCCCGGTAATTTGGGCGCAGGCGCGTTCACGACTGCTCCGCCGATCAGAATTGTCATGAGTACGCTCGCCAAAAAAAACTTCCAGGCCCGCCGAATCGTCTTGCTCTTGACTCTTGCCCTGTCCGGCTGCGGCTCAAATCCAGGGCCCCCGCCCGCATTGCATGTAATGAATGCCGCCGATCTCGGAACGATCCCCACCAACCCCGACATCCTCGGCCGGGACGGCGCGATGAGCGCGGTATTTCAAGGGCATTCGGTATGGCTTTACGGGGACACATTCCTGTCGAATCCGAACGCCGACGGCCGAGGATTAATCAGCGACTCATGGTCGTACACCACAGACCGCAACGCGCAAGATGGCATCACCGGCTTCCAGGAACGGCTCGACACGTCGGGCGCACCTGAGATGATTCTCGCCGAGACGCCGGCGGAATACGCATTCAATCAAGCTCACAACGGTAATGCCTGCCGGCTGCAGCCGTGCGGCGCCCGCTGGGCTCTTTGGCCGTCGGCCATTGTGACGGATTCGGTAAACAACCGCGCCCTGGTTTTCTACATGGTCGTCTACGCTCTGCCCGGGAGCTTTAATTTTCAAGGCAGTGGGAACTCGGTTGCGGTCTGGCAAGACTTCAGTCAGCCGCCGCAGCGCCCCACGTTCAATCCGCCCATCGTCCCCGATCATTCTGACCTGATGTTCGCTCAGAACGAGCCGAACTTCGGGACCGCCGCTCTCATCAACGGAGGAGTTCTCTACATCTATGGTTGCGGCACACCCAGCAACGGCGCCGACAAAGGATGCCGGCTCGCACGAGTGGATCCCGGCAGCGCACTCGATCGCAGCGCCTGGACCTTCTACGCGGGCAATGGCAATTGGTCGTCACAGATCGGTACCGCGGTCTCGGTGATTCCCGACGCGAACATTTTGAGCGTCTCCTGGAACAGCTACCTACAACAATATGTCGCCATTTACAGCCAGGTGTTTTCTCAGAATGTCATGATTCGGACGTCGCCCAACCCGGAAGGCCCGTGGTCGGGGGAACGAACCGCATTCGTGGCCATGCAACCGGTGTCGGGCAATGTCTACGATGCGCGTTCTCATTCGGAATACGATGTCAACGGGGGGCAAACGATCTTTGTGACTTATTCGCGCGCAACAGGACCTTTCACCAGCGAAGTGCGTCTGGTTTCCCTTCAACTGCAGCATCCCTGACGCCGGGCGGAGCGGCTAGAAATATTCTACGAACGAATCGGCGATCTCCGCTCCGTGGTTATTGGCGATGCGCGCCGCCGCGCGCTCCACGTTCTTCATCAGGCCATCGAGATAGTCGCGGGAATTGGAGATGCTGATCACGCCGATGGTGGCGCGGTTCCACAACTCGGCCGCGTCGAGCTCGGCCACGGAAACGTTGAAACTGGTGCGCAGCCGGTCTTTCAAGCTGCGCACAACCTGGCGCCTGTCTTTGATGGACTGCGCCGCTTCGATGTGGAGTTCGAGGGTGAGGAAAGCGATGGGCATTCAGTTTCGAGTTTCAAGTTTCCAGTTGCGGATAAGCAGAAATCCCGGCCGCGACCGAGATCGCGCGAAACCTGAAACCTGAAACTCGAAACTTTCTACACCATCGCTTCGGCGGCGATCCGCTCGGTAGCGAATGCCTCGATCACATCGCGCGCCTTGATGTCGCCGTAGTTCGCGATCGAGATGCCGCATTCCATGCCGTGCGTGACTTCCTTGGCATCGTCCTTGAAGCGCCGCAGCGATCCGATCTTGCCCTTGAATACGACCACGTTGTCGCGCAGCAGGCGCGCCTCGGAATCGCGTTTGATCAGGCCATCGGTCACGCGGCAACCGGCAACCGTTCCCACCTTCGGGATGCGGAAGGTCTCGAGCACCTCGGCGCGTCCCTGGTAGGTCTCTTTGATCGTCGGCTCAAGCAGCCCGGTCATGGCGCGCTTGATCTCGTCCTGCAGTTCGTAAATGATCGAGTGCAGGCGGATGTCGACTTCTTCCTGCTCCGCCAGTTCCTGCGCCTTGCGCTCCGGCCGTACGTTGAATCCGATGATGATGGCATTCGACGCCGAGGCCAGCAGCACATCGGTTTCGGTGATGGCGCCGACACCTGAACGTAGCAGCCGCAGGCGAACCTTCTCGTTCGAAAGCCGCGAAAGCAGATCGCTGAGCACTTCCACCGAGCCCTGCACATCGCCCTTCAGGATGATGTTCAGTTCCTTGGTGCCGGCGGTCTTGATCTGCTCGGCGAGTCCTTCCAGCGACACGCGCGAACTCTTGGCCAGCGCGGCTTCGCGGGCCTTCTGCTCGCGATATTCGGAGATGCCCCGAGCCTTGTCGCGATCCGCGACCACCACGAACTGATCTCCAGCCTGCGGCAACCCTTCCATGCCCAGAATCTCAACCGGCGTTGACGGAGGCGCCGACTGCAGCGCCGCCCCGCGATCGTCGAACATGGCGCGAACCTTACCGTACACGTTGCCGACGACGAAGTTGTCGCCAGCGACTAGCGTGCCGTTCTGCACCAGCACGGTGGCCACAGGTCCGCGGCCGCGATCCAGTTTCGCTTCGAGGACGACACCTGTCGCGGCGCGCTCCGGAGTGGCTTTCAACTCGGCAAGATCCGCGACCAGGCAGATCATTTCCATCAGCAGGTTCAGGTTCGTTTTCTTCTTTGCCGAAACGTCGACGAACACCGTCTTGCCGCCCCACTCTTCTGGAACCAGCCCGCGATCGGCGAGCTGTTTCTTCACACGATCGGGCATGGCGTCGGGCTTGTCGACCTTGTTCACGGCTACAATGATCGGAACTTCAGCAGCATGCGCGTGATCGATCGCTTCCACGGTCTGCGGCATGACCCCGTCATCGGCAGCGACAACGAGCACGACGATGTCAGTCGCCTTCGCGCCGCGCGACCGCATACGAGTGAATGCTTCGTGACCCGGCGTATCGAGGAACACAATCTCGCGCCCGAAGGCCGGTGATTCCTTGTCGGTGATGCGAACCTTGTAAGCACCTATGTGCTGCGTGATGCCTCCCGCTTCGCCCTCCGCAACGCTGGTCAAGCGGATCGAGTCGAGCAGCGTGGTCTTGCCATGGTCGACGTGACCCATGATCGTGACCACCGGCGGTCGCGGCGTAACTTCGGCGGCGGCTTCTTCCCCGCTCGCGGCGGCGTCAATTTCTTTCGAAGCCTGCTCTTCGAACGTGATCACGTTCGTCTCAGCTCCGAAGAAACGCGCCATCTCGCTCGCCAGTTCGGCATCGAGCGTCTGGTTGATCGTGGCGAAAACGCCGCGGCCCAGCAGGCGCGAGATCAGATCTTTCGCGCGGATGTCGAGCTTCTCCGCAAGATCTTTAACGCTGATGCCTTCTGTGATCGTGATATTGCGCGTGATCGGCATCGGCTCGTTCGACACCACCATGCGCGGCGGTGGCGTGTAGCCCTTCATCGGTCCTTCTTTTACGCCACGCGGAACATAGCGCTGGCCAGGCCTGCGCGCGGGAGCACCTGGACGCGCACCAGGACGCGCTGGTCCCGGAGGCGGAAGCCCCGGACCCACACCCAGAGGACGAGCACCCGCAGGCGTCGAACGCGTGGGATGCATGGGACGGCGCTCACCCGGACGCAACGGACGCGGTGGACCTCCGCCTGGAACCTGCGGTCGCGGACGCTGAAAAATTGGCTGCCCCGGCACCGGACGCCCGGGCACCGGACGCATGGTCCCTGCGGGCGCACCGGCCTGCGCAACCGGTGCGACTGGACGGGGCGGCGGAGCTTTGTAAACCGGACGCGGTCCAGTCTGCGGAACAATCATGCGTGGCGCCGGAGGCTGCGGCGGAGCCGTAACCAGGGGTGTCGCCGCACGCGGCGGAGCAACTGGAACTTGAGGCGTGGCCGAGGCTGTAGCCGGAGGCGCGGATGGCACCGGCGGCGCAACCACTGCGGCTGGAGCGGGAGGTGCTGTCGGACGCAGCGGTGCCGCAACCGGAGGCGCGGCTGTGACCACACTCGGAGTGGCGGTTGCAATCGTGGGCACTGCGGGCTTCTCCGCCGCAGGCGCAACCACTTCAGGCCGCACAGCCGGAGCAGGCGCTTTCGCTGCCGGAATCGATGATGCGGTAGGAGAATGTGTCGCGGGAGCACGTATCGCGGGAGCATGCGCAACCGGAGGCGCAGGCGGTCTCACAGCCGGAGGCGCAACCACGGGCCGCGCCCCAACCGGTGGCGCTGCCGCACGCGCCGGTGGCGCCACAGCTTCCTTCTGCTGAGTGATAGCTTTCAGCACATCTCCCGGCCGGGAAATGTGCGACAAATCGATCTTGGTCTTGATTTCTTCTTCGCCGCGCAGTGGACGCGCGGAACGGGCGGACGGTGTCTGCGCTTCGGACGAGCCGCGAAGGTGCACCCGCACCTTTTCCGCTTCATGCTCCTCGAGCGAGCTGGAATGGGTCTTCTTCTCCGTCACACCGACGAGCGGTAGCGCGTCGAGAATGGCTTTGCTTTTAACTTCCAGCTCCCTGGCGAGATCGTTGATTCGAACCTTACTCATCCGGCCTTTCTTGTACTCCGCGTTGTGTTTAAGTCTTCATTGCAATCCTCACGGAGTCAGCGTCCTGCACACGCACACCATCCAAAATGTCTGCGCGTGTCATCACTATTCAGTTGTTTCGGGAGCAGAGCCATGTTTCGGCTCATGCTCTTCGCTTTCGCCCGAGGCGGCTTCGGCTTCCGCCGTCGCCTCAGGGGCCGCCGCTTGTTCGTCCGCGGCAACTTCGCCCGCTACTGCTTCCGGCGCGGCTTCCTCAGCTACGCCTTCACCCGAAACGCCCTCTGCAGGGACTTCCCCTTCGGCGGAGCCCGCTTCCAGGCTCGCAAAGTAATTATTCACCGCGAGACTGATTTTTTCCACCGTCTTCGGCCCGATGCCCTCAATGGCCTCAAGCTGCTCCGGCGTCATATCGGCAAGCGCTTCGACAGTCGTAACACCCGCAGCGCTGAGTTTTTCAACCAACCCTTCGCCCAGGCCCGTCACGTTCTCGAGCGGAGTCGACGCCTGCGGAGCCATCGCGGCCATCTGCAGTTCGACTTCCTGCCGCTTCTCTTCCTCGCTCTTGATGTCGATCTTCCAGCCCAGCAGCTTCGCCGCCAGCCGGACGTTCTGACCCTTCTTGCCGATCGCAAGCGACAGCTGGCTGTCATCGACCACAACTTCGAGGTGCTTCTCCGCGCTGTCGACCACCGTCACGCGGCTCACCTTCGCCGGCTGCAGCGCCTTCTCGGCGAAGGTCACGGCATCTTCGTGATACTCGATGATGTCGATCTTCTCCCCGCGCAACTCACGGATGATCGACTGTACGCGCATCCCCTTCATGCCCACGCAAGCACCGACGGCGTCGACGTCCTTGTCTTTCGACATGACGGCGATCTTGGTGCGCTCACCGGCCTCGCGCGCGATTGCGCGAATCACAACCGTTCCGTCGTAGATTTCCGGAACTTCCGTCTGGAACAAATGCTGCACCAGTTCCGGTGCCGCGCGCGAAACCACAACGCCCGGGCCTTTCGAAGCTCGTTCGACGCGCGCAATCACCACGCGCACGCGCTCCCCGATCGCAAACGATTCCAGACGCGACTGTTCCTTGCGCGGCATGCGGGCTTCCGCTTTGCCAATGTCGAAGATCACATCCGGACCTTCCACGCGCTTCACCGTCGCGTTGACGATCTCGCCCACGCGCCCGATGTACTCGTTGTAAACCGTGTCGCGCTCGGCCTCGCGCACCTTCTGGAAGATCACCTGCTTCGCCAGCTGTGCTGCGATGCGTCCCAAAATTCCTTCGGTCACTTTCGGAATCAGCAGCTCGCCCCCGACTTCCAGCGCGGGATCGACCTTGCGCGCATCTTCCACCGTGATTTGCAGGTTGGGATCTTCCACCTGTTCGGGTGTTTCCACGACGGTCTTCACCGCGAATGCATTTATCTTGCCGGTTTCCTTGTCGAGCTTGGCTCGCAGGTTTTCCTGCGACTTGTAGTACTTGCGTGTCGCCATAACAATGGCGTCTTCCACGGCGCTGACTACAATCTGCGGATCAATCCCTTTTTCCCGGCTGAGTGCGTCGATCGTGTTGTAAAGCTCGCTTGCCATAAGTAAAGTTCCAACGTTTCAAGGTTTCAAAGCTAAAGCCTTGAAACTGCGAAACCTAGATCTCCGGAACCAAATTCGCCTTCTCCACATTGGCGAACTCGATCTCAATTTTCGCCACCGCACCCATCTGCTTGCGCGACTTGTGGCTGGCCACGCTCAAATCCAGCATCAACCGCCCGTCCTGAAAACTCTCCAGCCGTCCTTCAAAGTGGCGGTTGCTGTTCACCGGCTGCCGGGTCGTTAACTTTATGCGGCTCCCGGTAAAGCGGGTGAAGTCCGCGGCCTTAATCAACTTCCGATCCAGGCCAGGCGACGAAACTTCCAACGTGTACGAGCCCGGCATCACGTCCTCCACATCGAGGATCGTGCCCAACTCGCGGCTGAAGTTCGCACAGTCTTCGTGCGTAACCCCGGCCAGCGGATCCGTCCCCGCCGCGGGCTTATCCAGAAACACCCGCAGCATACGCGCCTTGCCTCCACCGAGAAACTCGATTTCCACCACTTCGAGCCCGCTGGAGACTGCTACCCGCTCCGCGATTTCCCGCACACGTTCAACGTCAAGCGCCATGTATCCAATAACTTACAGGCTATGGCGGCACCAACCGAAGGGCCCAAACTAAAAAGTGGGCTTGCGCCCACTGGTGTGCTTCGCCAAATGCCGGTAGTACACAACAGTTCTCAGTTCTCTAATATACGCGCCCGGATGCTAAAAGACAAACCGGGGGCGACCCTGCTCTTCTCGGTGAATACATGCCCTCTCGCGGTTGGTGTGGACGGCGGTAACTTGAGGCGCTCTCTGAGTTACTCTACGATTTCATTCGATGTCTCCGATCAATCAGGACTCATTTCTCGCAGTCCAACCGGAACTCACTTCCGGTGAGAGTATTCTCTGGGCGGGACAGCCGACCCCCCGAATCATTTTTCACAAAGAAGATCTGTTCATGATTCCCTTTTCGCTGATGTGGGGAGGGTTCGCGATCTTCTGGGAGGCGGGAGCCGCAGGACTCTGGGGCTCCACCACACATTCTGGAAACCGATGGATATTCGGAATGATATGGGGGATCCCATTCGTAATCATCGGACAATATCTGATCTGGGGACGTTTCTTTTACACCGCGTGGAAAAAGAAACGCACCCACTACGCCGTGACCGGTCGCCGCCTCATTGTCGTCCAAGGCGGATGGCGCAGGCAGATGGCATCGGTTTACATCGATTCTTTGCCTACATTGATCAAAGAAAGCGGTTCTGCAGGCCCGGGGACTCTCCGCTTCTCTATGTCGGAAGCCCCCGCATACGGGTACCATCGCTCAGCGGGAACGTGGGACAGTATGGCGATTGGAGCCGTTCCCAAGTTCGTGGACATCGACGACGCGGACACCGTGTATCGACTAGTATCTGATTTGCGTGAAAAAGCACGGACCTCCAAGACCCTATAATCGTCCCTCGCGCTAGATTCTTATCCGTTTGCCTCAAAGGTCTGGCTGCTCTCCGCCGCTTCCACCTGGCAGCCATGGTCGCGTTGGCAGGAAGCAGGTTAGCGTTCTTATCGTGAACTCCCGACGCGGGCATCATCGGCCTGTATCAGCGGCATGCCGCCAATTATGACCACACACGAGGACGCGACCTTTTGAAAAACCCTGGCTCGACCGCTTCTTAGCTCTTCTGCAACCCGGAGCTTCCATCCTCGACCTTGGGTGCGGTTCCGCCGAGCCGATGGCTCGTTACTTCATCGAAAAAGGGTGCCAGGTAACCGGCGTGGATTCATCGCCGCTCTCATCGACATCTGCAAATCACGCTTTCTGGATCAACGCTGGAGCATCAACGATATGCGATCGCTCTCTCCGCCGGCATTTTGACGGAATCCTCGCATGGGACAGCTTTTTCACCTGTGCCCCGAAGATCGGAAGTGCCCGATGTTCCCTATCTTCAGAGCTCATGCGGCGTCGAATGCGGCCCTGATGTTCACCAGCGGCCCTTCGCACGGAGAAGCAATCGGAACTTACCAGGGCGAACCGCTCTATCATGCCAGCCTGGATGAAGCCGAATACCGCTTGCTCCTCCACGAGAATGGATTCTTCGTCCTGTCTCATGTCCTCGAAGACCCCTCGTGCGGCCGTCATACGGTCTGGCTGGCACAGCTCGCCTAAACCCTCCGGGAGTCCATCCTGCGCTCCGATTTGCCTCAATCCCCCGCCCCTCTCTAGAATGAAGAATTACCCCATAAGGCTGGGAGAGTTCCCGAGAAACTTATGATTCATTTTCCTGTTCCTGAGGCTCTTACTTTCGATGACGTCCTTCTGCTGCCCGCCCGCTCCGACGTCATTCCCGCGGAGGCCGTCACCCAGACGCAGCTCACTCGCAACATCAGCCTGAACATTCCCGTCGTCAGCGCCGCCATGGACACTGTGACCGAGTCGCACATGGCCATCGCGCTCGCGCAGCAGGGCGGTCTCGGCATTATTCACCGCAACCTGACTATCGAGCAGCAGGCCAACGAAGTCGACAAGGTGAAGCGCTCGGAAAGCGGCATGATCGTCGATCCCGTCACCATGTCGCCCACCGACCGCGTCAGCGATGCGCTTGAAGTCATGCGTAAGTACAAGATCTCCGGCGTGCCCATCACTGAACACGGCAAGCTGGTTGGCATCCTCACCAACCGCGACCTGCGCTTTGAAACCCGCTTCGACATACCCATCGACAAGGTAATGACCAAGAAAAATCTCATCACTGTCCCCGTGGGAACCACGCTCGAAGAGGCGGAAAAAATTCTTCACCAGCATCGCGTCGAAAAGCTTCTCGTCGTCGATGACAAGTACAACCTGAAGGGCCTGATCACAGTTAAAGACATCCAGAAGAAACTGAAATACCCCAACGCGGCGAAAGATTCGCAGGGACGCTTGCGCGTCGGCGCGGCGATCGGCGCAACCGGGGATTTCCTCGAGCGCGCGCAGGAACTGGCCGAAGCCAAAGTCGACGTGCTCGCCATCGACAGCGCACACGGACATTCCACCAAAGTGCTCGACGCCGTGAAGCTGGTGAAATCGAAGCTGCCCCACATCGAACTGCTCGCCGGGAACGTGGCCACCTTCGACGGCGCCTGCGAACTAACGCGCGCCGGAGCCGATGGCATTAAGGTCGGCATCGGCCCCGGCTCGATCTGCACCACGCGCGTCGTCACCGGCGCGGGCGTCCCGCAGATCACAGCGATCGCCGAGGCCTACCGCGCCACCAAAGATTCCGGCGTTCCGATCATCGCCGACGGCGGCATCAAGTACTCCGGCGACGTCACCAAAGCCCTGGCTGCGGGCGCGAGT
>DATDGW010000809.1:0-4470 GCA_036521895.1 Candidatus Sulfotelmatobacter sp. | reverse complement strand
GGTTTAAGGGAGCGCGGGAGGGATTTGACGGAGCGTCCGCCGCCGATGCGGTCGAAGAGGCAATCGACGACGGCGAGCACTCCGCCTGAGTATCCCCGCTCACTGACTTTCCTGCGGCTTTCTGCTATCGTCCGCAACATGGCGCGTTCTCCGAGTTTCGCCGGAGTTATTCTGGCCGCTGGGGAATCCTCGCGCATGGGCACCGACAAAGCGCTGCTGCCCTGGCCGCCGCAGGTCGAAGGACAGTTGCCCTCGAAAGACACTTTCCTGTCGGCGGCGATTCGTCCTCTGCTTCTAACCACTGACTACGTCGTCGTCGTTGCGGGCAAGAACGAGCTGACTCTGGCTCCGATTGTGTATGCCAGCGGTGCGTCGATCGTCACCAATCCTGACCCCAGCCGGGGGCAGTTCAGTTCCCTGCAAATGGGATTGCAGGATGTGCTCAATCATGGGCGCGATTCGGCCGTGATCACGCTCGTCGACCGGCCGCCGGTCGGTTCGGCAACCATTCAACTGCTGCGCGATGCTTTTGAGTCCGCCTCGCAGGACGTGTGGGCGGTGGTGCCTGAGTTATCGGGCAAACATGGACATCCTTATCTTGTGGGGCGCGAACTGATCGAAGCATTTCTGCAGGCAGCGCCCACCGCTAGCGCTCGCGACGTCGAGCATCGCTATCAGGATCACATCCGTTACGTCGCGGTTGACGACCCCTTTGTCGCGTTGAACATCAATACTCCGGGCGACTACGCGGCACTGATCCACGGGGTCTAAAGCCCGAGCTGTTTCGACGTCCTTTACCCGCCCGTGAAGGGTCGCTCTTCCACGGCAATGCACAGGCGACCGCATACGCAGCCGGTTTTTCCGCCACGTACTCATTTCGCAAACGTTCGGCGTCGGGCCCTCTTGACCTTCCGCACTTACTTGCTCACTCATATACCCGGAGGTTTGCGCATTTCGGTTTCCGCGGGTTATCGTCGAAGTGCATGAAAACTTCCGGGGCGCCCGCACTAAATCCTACTCAGCAACAATTTCTCGATGCCGTCCTGAGACTGGAGTCGCGGGTGGCGGCATTTGATTGTGACGGCACACTCTGGTCGGGCGACGCTGGAGAGCGCTTCTTCGATTGGGAGATCAAGCAGGGCGTCGTGACGGATGACGTTGCTCAGGCAATGCGTGCCCGCTACGTCGAATACAAAGCTGGCCAGGTAAGTGAAGACGACATGTGCGGCGAGATGGTCACGATGCACAAAGGAATCACCGAGACGGCCATGATGAAGGCTGCGGCAGATTTCATGACACATGCCTTCCCCGGACAGATATTTACCGAAATGCAAGAACTGGTGAGCCGCTTGCTGGAGAACGGCTGCGAAGTGTGGGCGGTATCGTCCTCGAACGAATGGGTGATTCGCGTCGGCATGAAAGCGTTTGGCATCGCCGAAGACCGCATTCTCGCGACGAAAGTCGAACTTGAAAACGGTTTTATTACGGACAGACTGGTTCGCGTCCCGTCCGGTCCGGGTAAACCTAAGGCACTGCGCAAAGCGGTCAACAAGGAGATCGATGCGGCGTTTGGCAATTCCCGCTGGGACGCAGACCTGCTTTCCATCGCCAAGCATGGATTCGCGGTGAACCCCAATCCTGATCTGGAAGCGGCAGCCCGGCAACGTGGCTGGACCATCTATTTCCCTGAGGGGACGCGCCGGTAATCTGGCGTCAAACTAGGTCCGACATCCGGAACGTCGGCGGGTGCGCGACGTTTACAATCGGAACCATATGTACTCCGCACGACTGCTCGATCACTTCCAGAACCCGCGTAACCCGGGCGAAGTGGCGGACGCTGACGCCATCGCGGAGATCGAGAACCCGGCCTGCGGGGACGTGCTTCGTCTCAGCTTGAAAATCAATTCCGGCCGCATTGCGGAGATTCGATTCAAGGCCAAAGGATGCGTGCCCTCGATGGCGTGTGCGTCGGCGTTGACCGAACTGGTGGCGGGGCAGACTCTGGACGAAACTCGATCCCTGCGCCGCGAAAAGTTGATCGCTGCGGTAGGCGGCCTGCCGCAGACCTCGACGCATGCCGCACAATTGGCTTTGGACACGCTCGCAGCAGCGCTGCGCCAGGTCAAACCCTAGACTCGATCATGCCTGGCTCCCACCATCCGCACCGGATCGCATGCCTGCAGCCGAGCGCTACCGTCATTCTCGAGGCCGTCGGCGAACTCGGCCGTGTGGTGGCCTGCACCCGCTATTGCGCCGACGTGGTGCCTGAGGTCGCTGACGGTTCGCGATCGATTCTTGCGGATTCATGGACGGCCGACACTGAACAGATCGTGGCCGCGAAGCCCGATCTGGTGATCGCAGCGGTTCCCTATCAAGAGAAGGCGGTCGGCGAAATTCTGAAAGCAGGTGCGCGGTTTCTTGGCCTGGCGCCGAAGACCCTGGAGGATGTCTACACCGACATCGCAACTATCGCCGGCGCAGTCGGTGCGACGGACCGGGGAGAAACCGTCATCGCAGGCATGCAGCAGCGGATTCACGAAGTTCGCACCCGAACCGCCACCAGCGCTCGACCAAGGGTGTGGTGTGAGGAATGGGGCAAGCCAGTCATCGCCTCACAGCGGTGGGTCGCGGAGTTGGTCGAGGCTGCGGGCGGCGAGTTTCTGTGCACTCCGGGCCGGCCGGTTACAACTGAAGAAATTCGAAGGTTCGATCCGGAAGTGATCATCGCTGCGTGGTGCGGAGCAGGAGATCGCGTCCCATTGGAGAAGCTTGTCGCAGAGCGCAACTGGCAGCAGACCGCCGCGGTTCTCTCGGGCCGCGTTTTCTGCATTCGGGACGAATTTCTTAATACGCCCGCACCTACACTCCTGCAAGGCTTGGAGGCGCTGGCCTGCGCGATCCATCCCGAATTGTTCCCGGGCCCCAAAAGAATCCGGCGAGATTACTGCGGTTCGCATTAAAGGCCTGACGGGCCTGACAATTTCGCGGTGTGAGTTAAGATTTCATCTATGCACGTAGCCCGCAGAATCGACGAAATCCGGCTCGAACTCAATGAGTTGGCTCAGGCAGTCCCCACGGCGCTGGAACTCATGCAGGCGATGGTGAAAGTGCTGCATGAACGGATGCTGAAGTATAACTGGGTCGGCTTCTACATGCTGGAGCCGGGTGCGCAGCCGCCCATGCTCGTGCTGGGCGCGTTCGAGGGCGCCATGACGCCCCATATACGCATTCCGCTCAATCAGGGCATTTGCGGGGCGGCGGCATCGAGCGGACACACGGTCGTGATCGATGACGTCAGCAAGGATCCGCGGTATCTGGCGTGTTCACTCGAAACCAAGTCTGAGATCGTGGTACCGATTTTTGTGCGTGGGACAGTCGTGGGCGAGTTGGATATTGACAGCCACTTCGCGGCCGCCTTTACTCCCGAACATCAGGATCTTGTGCAGCACTGCGCCATGCTCGTCGGAAAGAAACTGGAAGCCTCAGGACAATAAGCGTCAGATATGAAAGCAAGCGAATGAGAGTCGAGAAGGGCAAAGTGCGTGCGCCGGAGATCGGGCGGGTCTGGCTGCATTCGACTCCGCTGAGCTTCCGGCAGCTGCGCGGGCGCGCGGTGCTGGTCGATTTCTGGGATTACACCTGCGTAAACTGCATTCGCACACTGCCTTACCTCCAAGCGTGGCACGACCGTTACAGGGACAAGGGCTTGACTGTGATTGGAGTGCACACGCCGGAGTTTACTCTCGCGCAGTACGGGTCGAATGTGGAGCGTGGAATCCGGGAGTTCGGGCTTACCTACCCCATCGTCATCGACAGCGATCGCGAGATCTGGAAGGCCTTTGCGAATCGCTACTGGCCGACGAACTCCCTGCTCGATAAAGACGGTTACCTGCGATTCGGCCAATTCGGTGAGGGTGGTTATGGGGAGTGCGAACAGGTGATTCAGGAGCTACTGCGGGAGATTGATCCAAACGTAGTACTGCCCGCGTTTATCGAGCCACTGCGCGAAGCAGATCAAGTGGGTGCGGTCTGCTATCGCGCATCGGGCGAACTGTGCTTGGGAAACCGGCGCGGACGCATCGGCAACGAAGGCGGATTTGAGGAAGATCAGATTGCCGACTATGTTTTCGCGGGGAAGGTGGAACAAAACTTTTTCTACGCTAGCGGGCGGTGGGCGTCGACCGCCGAATACTTCGACGCGGTCGAGACCGGGCCTCACACTTTGCCAGTGAAATACGACGCCTCCGCCGTAGACTTGGTCATGGCTTCTCCCCACTCCCCGGCTGCTGAGGTAATCGTCTTGCAGGATGGCAAGCCGCTGACCCGCAAGCAGGCGATGCGGGACACCCGCTTCCGGCCGAGCGCCAGCGTAGGCGCGGGAGCAAGCTACGTCGTGGTCGACTCGGCTCGCATGTATTCTCTGGTCGACAACCACCAGTGCGGCGAGCATGAACTGGAACTGCGATGTTC
>DATDGW010000808.1:0-11190 GCA_036521895.1 Candidatus Sulfotelmatobacter sp. | reverse complement strand
AGAACGTCACCGGACTCACGCCCAAAGCCTGGGCGGCCAAGACGCACTCCTGAAAACTTCTCTCATCCCTCTCGCACCGCCGTCAACCGTGTACTTGGCCGCACGGATACGAATGACCGGCACACTGGACACTGGAAGACTTGGAACGTATATTTCCTTATCCATCCTGTGACGCCTGTCTTGCTGAATCTTAGATCGTAGAGACGCTTGGTTATCGTCCGAGACGTTCGGGCTCCTCTTCTTTGGCAACTTGGACAGAAGGGTGGTAGTTGGCAGACCACCACTTTGCTAATGTGCACTGCCCTCTTCACGAGGTTTTTCTTCTTCCGCTTGGCTTTCTTCAACTCCGCGTCGGTTCTGATGTAAATGCGGTCGCGCTGGTAATTCCAGCGGGCCGCCTTATTGATGGCCTCGAAGCCATTAATGGAACTGCTAAACTTCCCCCACATTGTCGTTTTGGAATCGACTTTGTCAGCGGCTACCACCTCCAGACGACTTGCCGTATCTGAGTCTGATCCGATTCCGTTTTGGCAAACTTGTGCAACGGCGTGAGCAACTAGTTCCAGCGCAGCACAATCTTCCGAGTTATAAGTGATGAGTCTGTCCTTCATCGACTCGACCTTGGCTTGTTCCCACTCGTCACGCCATACGATGGACTGCACACCAGAGGAGTCACGATCTGACCATCTGAATCCCAACCAGCCGGCAATCTCCTTCAACCCATTTGAGTAGGTTGGAAAGTAGATCTGCCCAAAGATGACGGAAAGAAGCTTGACTGGGGATTCGATCGCTTTCGCCGCACCAGAGCCTTTCGGGGGCCCGCCATGCCTTTCGCACATTTGCTTCGGGAACACGCTCTCGAAACTGCCATAATGGATCAGGATGGGGTTCTCGATGTCCCTCAGCTTGGACAGGAACTCCCACCAAATGCGGCCTTCGTCCAATGGGCCGTCAGCCCAAAGGCTGTGCTGAACGACAGAGTTGCCCGCTTTGGTTCGAATCCCAAACAGATAATAGAAGCCTCTGTCAGGTAAACCCTCAACATCCAAGTAGACAGGTGTGCCTTCGATCTCAATTGTCGGGCTGCCAACGATGTGGAGTTTTTTCTCGCGGATTGCCAACGCCCTCAGTGCGCTGTGGTGTCTCTCTCGCTTGTCCTTTAGTGCCTTTGGTCGGCGGCGTGGGTCGGAACGTGAACGACAACTGAGTAACAGTGAAGATTCCCTTGCTGTTGAAATCCGTACGCTCCTTTTCGCTCATACCGCCGAGCAAGCTGAGGTCGTCTTTGTCGATCGCCTTTTGGCGGCAGCGGGTTTGAAATTCGCACTCGGCGCAGTGTCGATTCAGGACGAGGTCGGGGGGCGAAGGGCTGGAAATTAAAACGCCAATCTTATCGACCAGCTTCTCTACCTCGCTCTTCAGAGCCGAAGCCTGCACCTTCAGCGTGGCGTGGTCGTCCCCGTGGACGATCCTGCCAAGGGTTACCTCCACGCCAAACACCTCCGATATTACGAGGGCATCAAATGCCAGTAGAAGCTTATCGTGCCGAGTGAGCTTGTTGCTGAATACGAACCGAATCGGGACAAACTGCGCGGCTCGGTCTGGTCCGACGGATGGAATCCGCTCCACCGCGTCGCAAGAACACCGCAGGTTTTCACTCCGCACAGTGAAATCTAGAGCCAACTGCCATTGCGCCGACCTGCGGCTTTCCGTGGCTGCCGTGCTTGTGGTGCAGTTGTCGGGCGCAATCCCCGCCACCAAGCGTGTGATCCCTTCGCTGCGGAAGATCTCGCTTTTTGTTCGAAACCAGTCTGCATAGGCATTGCCGGTGGCGACCTCCGCACGAGCCCGAAGAAAGCATTTGGTGGGACATTTGAGGAAAGCCTCGACAAGATCTCTGGTAATAGCCATATCCATCAGCCTACGAGGTGGTTGTCTCAAAGGGTCTCCGTACGAACTTGCCTCTCCAGGCCTTACATGCCAAAGACATCAACGTCGAAATGAGGACGATCGAAGTGTTACTTTTTAGCCCGGCGACTCCCAAGAAACGATGGAAGTCATCGCAGGCAAGCAAACTTCGACCGCAGCAAAGCCCAGTGCGCCCAAATTACAGTACTCCTTCGTAATCTCAGCGAACGTCGCTTTCGCTTTTGCCACAACTTTTACTGATACCAGTGATACCGTTTTCATGGGAATCACCGCTGATAGCGGAAAATATAGAAACTGTAGCCGGAGTTCGGATTCGCTTGTAACTCGCACAAAGGCAGGGTATTATTGACGGAAGTGTAGCGTTCACCGGCACTTGCGGGTAACGGCGGTACTAGAATCCCTCCCTCTCCGCCAGTCCAACCCCCGCTATGGGTGCAGGCGCCGAAAGCCGGGGCTCAACATTAGTGCGTAATATTGCGGGCAGGAACCTTCGGTGGGGATTCACATGGAAAGATGCTGGCAGCGGACCGGAGCCAGTGTTAGGCGAAGAGGGCAACTGTCAAAAATTTGACCTATTTTTTACCCATTCTCTCAAACTCCACCCAATCCAACCAAACACAGCCAACAATAAAATCAACTACATACGGGAGATCGGCTGCGCCGAAAACGATTGAGAATCTTCCGTCCTAACCCCTAGACGATAGCGCCTCGGAACGGGTGTAAGTAACGATCAAGTGTAAATCATAACAAAGCCTTCACTCTTTCCCGCAGCCCGCCGTCGCACCCGCTGCCTGCGCCCGCATCGATTCTCCTGTCTCATTTCCGGAATTTCGCACGGCTCCATCGCATTTTTTTGTGCAACTCACTCCCATCCACAGCCCCACTAGCGTTATAGTGAATATAACTCCGCAAACCAAAACTGATCGCACCGCGAATACGCAGGGGCAAAGTGTATGTCGTTCATTCATCAACAAATTCAAACATTCCTAAACCTAGGAGGATGCAAGGAGTATCCCATTATGGCCAAACCGAAACTGCCCAAGAAAACGAACGGACTTAAAGAAACCACCGCAACCAGCAGCCTTGTGCCTACGTCCGACACGACCTTAATGTCGACCGAGACCGTGGCTGCGCCCGTCGCTGAAACGCAAAACTCTGAAGCCCCGAAGACGGCGACAAGAAAGACTCCACGGAAACCGGAGATCGTCAAGACCGAACCCCGCGCCAATCTTGTTCCCATTAATCTGGAAGACGAAATCCGCCGCCTCGCCTACTTACTCTCCGAGCGCCGCGGATTTGAACCAGGCCATGACGCCGAAGACTGGCTGACTGCCGAGCGCGAAGTTCGTCAGCGCTATCACCAGCACTCTGCGTAACGTCACTTCGTAAACCCGCCTGGCGGCCGAGCCCCGGCCGCCGCTCTCTGCTCTCCTGCGGAAACGTTTACGCTTGACCGTCCCTTCTGACGAATTTTGAACGCATTCCCCAACCTGGTTCAGTTTCCTGTACGTCAATTCTCGGAGTTCTCTCCAAGTCATCCCAGTCCGATCCGCTGATGACCCTCCGGCACCGTGTTTCTGCCTCGTTGCGGTTGCCTCCACCGTAGGTTTCTGAAAAAATATATTGGGGTTTCTCCCACATGGCGCAAATTGGTAGTTTTGCCTTGCTCGTCGCCTTGGCGTTGAGCGTCTATTCGTTCGGAGTCGGCATTGTCGCTCTCTTTTTTCCAGGCGAGCCGATGTGGGAGCGCCTGGGTGAGACCGCTCGTCGCGCCGGCGTGGTCGTCTTCGGATTTGTTGTTCTCGCCGCCATCGCCCTCGTCGTCTCCGCCTTTCGCGACGATTTCACCATCGCCTACATATTTCATCACAGCAACCGCGATCTTCCCGGTCCCTACAAGTTCGCAACATTGTGGTCTGGCCAGGAAGGCTCCCTGCTGTTCTGGTCGCTGCTGCTCTCCGGATACGGCTTCGTCCTGCGCCTCCGCTACAAGACTGATCCGCGCCTTTTCGCCTACGCATCCGTCGTTCTCGCTGGCGTGCAGATCTTTTTTCTCTCGCTGGTGAATTTCGCGGCAAACCCCTTCGGACTTCTCGAAGGCCCGCTGCGCCCCGACGGCAGCGGCCTCAACCCGCTCCTGCAATATACCGAGATGGTCATCCATCCGCCCATGCTCTACCTGGGCTACGTCGGATTCACCGTTCCCTTCGCTTTCGCACTCGGCGCTCTCATCATGAAGTATCCCGGCGAAAAATGGATTCACATCACCCGCCGCTGGACCATGGTCACCTGGGGACTGCTCACTTGCGGCATCTTCCTCGGCGCACACTGGGCCTATTCCGTTCTCGGCTGGGGCGGATACTGGGGATGGGACCCCGTCGAAAACGCTTCGCTAATGCCCTGGCTCGTCGGCACCGCCTTCCTCCACTCCGTCATGATGCAGGAGAAGCGCGGTATGCTGAAAGTCTGGAACATGTGGCTCGTCTTCGCCTCATTCTGGCTCGCGATTCTCGGCACCTTCCTCACTCGCAGCGGCATCATCGCCTCTGTCCACGCCTTCGCGCAATCGTCGATCGGCAGCTGGTTCGCCTATTTCCTCGCCATCACTTTTGCGGTTTTCGTTTTCTTCTTCGTCAAGAACAAAGAGCATCTGCGCAGCGAGCACAAACTCGAGGCGCTCATCTCCCGCGAATCGAGCTTCCTGTTCAACAACCTTCTCTTCGTGCTGCTCAGCTTCACCGTGCTATGGGGCACATGGTTCCCGAAGATTTCCGAACTGGCGCAAGGCAACAAGGTCACCGTCGGAGCACCTTTTTATAACCGCGTGGCTATCCCTGTCGCGCTTCTCCTGCTGATCCTCACCGCCGTCGGTCCGCTGCTCGCGTGGCGCAAAACGTCCTTCGAAAGTCTGAAGCGCAATTTCATGTGGCCCACCATCGGCGCGGTCGCCGTGATGGCCTTCCTCATGATCACGCCCCCCCGCTGGGGATCGCCCTTCGGTATGCGCCCCTGGCAAGACATCTCCTATTTTTATTCGCTGATGGCCATCGGCCTCTCTGTTCTGGTCACGCTGACCATCGCGAGCGAGTACTACCGCGGTGGCAAGGTGATTGCAGGACACACTGGCCAGGGCATGTTCGCCTCCATGGTCCAACTCACGCACCGCAACACGCGCCGATATGGCGGATACATCGTCCACTTCGGCGTGGTGGTTGTCATCATCGGATTCGCCGGCGCCGCCTTCGATCAGGACAAGGAATCGGAAAAGGGCCTGGCTTATGGCGACCACATGACGATCGGAAGTTACGATCTCGTTTGCCGCTCCTACACCCAGGATGACAACGCGAACGTTGCCAGCGAATGGGCGATCATGGACGTGTACCAAAATGGCAAGATGATCGACACGCTCACTCCGCAGCGTCTGTTCTACAAGGCAAGCCGGCAAGCATCCACCAAACCCGACATCCGCTCAACCTTCAAAGAAGACCTCTATCTGGTCTACGAAGGACAAAACGAAAACGGACAGCCCATCATCAAAGCGCATCTCAACCCGCTGGTCATGTGGATCTGGCTCGGCGTCTGGATCATCCTCGGCGGCACCGTGCTGGCCTTGATCCCCAACGCCCCAGCCCCAGTCCGCGTTCCAGCCCGAAGCTTCATAGAACAAGCAGCCCCGGCTGTGACGGGAGATTAGCTAACCCCGGAGGGGCGAAAGAACTTAGCCCAGCGCTTCAGCGCTGGGTGGGACACAAGAAATTTGAAACTGAGTCCCGGAGGGACACACACTCCCGAACTCGCAACACCGGACCACAAACGATGACGAGACCACCCCAAATCCTCCCCCGCCTCGCACACTGCGGCCTCCTCGGTCTCGCCGTTTTCGCCTTCACCGGCGCCGGCGATCCCGCCACGCGCTTCAACGAACTTGGCCACCAGATGATGTGCATCTGCAGCTGCAACCAGATACTTCTGGAATGCAATCACGTCGGCTGCCCTGACTCCGACGGCATGCGCAACGAACTGATGGCCGCTATCAGCCGCGGCGACAGCGACAGCCTTGTCGAACAAGCCTTCGTTCAGAAATACGGTCCCACGGTGCTCGCCGCCCCAACCAAGACTGGCTTCGATCGCACCGCGTGGATCGTTCCCTTCGTCGCCCTTGCCCTCGGCCTCATCATCGTGGTCCTGGTGATCCGCTCCTGGAAGAACCGTCCCGCACCCGCCCTTGCGGATGGCCTGCGCCCCGTGCGCGGCGCCGAACTTGAAGAATTCCGCGAAAAGGCCCGCGAGGAGACCGACCTATGACCTTCGAACTGGCATGCTGTCTTCTGGCGACCGCCGCCGCGCTCTTCTACATTTTCTCGCCCGCCACGTTCTTCGTTGGCCGGGAGAAGACTCGCGCCTCGTACCTGCGCGAGCGCAAAGACGCCGTCTACGAAAACCTTCGCGACCTGAACTTCGAATTCAAAGCCGGCAAAATGACCGATGCCGACTACCAGTCGCTGAAAGCGTCCCTGCAAGACGAAGCCGCCACGCTCCTGGCCGAGATCGCCCGCCTCGAAGCCAAGGCCGCCTCGTCGCCAAAAAGAGCGCGACCATGAAAGGACTTCATATTTTGCAATCCCAACCCCCTGTCATCCTGAGCGAGACGTTCTTTGTCTCGCGGAGGATCTACGTAATTTCCCGCGGCCTCCTGATTGCGTTCATGCTCCTCCTCGCTTCCCCGGCCTTCGCCCAAACCCTAACCGGAACCGTCAAGAACGGCACCACCGGCAAGTCCGCCGCCGGCGATGAAGTAGTCCTGCTCAGCCTGGGTCAGGGCATGGAAGAAGCCGGCCGCACCAAGGCCGACGCCAAGGGCAATTTCAGCTTCAAACTCGACGGCCAGGGCCCACATCTCATCCGCGTGATCCATCAGGAAGTCACCTACCACCGCATGGCGCCTCCAGGAACGACGTCGGTCGAGGTCCAAGTCTACGACGTAGGCAAGAAGGTCGAAGGAATCGAAGTCGTCGCCGACATCATGCGCTTTCAGGCCGGCCAGGGACAGCTCCACGTCGAGCGCACCTTCGCCGTCAACAACAACTCCAAGCCGCCGCGCACCCAGATGAACGAACGCAACCTCGAGTTCTACGTGCCTGATGGAGCGCAGATCACCGAAGGCCAGGCCATGACCGCGGGCGGCCAGCCCGTAATATCCGCGCCCGTGCCTGAAGGCGCGAATGCCAAAAACAAATACGCCTTCCTCTTCCCACTTCGCCCGGGCGAAACTCGCTTCAATGTCGTGTACACCGTGCCCTACACCGGCAGCGCCAACATCGATCCCAAGAGTGTGTATCCTCTAGAGCATTTCGTCGCGATCGCGCCCAAGTCGATGGAGTTCTCCGCCGCCCCCGGTGCCAATTTTCAAATCGCGCCCTATCCCGGCCAGCCTGACGCCAACGTAGAAGTCGCGTCGAGCGCGGGCGTAGGCCAGCCCCTTGCATTCAAGCTCTCGGGAGAAGGCACGCTGGCAGCGCCCGCGGAAGACGGACAAACCAGTCAGGGCGGAGGCTCCTCCGCGCAAAGCGAGAGTCGCCCCGGTGGCGGCCTCGGACCGCCCATCGACGCTCCCGATCCTCTGCAGAAATACCGCTGGTGGATTCTCGGCGGCTTCGCCGCAGTCCTCGTCATCGGCGGAATCTTCGTGGCATCGCGTCAACAAGCCGCCAACCGCGCTGCCCGATCGAGCGGAAAGGGCCTTCCCGCGTTGCAAGAAGAAAACGACGAAGACTTTGAAGCCCCAGCGTCGCCAGCGCGAGCCGTCCGTCTCAGCCAGCCTCCTCGCCCAACGCAGCCCGCCTCTCCACGCAGATCCGCTTCGTCCATGTTGCTGGAAGGCCTGAAAGAAGAACTCTTCCAGCTCGAAGTCGAACACAAACAGGGTCGCATCAGCCAGCAAGAATACGAAAGCGCGAAGAGTGCATTAGACCACACACTCCAGCGCGCGCTGAAACGCGAGGCGGCGAAGCAGGTCTAGTCGCTCGAAAGGAATTATGCCACCAGGGACACCGATCGACTATCTATCGTCGCGGGGTGGACGCTTCCCTAAGGACTCGATTGGAAATGGCCTGTGGCTCCCACGTTTGTTCGGAATACCTGCCCGATCATCAGCTCTTCTGGTGATCGGACCCGGGCAGCTACTTTGCCTCGCTCCCTGCGGCGGAGCGCCGACCGACGCAACTGGATTTCTTTCTCTGCACGTTCCAATCTGACGGACATCCGCTTCTCCACTTTGAAGGAACCGTATTAGCTGGGGACAAATCCGGAAGAGTACCAGCTCGTGACTGAGCAGGGCTTCGCGCACGCTATCAGCTTCGAGGCGCAACAGCCGGGTGTGTATGCCCTGTCGGCCCGGCTCGTGGTCCGTGACCGCAACACCGCAGCATTGGGTTCGAGCGAAATCCTGCTGCTTCCCCTGGGCAGAAATCCTCGGCGCCCATCCCCGAGGGACAAACAACCTCTCTATTCGGAACGACGACCCGCGATACGCCCCTCGCCTTCTGCGGAGACGTCTATCAGCTGGCACCGTGGGCAACCCACCATCCCCGCTTCTCGGAGTTCGACGCCGTGGCGCCGATCTACACGACTTCTCTGGGCGTTTACTCGCGCTTCTTCACACTTGGCATTCCCGGCGTGACCAGCCGCACCGAGTGGTTTGGCGTGAACTACTGGGGAATCTTTGGAGTCGATCGCTCCGGACAGTACCAATTCGACCTGCTCTCGGACGACGGCGCAAAAGTGTATGTGGACAGTAAGCTGATCGTGAGCGACGACACCCTGCATCCCGCGCAGGGTTCTCGGGCAAGATCCAGCTCGCTGCCGGCGCACACGACATTCGAGTGTCGTACTTCCAGGGACCTCGGACGGAGGTGGCGTTGGTTCTGCTGGTGAAGCCCGCGGGCCGCCGCTGGCGCTTGTTCGATACCAGAGATTTCCCCGCGGATCCGGCTGCGCAAAGGGAGAAGCTGCCTCCACCCCGGAAGAATGACGTCGCGCGCCAGCCTCCATCCAAAGGGGTGCGGTCTAAGAAAAAGTGACACCCCAGAGCGAGCCCCAGCCGGAAAACCCCGCTAACTCCTTATTCCGCAAGATTTTGCCCGTAACCCATTGAGCCCCATAGATTTTTCGTCGATTCCCCCGCTAACCCACTGATTCCAATAAACCGGGCAGGGAGGGGTATCCCCGCCTTGGCAGAAAATTTTCCCGAATTCGCAGTCATGCATCTCCCCACTCGGCGTAACATCCAATCAGCTAGCTCCACCTAATTTATGGGAAACATGTTTAAGACCGCGTTCTTGCTGACCGCGATGACGCTGCTGCTTATGTTCTTCGGCCGCTACTTCGGCGGCGAGAACGGGATGTTCCTAGCTCTGGCCTTGGCCGCGGTGATGAACTTCGTCTCGTACTTCTATTCTGACAAGATTGCGCTGGCCGCGTACCGAGCGCAGCCCGTCACACGCGAAGAACTGCCGCGCGCCTACGCTGCCGTCGAACGCCTCACCCAGAAAATCGGCATCCCGATGCCGAAGATTTACGTGATCCCGACTGAGTCACCCAACGCCTTCGCCACTGGACGCAACCCGAGCCACGCTTCCGTCGCCGTAACGCACGGGATCCTGCAACTGCTGAACGACGAAGAACTGGAAGGCGTGCTCGCCCACGAACTCGGACACGTCAACAACCGCGACATCCTGATCAGTTCCGTCGCCGCCACCATTGCAGGCGCCATCACCATGCTCGCCAGCATGGGACGCTGGGCGATGATCTTCGGCGGCTACGGAGGCCGCGACCGTAACGACCGCGGTGGCGGAGGCCTAACCGCTCTGTTGATGCTGATCGTCGCCCCGATCGCCGCGACAATGATTCAGCTCGCGGTCTCGCGATCGCGCGAATACCAGGCCGACGCGACGGGCGCGCATTTCACAGGCAATCCCTACGCACTCGCCAGCGCCCTGCAAAAGCTCGACGCCTACTCGCGCCGCATCCCGATGCAGGCCACCCCATCGACCGCGCACCTGTTCATCATCCAGCCACTGCTGGGAATGAACTTCGGCAGTTTGTTCTCAACCCATCCCCCCATCGCGAAGCGGATCGAGCGCCTCACGGGAAGGCCCGCGGAGTTTACACAGTAAGCGATCAGCTACCAGCTCTCGACTGTCAGCCAGGACCATCGCAAGCTTCGCCAACGCGCTCGTTCTAGGATCGGCGCCGCGATCTTCGGGGTTCAGCTGAAAGCTGACGGCTGATAGCTAATAGCTGGTCCTATGACGTAGGTAACTCCGCTCCGCGCAGCGCCGGATAGTAGAATCCAAACAATGTCGCCCGAGACCGCTATCGCCGTTTCTCACAAAGCCGCCGAACTGGAAAATGCCCTTCGCCGCGTGATTCGTGGTAAGGACGACGTTGTCCGCCTCGCGCTGGTCAGCATTTTCGCCCGCGGACACTTGCTGATTGAAGGCGTTCCCGGCGTCGGCAAGACCACCCTCGGACAGACCCTCGCCCGCGCCATCGATTGCACCTTTCAGCGCGTGCAGTTCACTAGCGACATGCTGCCGTCTGACGTCGTGGGCATTTCAATTTATTCCGCGGCCGATCAGGTATTCGAATTCAAGCGCGGTCCGGTATTCACCAACGTTCTGCTGGCCGACGAGATCAACCGCACCACACCCAAGACCCAGTCCGCTCTGCTCGAGGCCATGAACGAAGGCCAGGTTACGGTCGACGCGCATTCGCACGAATTGCCGCAGCCCTTCCTGGTGATCGCGACGCAGAATCCCGTGGAGCATCACGGAACGTATCCTCTGCCCGAGTCGCAACTGGATCGCTTCCTGATGCGGGTGCGCATGGGATACCCCGATGCGCAGGCCGAACGCCAGATCCTGCGCTCCGAAGCAGGCGTCTCGCACCTGGCTGACATTCGTCCGGTACTTACTGGCGCAGACGTGCTCGAGATGCAGCAGGCAGTAAAGCAGATTCGCGTCGACGACTCTCTCGTCACCTACGCTCTGGAAATCGTGCGCCGCACCCGCGCGTCGGAATTCCTGTCGCTGGGCGTCTCGCCCCGCGGATCGCAAGCTCTCTACCGCGCCGCGCAAGCCATGGCCTTCCTCGAAGGCCGAACGTTCTGCACGCCTGAAGACATCAAGCCACTCGTCGTTCCGGTTTTCGCGCACCGCATCGTGGTCAGCGGGCTGTACGCTTCAACGCTGAAGAAGTCCG
>DATDGW010000807.1:0-3290 GCA_036521895.1 Candidatus Sulfotelmatobacter sp. | reverse complement strand
TTACCCTATCAGTCCTGATCCTGAACTTCGCAATGAAACCCTATGGACCGTATCTGGCAGGAGATGGTTCCGTCATTGCGGCGCGCGGCGGAAACCGTCTGCTCTGTTGAAACTGGTTGCTCCCTATTCTGGGAGCATTCGGCGTAGGTCCCTGAGCAGAAGAAACAAATGCAGTGGATCTGTGGGCGAAGGGACGAAATCGAATTGCTCGTAATATCGCTTCGCCGCATCGTCCTTGGCATGAACCACCAAAGCCCGAATCCCGGCGATCTCTGAAGCCTGGACCGTCCGCAAGGTGGCATCGCGGAGAAGAGCACGCCCCACACCCTTACCCTGCCACTCCTTGTGCACGGCGAGACGAGCCAACAGCATGATCGGTACAGGATGTCTGGCGAGCCCTTTGCGCAAGCGTTCAGATGCGTCGGAGTACTCGACTTGGCCTACGGCCAGGCTGTAGTAGCCGACCACTGAGTCATTCACCAAGCCGACATAGGTCTGAGCAGAACTTGCGCTTTGATTCTGGAGCGCATATTTGATGAGCCACGCGTTCAGGTCCGGCTGACCGCAATCGAAGGCGTTAAGCACGTGTTCACGCCGTAGCTTCTCAATGCGGCGCTCTTCACTCACTGCTAGAACCGGCGAAGAACCCTGGTGCCTCGAGAAGAGCCTTCAATCTGGGAAGAGGCTGTGTGGGTGCATCGAGAGCGGATTGAAACTCGGTCCATTTCTCCGCGTCCAGGGCGAAGATACGACGCTCCACGAGCATCTCTTCTGCCCTTGAAAGGGCACTCTCCATCACGAAATCGCTCATGGAGCGATGGGAGGCGGATGCAGCAGCCTGGAGTTTCGCCTTGGCGGCGGGTGAGACCCGCACATCCAACTTCTCCGTGCGACGCGCAGCTAGCGTAGATCGGGTTGCCATATCATCGTTCCTCCACTTCCAAAATGGTAGCTTAATGTGATGACAACGTCAAGACACCCTCTATGACTGAGTCATCTGAATCCCATTGTGCCTCTCGAAAATCCGGAAACGTCTGAACTGACAGGAAGTATACTTCGTTGCGAGTTTTCTCCTCCGATGGCTACATGTCTGTTCGTACTCTTCGTCACCCTCCCTTCCATCCTCCGTTCCCGAGTGGAGCTCCAACTCGAAAACTTGGCCCTGCGCCATCAAATCGGCGTGCTGCAACGCTCGGTCAAGAAGCGCCCGAAATTAACCCCCACTGATCGCATTTTCTGGGTTTCTCTATCCCGCCTCTGGCGCGATTGGCGCTCGACGTTGGTTCTCGTTAAGCCGGAAACGGTTGTGGCCTGGCATCGTAGGGGGTTTCGCTGGTTTTGGACTTGGAAGGTTCGACAGGGACAGCCCGGACGCCCTGCCGTCACCCGGGAAGTTCGAGATCTGATCCGCAGGATGTGCCGGGAGAACCCCACTTGGGGTGCACCGCGCATTCACGGCGAACTGCTTAAGCTGGGCATCGACATCGGCCAGACCAGCGTATCCAAGTACATGGTGCGCTGCCGCCAGCCACCCTCTCAAACCTGGCGCACCTTCTTACAGAACCACGTCTCACAGCTCGTCTCCATCGATTTCTTTACCGTCCCAACCATCCGTTTTCAGGTCCTCTACGTGTTTCTGGTCCTGGCCCATGATCGTCGTCGCATCCTCCACTTCCACGTGACCCGCCACCCCACCGCCGAGTGGACTGGCCAGCAACTGCGGAACGCCTTTCCCTTCGACCAACTCCCGGGCTACCTGCTGCGGGATCGCGACGCGATTTACGGCCAGGACTTCCGAGAACAGGTACGAGACATGGGTATGGAGGAGGTATTATCGACGCCGCGCTCTCCCTGGCAACGAGCATACGTAGAACGGATCATTGGCTCCATTCGCCGGGAATGTCTCGACCACGTGATCGTGTTTGACGAGCGCTCCCTACGCCGAACTCTTGCCTGCTATTTCGATTACTATCATCGATCCAGAACGCACCTGTCGCTGGGCAAAGACTCGCCCGAGCCACGCCCGATCCAACGGCCAGAAATCGGGCCGGTCGTGGCGATATCTCAGGTGGGTGGCTTGCACCATCGCTACGAGCGACGCGCCGCCTGAAATGACACACTTGCACACGGGTACGAGGGGCGGTTCTTTTTGTCCCTTTGAAGTCCTTCCTTGCAAAGTGTCGTAGCTCACACGTGGTTCTGCGAACCAAGGTTCACGAACGCGAATAACTTTCCCAACCGGAATGCGAGATCCGAATATTGTGGAACGCCAGCATGCCCACATGCCCGTACGAAATTTCCCTTAGGCACAGTGTGGCGGCTTCGCGGTAGAACACGATACGTTATGTGATACGTCGGATCTTGGACTTGTGCAGTGTTTGGGGAGGACCGGAAAAGCAGAGGCCCCTTCCCCAGACCCCAACCCTTGCTAGGAGATGCAAAGACGTTGAAATGAAGTCGGAGGCTGTGCCCAAAGATTTTGTGACACTTTGGGGGGTCACCTCAGGCGAGTGTGCCCAAAATGTACCCAACCTTTATTGACATCGAAGAATTTAGTGAACCAGCTGAACCTCGTGAACTATCTGTTTTGCGAATTGATTTCTACAGAGAAATCCAAGCAATCGCAATGAGTTCTTCAAGAATTGCTGCTGGACTATTGCTGGACTTTCGTCTGCAAACGAGATGCATTTTGTGCAAGTGAGAGAATGTCAACGCAAATAAACAAAGGGAATATCGATGGGTGCGAACGGGACTGGTCTATTAGCAAACCGCCGCCTTCAGCCACTCGGCCATCTCTCCAGCTGTCTGAAGCCAGTATATAGTACCGTCGGGCCGATTCCGATTTGGACTCGTTGCTTTTCTCGCAGCCTGCCCTTTGCGGTTAATCTATCGTACGCGCACAACAGATGCTGCCAACCGTAACAAAAGGCGGCTCATGAGCGTTGTTCGATGGTCAACTATGACTTCTGCGCGGCGACTGAGGTAACGGTGATGGTGTCGCCATCCACAGTGCCTTTAATGGTGACATTCTGTCCGGCCAGCCCCTTCACCGCGGCATCCTCACCCTTTAGCTTGTAAAGCTTGCCATCGCTGACCAGAATCGGTGCCGCACCGCGCGCAATGCAGCCCTTTACGCACTTCGTTGCCGACTCACTCGGAGATGACTGCGCCGCGCCGCACTGCCCCTCGCTGATGAAGCCGTTAATGGTTTGTGCCGACTGCGCTGGAAGCAACGAAGAAGAAACCGCCAGGAGTGATGCTACGGCCAGGTTCCTGATAGACATGCGAAA
>DATDGW010000806.1:0-6781 GCA_036521895.1 Candidatus Sulfotelmatobacter sp. | reverse complement strand
CAAACCGCCGCCGCCCCCTTTCATCCAAAACCGGTGACAATTCTTGGTATCGTCGTCGAATACCGGATGCAGACCCCACCATTCACAAACGCTATCATATTGCAATACCCGAGTTGAAGTACTTATTTATGCACAGTGCCTTAGCGGTGCGGTGCCCGGTCTGATCAAGTACAGCGGCAATCTGAAAGATGCCAATGACAAACCAATCACTGGAGTGACCGGGGCGACTTTCTTGCTCTACAAGGAGGAGCAGGGAGGCTCTCCGTTGTGGATCGAAACGCAAAACATCACGCCGGACAAGAGTGGGCGCTACACCGCGACGCTGGGCGCAACCAAAGTCGACGGATCGCTGGCTGACTCGTTCGCCACCGGGGAGGCTCACTGGTTGGGTGTGCAGATCGAAGGACAACCGGAGCAAGCGCGCGTTCTTCTAGTGGCGGTACCGTATGCCTTGAAGGCGGGAGACGCTCAGACGATCGGTGGCCTGCCGGCATCCGCCTTCATGCTTGCAAACGGAAACAACACCGCTTCATCCAGTGCAGCCAGTGAGACCAGAGCAATCTCCGCCGCTGCCCAGAACTCGGCGCCGCCCGCCAATCCTAGTGTTACCGGCAAAGGCGTGGTGAGTTTCATTCCCATGTGGGATACCACTAGCGACATCGGGGATTCGATCATGTTCCAGAAGAGTTCGCAGATTGGCATCAACACCACGGCACCAGCGGCGACGCTCGATGTCAGTGGTAAGACCGATGTGCGTGACACTCTGACGTTGTTCCCGAAGAGTGCGGATAACACGGTGGCGATCAGTGGGACGGCATTCAAGATCGATTCAACGGGCAAGGTGACGTTCATCTCGGGCCAGACCTTCCCCGGGGCCGGCACGATTACGGGCATCATCACCACGGCGGCTGGCAGCGGCCTGTCAGGTGGAGGTACCAGTGGCACTCTGAGCCTGAAGGTGCCTTCTGGCGGCATCACCAATGCCATGCTGCAGAATTCCAAGATTACGCTGAATGCGAATACAGCCGGAGGGATCACCACTCCGGGAGCGATGACCCTGGGCAGCACTTACACGATTGGGTTGAAAGCCTGCGCGGCCAATCAGGTCCTGCAATACAGCGGCACATCATGGAACTGCGCAGGCACCGGGACGGGTACGGTGACGAGCGTCGGCAGTGGAGCAGGCTTGACGGGCGGGCCCATCACCGGAAGCGGAACGTTGAGCATCGCCACTGCAGGTGTGGCCAACACGATGCTGCAGCATTCGTCATTGACGGTGACTGCAGGCACGGACCTGACCGGCGGCGGCTCCGTGGCGTTGGGAGGAACGACGACGATAAATTTGGACACCACAAAAGTCCCGCAACTGAACGCGGCCAATAGCTTCGTCGGGAATCAGGCGGTGATCGGCAACCTCTCGGCCACCAGCGAGGTCTCCGCTGGCAGCACGCCCACGGGCAATATCGCTTCGGGAACGGTCGAGGTGGACGCGGCTGCCATCAACAACGGCAGTTGGTCCCCGGCGTTGAACTTTGGCGGCGGCGGCGAAGTCATCGCGTCCGACCGCACCGGCTCGACCAACCACTTTGGCATTGACTTCTTCACGAACTACGCACCGCGGTTGTCCATCACCAACACAGGCCTGGTTGGAATTGGAGTGCAGAGTCCAGGCTGGATGCTGGAGGTGGATGCTCCAGACAACAGCCGGCAGGGCAGCGCGATTTTCGGGGCGAACGACACGGGATCGGGAGAAGGAGCGTCCTATGCCCTCTACGCAGCAGGCGGTTATGACATCACCAATATCAGTTTCAACTCAGCGGGGGAGGGGGCCCGCATTTTTGGGGGCAGCTCGAACGTTGGTTTTGGCGGCGACGGGGTCGATGCCTATGCCGGAACCGGCGCCTTGGCGAATGGCTTTGCTGGATACTTTAGCGGCGATGTCCAGGTTACCGGAAATCTCAGCAAGGGCGGCGGCTCGTTCAAGATCGACCATCCGCTCGATCCCGCCAACAAGTACCTCTACCACTCTTTTGTCGAATCGCCCGACATGATGAACATCTATAACGGTAACGTGATGCTGGACGCCAACGGCGAAGCCGTGATCGATCTCCCTGAATGGTTCGGGGCGCTCAACCGGGACTACCGCTACCAGCTCACTTGCGTTGGCGGCTTCGCACCGGTGTACATTGCCGAGGAAATCTCCAACAACCAGTTCAAGATCGCCGGCGGCAAGTCGGGGATGAAAGTCTCTTGGCAAGTGACCGGCGTTCGCCAGGATGCATGGGCTAACGCCCATCGCATTCCGGTGGAAGTGCAGAAGCCCGAGCGCGAACGGGGCTACTACCTACACCCCGAATTATTTGGCGCTCCGGAAGAAAAGGGCCTAGAGTGGGCCCGCCACCCGGCGATGATGCAGCCGATGAAAGCGCGGCAGGCTAAGCTGGCAGCGCAGGCGAAGCAACGGTAGAGGAGGCGCGCCATCGACACTCGATTGGGTCTGGGAATCAACGCCCTTCCGTTTTGGTTGGGCGCTTCCCAGGCGCGAGGTACGTGTGCGTGATCCGGTCGTGCCAGCACAGGGCATCCTCGTCGAGAAAGACCCAGGCATATCCCATGCCGGCAGAAACAGCGGACAGACAGCCCGCCAAGACACGCCAGCGGCGCAGTGAGCGGCTGGTGGAAGTGCCGTCGAAGCGCGCCAGTTCGAGGCCGGCGACGCGCAGTCCGGGAGTGCTGGCGGCATAGACGATCATCAAGTACTGATAAGCCGCCCAGAACAAATACGAGATTCCAGCGGCTAGCCCCAGAATCTGCACCAGTGGCGGACGGATCGCAGTAACCTTCCAGAAGATGTAACCGAACAGCGCCGATGCCGCGGCGATAATCAATCCGTCAACCAGCGCGGCCACGAAACGCAAGCCGAGTGGCGCGCTCTGCAGAGGAATATCGATGCCCGGGCGCTTTTCGGCTTCCGGATGCTCAACGGCTTCAATCGTGATTCCACCGAGAGCGGGAGGCGGGGGGGCAACTTCGGGCACCTCCAGAATTCGCGGGCGATCGCCCCCGACTGGCTCGGCCAGTTGATCCGGCGGGGGCGGGGGCGGTCCCCACGCAAACCTGGGAAACTCAATAATCTTCGCGCTGGCATGCACGGTGGGTTGGGAGGGATGACGCGAAGGCCGATGCGCGGGCTGAACAGCCGTCTCTACGTCGGGCGCGGGCCGCGGTTGCAAGTCGGGCCCTAGGTCGTGGGAAGGCTCGGGCCTCATGCCGTCGAGCGCGAGAGCGTGGTTCGAGATGGGCTCGAACTCCGGCAGCGCCGATCCGCTGGGAGCATTTGCACTGACAGCCGATTCCGGCGCTTCAAACTTCAGGCTAAGCGAGGGGTAACGTGGAGGACGCACTTTGCGGCGCGCACGATAACGGCTGAGCCGGTCGGAAAGTTCGTCGCGCCAGGCGGGCGCGTCGGCAGCAGGAGGCGCGGCCTCAGCGGACGGGTCAGAGGTCGAGACGCATTCCGCCCCGGGATTCGGATCGGGATCTGCGCCCGGATCCATCCTCTTCGACACCGAACCGGCGACGAACGACGAGCCGGCTCCAGACTCAACGTCTGCTCTCCCCTGCGACCAGGCAGAGGGAAGGGGATCCCATGGGCAACGGCAAACTTCTTCTCCACACCGCGAACAATTCATGAAAGCCAGTCTTTTGAAATCGTACCCGTTCGAGCCAAACGTACAACCGGAAGGGGCGCGCCGGGAATCCTAGCCTTTTTCGCCACTTTGCCTCGCGACCGGCGCCGTGCTAAGTTCACGATGCCCCGGCAAAACAGCCGAAAGGGAAGGTTCGTCTTCAAGGGACGATCTTCTTCCGTTGATTTTCTTCCGATGACTCTTCGCACTAGATTCCTTATCACGGCGCTGTTTCTTTGTCATCAGGTTCTCGCCGCTGCACTAGTAACCAGACAGTTGCCGTCAGAAGATTCGGCTCAATCCGCAAATCTCGCCCCCAAAACCGCGCTGCACGAAGAAAGGCCCGCCTCGGATTCAGACAGACCGTGCGCCAAACGGGCGATGACAACCCTGAAGGATGGAACGGTCATCTGCGCCGACGAGCAGGAAAAAGACGGCGACGTCTACAAACTGCACGGCAACGCCGAAATTCACTATCGCAACTACGTCCTGAAGGCCGATGAGGGCACCTACGACTCCAACAGCGGCGAGGCTACCGCCTCAGGGCACTTCCGGCTCGACGGCGGCCCAAACGACGACCACGTCAAGGCCAGTCATGGAACCTACAACCTGACCGCAGAGACCGGACGCTTCTACGACGTGACCGCGACCACCGGACTGCGTTTTCATGGCAACCGAGCGATATTAACTTCGACCGCCCCGTTTGCCTTCACCGGGAAACGAGTGGAGAAGGACAGTCCCGAGCACTATCTCGTCTTCGACGGCACCATTACCACCTGCGAACTTCCGCGTCCCAAGTGGAAGTTCAAGGCCCGCACGGTAGTGGTGGACGTAGGCGGGAATGCCCAGATTTATCACAGCACGTTCTGGCTCCACGGACTCCCAGTGTTCTACTTTCCTTACGCGACGCATCCGGTCGCCAAAGAAATCCGAGAAACGGGCTTCCTGGTCCCCAGCATCGGCCGATCCTCGACCAACGGCAACGAGGTCGGCGATTCTTTCTACTGGGCCATCAATCGCAGCATGGACGGCACGGTGGGCGCTGAGTACATGTCGAAGCGCGGGTGGGCCCAAAGAGGAGAATTTCGGGCGCGCCCCAGCGACACTTCCTACGTGGACCTGAATTTCTTCGGCGTCATCGACCGCGGAATCGGGACGCCTCCGCTGAAAGAAGGAGGACAGGAGGCTCGACTGGCAGCCGAGGGCAACTTCTACGGACTCCGCGCCATCTCCAATATCGACTACCTGAGTTCGTTTTTGTTCCGCTTGGCTTTCAATGAAGTCTATAGCCAGGCCATAAACTCGGAAGTAAAATCGCAGGTTTTTCTGTCGAAGACCATCAACGGATTTTCTGTCGGCGGCATGGTCGAGCGCTATCAGAACTTCTTTCAAACCACCAACCCCAATGGCACGCTGTCGAATCCGCCGACTTTTGATTCCATCCGGATCCTGCACACTCCCAGCGCCGACGCATCCAGCGTGGACAGGCCGTTCCTGCACTCCCCCTTCCTCTGGTCATTCGACGCCTCGCTGGCAGGTCTCGCGCGCAGCGAGCCCGGCTTTCATACCGAAGGACCGCTGCGCCGCTTCGATTTGCGCCCGGAGATTTCCCTGCCTCTGCTCTACCGCGGCTGGTCTCTGCGCCCGGGGTTAGCTCTGCATGAAACGTACTACAGCGAGCGGTTTGTGAACGGAGTCGCGGTCAACGATCCCACGAACCGACGGGCCCTGGAAACCTCGGTGGACCTGCGGCCTCCCGTGCTTGAGAAGATCTTCGACAAGGAATTCCTCGGAAAAAAGTGGAAGCACGTCATCGAGCCGCGCGCCGTCTACCGTTATGTGACTGGGGTCAACGACTTCGCCGACGTGCTGCATTTCGACGAGCGCGACATCCTCAGCAATACGAATGAAGTTGAGTACGGATTCGTAACCCGCCTCTACGCGAAGAATTCATCGTCTGCAATTCAGGAGTGCGAGACCCCGATGTCTGGGCTTGCCGTGGGCGCTGCAGCGCCGGAGCAGACCGTTCCCTGGCAGCGCCTCAGCAATCTGGAAAGCCAGCCGTGCCCTCCCGGTCCGCAGCCACGGGAAGTCGCCACCTGGGAGGTCTGGCAGAAGTATTTCCTTGATCCAACCTTCGGAGGAGCGCTGGTGCCCGGTCAGCGCAACGTTTTCACCACGACAGAGGAACTGACGGGCATCGCATTCGCCACCGAACCGCGCCATCTCTCTCCCCTGGTATCGCGTCTGCGGGCCGCGACCAGCAGCCGCACCGACACCGAGTGGGACCTTGACTACGACTTCCAGTTGGGACGCATTAACGCCAGCACGCTGCTGTTGAACTACAATGTCGGCGCCTTTACCGTAGGCGGCGGGGATGCGTTCCTGCAGATTCCGCAGACCACGACAACTTCGGCTCCTCCCGAAGGCACCTGCTCGAGTTCGAACAGCACCGAGCAACCCACCTGCAAGTTTCACCAGTTCCGCGTGGCCGTAGGCTATGGAGGGCTGGCGCGCCGGGGATTGAGCGCGGCCGCCAGCTTTGGCTTCGATGCGGAAGCGCGCCAACTACAGTTTGCCACAGCCGAAACGACGTATAACTGGGATTGCTGCGGTGTGACCATTGAATACCGCCGCTATGCCATCGCCAACGTGCGCAATGAGAATCTGTTTCGCTTCACGTTCAGCCTGGCGAACATTGGCGCGTTCGGAAACCTGAGGCGGCAAGAGCGGCTGTACTAGGGCCGGGTATGAGCAAAGCGGGTTGGATGGGCATGGCTTTTGATTCTGGTGGCGTATCTGATTTGGGGTGACGTTTGGTTTGGGGTGGCGCAGCGCGGCTAGCGCTGCGATAACGCTCCGCACCAGGATGAGGCGTCAGCCTCCGAGGTCGCTCTGGGGCTCAAGCCATCCTAGTCTTAGGGTCTTGCCCGCGGCGCTGGAAGGGCTGCGCCAAGCAAAATCCCTGTCGACCGACAGGTGCGTGGAGGCTGATACCATAGAGGTGATGCCGGTCCCGCCAACAAACATCGACGCCAAGAGTTCTCAGCTGCAGGCTGACCTGCGGCAACTCGGCCGCGTGCTGGTCGCTT
>DATDGW010000805.1:0-4371 GCA_036521895.1 Candidatus Sulfotelmatobacter sp. | reverse complement strand
ATGACGACGCCGCTGCCTTTGGTGATGAGTTCGAAGCGGTCCATGGACTCGCCGATGAAGTGCGCGGGCTCGTCGCCGGGGTGGGCGATGTTGTCCATGCCGAAGAAGTGCGAGGGGTAGATCATGGGGCTGAGGACGTCGCAGTAGTGGGCCATGCCGACGATGTCCTGTCCGGTATGGGCGAGGTCGACGGGGCGCTGCCAGGCCATCACGCCGAAGACGTCGAGCGAGAGCAGGATGCCGGTGGGATGGAGTTCGGCGTAGGCCTTCTTGAGGAATCCGGTGATGACGTCGGTGCGTTGGGGGCCGCGGGGGGCGGCAGGTTTGGCGACGCACGGTTTTTGGGCGGCGGCCCTGGAGGTGCCGTCCCTACGGGACTCGGCTCCCTTTTTCGCCGACACCCGGGACTCCCGTCCCGGGCTCTCACATCCCGCCCCTTCGGGACTGGCGGCGGGAGATGCGGACAGTTCTGCTTTCGCGGACTCGGCTTCCGGCTTGCGGCTTCCGGCTGCCAGTGTCGAGTTGACGGAGGCTGATGCTTTTTCGTCGGTCTTGGGCTGAGCAAGTTCTGGTTGCGGGCCGTTCTGGTATACGAAGGCGGCGTCTTTCTGGTCACCTTCGGCGGGGAAGCGGACGTAGTCGAACTGAATTTCGTCGGCGCCTAATTGGGCTACGTATTTCGCGAGAGCGATGTTATAGTCCTGCACCTTGGGCTGGGAGGGATCGGTCCACACGAGTTTGCCGTTTTCACGCCAGGCTTGCTTGTTCATGCGGGACTGGACGGCGAGTTCGGGATGCGCGACCACCAGGTGCTCGTCGCGAAAGATGGCGATGCGGGCGATGGCGTGCATGTTCTGCTGGTGGAGGAAGCGTACAAATTTCGGGACGTCGTGGAGGTAGACCTTGTGCTCGCCAAGCAGCGGATGCTCGAAGGGGATGGTGACGCTGCCATCGGAGTCTTTGATGTCGAAGACGACGGCGTTGCCGCCGACTTCACGCCAATGCTTGATGATGCGGAGTCCGTGATCGCTGCCGGCCATGATGCCGGTCAGATAGATGGCGCGGACTTCGAAGTCCTTGGGAATCGGAATGGTCTTCTCGGTGACGGGCGCGGCGAGGATTCCGGGGATGACGATGTTCTCGTTGGCTTTGAGGATGTTGCTCGCGTCGGTCTTGTGGTTCACGGCGCGAATGGCGCTGGCCAGTTCGGAAGACGTGAGATAGCTGGTCTTGCCGAGGTAGTGGCGGGCGATGGTGGGGATGGCTTCTCCGCGCTTGGCGGTGTAGATTTCGGTGCCGGGAGCGGCAATGGGCTTGGGCTCGGGGAGCGGCTTGGCGTCGGGAACCGTTGCTTTGACGTTGTGTAGCTGCGAGGCTTGCGCGGGCTTGGACGTTTGGGCTTCCGCAGTGAAGTCGGAGGAGTGCGAGCCGACATGCCATGCGGCGGCGGCGAAAGTGAGACAGGACACTGCAGTGATGAGGCGAACAGACGAAAGGCGCAAGCGTTCCTCCGCGAAAAACCTACCCAGATTCGATAGTAGAGGCGAGCGAGGTGGGTCGCTAGTTACGTGGGGAGTAACACGGTTGGACGGGGGGCAGTTGTCAGTTGTCAGTTTCTCAAGTTCTCAGTTTGCGCGAGGGGGAGAGAGGTTTGGGCGCGTGGTACCGTCCCTGTTCGGGACTCTGTTCTTAACTTTGGATGCTACCCGGGACTTCCGTCCCGGGCTTTCCCGTCTCGTCCCTTTGGGAGTGGGGGGCATCGCGCGACGGACGAATGCGTCCGTCGCTACGTGGTACTGGGTTACTGGTAAAGGTTCCTTCCTTGATGGTGCAAAGTATTTCCCATTGCGGATAGGCAGGTCGTGAATATGGGGTGTGGAATTGGGATTCGGAGCCTCTAAGCCTTGGCGGATGCAGGAGTTCCGGGTGGTGCGGGTTATGGGCTCGGCGTGGCCAGCGGGTTGCTTATTTCCCTGGCAACCGGATGCGGTAGGATTCGGGAAGCGGGGGACGTGAGTAGGGCGCTTCCAGAATTTAGGCAAGGGAAACGGAGTTCGGCCATACAAAGTCCGGAAATACATAGCGAAAGGCCGAAGAAAACGGCCTCACGAAAGGGAAGAGTCCGGGAGCCCCCGGGCAACGACTTATGAGAACGAACCTCGCAACCGTGCTGGATCCGAACCGTCGCAGCAACGATGCTGGAGAGTTTGATGGCGCGCTGCGCCGCCGCATTGTGGGGCAGGACGCTGCTGTCGAGAAGGTCGTTGAGATTTATCAGATGTTTCTGGCGGGGCTGAACGCGCCGGGACGTCCGGTGGGGAACCTGCTGTTTCTGGGGCCCACGGGATCGGGCAAGACGCGGGTGGTCGAAGCCATGGCCGAGGCGCTGTTTGGGGACTCGCGGGCGTGCATCAAGATTGATTGCGCGGAGTTCCAGCATTCGCACGAGATCGCGAAGCTGATTGGTTCGCCTCCGGGATACTTGGGACATCGGGAGACGCATCCGCTGCTGACGCAGGAAGCGTTGAACCAGTGGTTCACGGAGAAGCTGAAGCTCTCGATTCTGCTGTTCGACGAAATCGAGAAGGCGTCGGATTCACTGTGGCAGCTGCTGCTGGGGATTCTCGACAAGGCGACGTTGACCTTGGGCGACAACCGGCGCGTGGATCTGTCGCAGTGCATCATTATTATGACCTCGAACCTGGGCGCGTCGGAGATGACGAGCCTGGTGGATGGCGGCTTTGGATTCGCTCCGAAAGCGGTCGAGGTGGATGAGTCGTTCGATGACAAGATTCAGCGGACGGCGGTGGAAGCGGCGCGGCGCAAGTTCACCCCGGAGTTCACGAACCGCATCGACAAGACGGTGGTGTTCAAGACGCTGCGCGATGAACATCTGAGGCAGATTCTGGACATCGAACTCGGGATGGTGCAGCAGCGCGTGCTGATGGCTGCGGGCGCGAACCAGTTCGTGTTCAACTGCACGCCGGCGGTGAAGGAGTATTTGCTGAAGGAAGGCACGGATCCGCGGTATGGAGCGCGGCACTTGAAGCGCGCGATCGAGCGGAACTTGGTGTTCCCGCTGGCGAATCTGGTTGCGACGGGACAGGTGAAGCTGGGAGACTTCGTCCGCGTGGATATGGCTTCGGAGAACAAGATGATCTTCGTGAAGGAAGCCGAGAACACGATGGCGCCGGTGCTGCTGGAACGCTACGGGGCCGCGGCCGCGAATCAGCCGACTGCGCGGGCTGCGCGGACGGCGGTGAACAATCGCCGCGGAGACTTCGGGGCGAGTCCGTCGGTGGCGGAGAGCAAGTAGAGGTGGCACGCGCCAGATCCCTCAATCCGCCGGAAAAGCGGCTTCGATCGGGATGACGCCCTTGATGTTGATGGGATGGAAGTAGTTTGTTAGGTTTTGTCCTCTCGCTTGACCCCATCTCGCGAGACGTTCTCACTCGATGGCGCCGGAACCCTTCCGGCGCCTTTTTTTATTTTTGGGCGGAAGAGTAAAGAAGTGACCCACGAAGGATCACGAAGGCGCGCCGCGCTGTTACTCGTGCAGGCCTACGGTGAGGAGGGAGCGGTGGACTTTCAGGCCGCCGTTGTAGTGGATGAATCCGAGTTTGCGGAATTTGTTCATGAAGAAGTTGACCCGGGAGCGGGTGGTGCCAACCATTTCCGCCAGCGTCTCTTGACTGACGTTAGGGACGATGGTTTCGGGGGAATTTTCTTTTCCGAAGTGGGCCACGATCAGCAGAGCGCGGGCCAAGCGCTTTTCGCTGGAGTTGAATAGCTGATCGACCAAGGCGCCCTGCGTGCGGTTGTGGCGTCCGATGACGTAGGCCACAAACAAATCCGACAGCTGGTGTTCCTCGTGAAGGGTGCGCTGCATCTGTTTCTTTTCGATGCAAAGGATGGAGGAGTCGGCAATTGCGGTGGCGGTGGCGAGGCGGATGGGTTGATCGGAGGCGAGACATCCCTCGCCGAGGAAGTCGCCCGGGCCAAGCAGGGCGAGGGTTGCTTCTTTGCCTTGCTTGGAATGGACGCTGAACTGGACCGCGCCCGTCTGAATGTAGTAGACGGTATCGGCGTGCTCTCCCTGGGAGAAGACACCTGTTTCGGCAGGTATTGAGCGACGGTCTTGCCGATGCCGGCTTTCGTCAAGAATGCATGCGGATCAACTTCCCGGTGGGCTTCCGGACACGGCGCTCGGCTGGGGACTTCCGACGAGATGACATTAGACAACTCCGGTGCCCGAGGGGTCGGCTGATTCTTCTATTGTGCCACGGTACGGTAGCGTACATCCACTAATGTTCCGGGAGAGTCGACAGTTATCGCTGGTCGTTGGGGTGACTGGAAGCGGAGCCATTGCAC
>DATDGW010000804.1:0-7792 GCA_036521895.1 Candidatus Sulfotelmatobacter sp. | reverse complement strand
GAAGTGGACCGGAGATCGTGGGTGCTTGTACCCTTCCTCATGATTTCGAGTGTTACAAAACTTGCACAAAAATATAAGTCAAGAATGTAAATTATTACATCATATTGATGATACATGTCTTATTCGGAGTTAAAACAGAGTACACGGCACTTCCTCGGAGACGCCCGTGTGTCGGTTTAAACCAGTTACCAGTTCCCTGCTCTCAGTTCTCGGTTGAGGGCGTGAGTTAAGAAGGAAGCCGCTATGCCTCGCAAGCTTTGTGTCTTGTCGCTTCTGCTGTTTAGCCTTGCTCTCGTGTCGGTGGCTCAAGAGTCGCGTCACTTCACGTTTCATTACGCCTTTACCGTGAAGAACCTGCCGGCGGGCAAGAAGGTTCGGATCTGGGTTCCCGCCGCCCAGTCGGATGCGTACCAGGAAGTGAAAATTGTCGCCGTTGAGGGTGACCTGCCGTTGAAGAAGGCCCACGAGTCGAAATTCGGCAACGAGGTCTACTTTGCCGAGGCCAGCAGCACGATTCTGGCTGAACTGCACTTCGACGTGGAATACGACGTAGCGCGCCATGAACGCGTGGCGCTGAACCCCGCTCCACGTCTGAGCGCGGGCGCGCTAACGAATAAAGAACGACAGCAGGATCTGCAGCCCGATGCGCTGGTCCCCATCACGGGCCTTCCTGCCGAACTTGCGGTCAAAGTAACCGATGGCAAGACGCAGCTGCTCGACAAAGCTCGCGCCATCTACGACTACGTCTTCACAACGATGAAGTACGACAAAACCGGCACCGGCTGGGGACACGGCGACGTCCTGTATGCCTGTGACACGAAGAAGGGCAACTGCACTGACTTCCATTCCCTGTTCATTGCAATGGCGCGATCCCAGGGCATTCCCGCCCGCTTCGAGATCGGCTTTCCGCTGCCACCGGACAAACATTCGGCCGAGATCGCGGCCTACCATTGCTGGTCCGATTTTTATGTTGATGGAAAGGGCTGGATTCCCGTCGACATTTCCGAGGCCTGGAAGCATCCAGAGAAGCGCGACTACTTTTTCGGATCACACGACGTCAACCGGGTTCAGTTCAGCATGGGACGCGATCTGCGCCTGAATCCTGCGCAGGACGGCAAGCCGTTGAACTACTTTGTGTACCCCTATGTGGAGGTGGACGGGCAGGAGTACTCCAATGTTTCGCTGGCCTTCTCGTTCGCCGACGTGGCGGCGACCGTCGCCATGAAATGAGTGCGGCGAAAGCGTCTATCTGTGACCAGCTACCAGGTCACCTGGGCCTGGGTTTCCTGACGGCTGCTGAGTATCGGGTGGCGCCGCGATGGGGACCGGCGAAATTCCGTTCGAAGGCTTCGGGGCGTTCTCCGAGTCTTCTCCGGGACGGCGGAGGCTGGGTGCATTCGCCGGACGGTCCTGCTCTTTTTTCGCTTCGGTATCTTTGTCGGGCTTCTCGAGGATCACTTCTTTTTCCGTGCGCACGATTTTCTGCCCGCCAACCTTCATGGTTTCGAGGCGCACGACTTCGTCACTCACGATACGAACGAACTCGACATCCTGGGGCGGATCGCCATAGATCCATTCCTCGTATTCCGTCTCACCGTCTCGCTCGCGCACTTTCTTGGGGGCCTTGCCTTTGGCGTGCAGCACCATCTCCGTATTCATTCCCACCAGCACCTGGTGAGCCTGAATTGCCGCTTTCACCTTGGGCGGCACCGTGTCGAGATAGGCTTCTTCTTTGCTTCTTGCATTGAAATCGAGCACGGGATAGAGCAGATCGCGCAATTGCCGGGCAGTCATCTCTGGGACATACTTATCGAAGTAGACATCCAGATAGGTGCCATGCGGATTCTGCGCCGACTGGTTCGGTCCCATTTGCACCGGAGTGCCGTTCGCGCCCTCCACCTGAATGTGCTCGTACCACTTCTTGCGATGGACCGGACCGCCGTTGATATCAAAATGAATGTGGTCGTCTTTGATGTGCACATACGAGATGTGAGCGGGATCGCCCGGCTTCACCGCTGGTCCGAAGATCGCAAGTGCCTGCTGCAACTCCGGCCCATTGGGCGTTGCCACGCCATCTTTCAGCTTGACTCCCTTGGTCCCCATGGGAAAGAACGTCCGCGCGTAGACGATCTGAGTTTCGAAGTCGCGGATAATTTCGTAACGCGTCTGCTTCGACATGGGCGGGGCGCTCGCGGGAATGGGCGGCGCGGGGGTTTGGTACTTCGGCGCCTGGGTGGTTGCTGCCGCGGCCGACGAATGGTCTGGTGACTGGGACGAGTCGGCACTCTGTCCGCTGACAAGCATGGAGGGAAGAAGAATGGAAAGAAATAGAAGGACCGCGACGTGAAGACGGTGCATAAAACACCCCAGGGCCACTTGCCGCCATTATAGCGCGCTGTGGCTCAGTCGGCGGAAGGCTTTTCGAGCGCGTCGCCTGGCGGCCTTATGGGGACATATGGGCCTATGGGGATTGACAGGTCCGTCATTTTGCGACAAACTCTTTGCCACCTCGCGGCTTCGTCACTGGCCAACTCTGATCGATACGGGCCGTGCCATGTTCAATTCGCCGCTTCCGAACTCCTCCAGTTCAACCTTGCCCGGCTGTGACGAACTACTTGTTCCGTTACATCTCGGGCAGCCCGGACCACTACGCGTTTCCGACCCCGTTGCGCTGGTCGACGTTCTGCGTCAGGCCCTCGATGATGGCACGCGCTCCACAGAGTCGATTCTCCGTGCCACCACCGATGCAGCGCGCGTGCTGACTGGCTCGCACGGAGCGGCGCTCGCCTTGCGTACCAATGGAGTCATTGTCTGCCGGGCGCGGAGCGGCGACATCGCGCCGGAATTGGGGTCCGCCCTGAACGTGGAGTCGGGAATCTCCGGCGAGTGTCTGCGCAGCGCGACCATCCTGGTCTGCAACGACGCCGCCGCCGACCCGCGTGTGGACCGTGAAGCCTGCCTGGGTCTGGGAGTCCGCTCGATTGTGGTCGTGCCCCTGCGTGGCGCCATGGGAATCGCCGGGATCATGGAAGCGTTCTCGACCCGCGCTTACGCCTTCGGCACCGAACAGATTGGTTGCCTGCGAGCATTGGCTGAGATCGCCGAGGCTGCTCACGAGCGCGAAGGCCGAACTCCCAGCCCGGCTGCCGCTACCGTGACTCCGGCAGCCTTCCGGCCCGCGCTTTTCTCGCCTCCAGCGATTGCTTCCCAGGGTCTGGCTTCCGGGAGCATCGATGCGCAGGCTCATGCAGCCAAGTTCTCTGACGAGTATTCGTCCAAGCGCGTCTATTGGATTCCGGCAGTGGCGGCGATCGCATTGCTGCTGGTCTCGCTGGTCGCGTGGTGGAGTTGGCATGCACCCGCGGCCGAGATTGAAGCCAGTGGCGCGACCGTATCGTCGTCCAATCCTCCCGATGAAACTTCCCAGCGTGCCGCGCCCCGCGTCTTACCGCTCAAACCCAACCCAGGCATCGCCAGCCAATCTTCCGACCTGTCGAGAACGAACGGCGTCCTGCATAACGCCGCGGAGATCGATCCGGAGACGGTCGGCCCGCATCTGTCAGACTCCGCCCCAAGTCCCTCCGCTGAGACATCAGAAGCAAATCCTGACAAGGCTACCTTGGGCTCCGCGAGTGCGAGTACGGTGAATGAACCGGCGCCCACCGTCGAGGTGACGCCATCGACTACTGCGGTTGATCTTCCGAGTCTGAGTTCTACTCCGGCCACTCTGCCGGCGTTTGGGGCAAGGGTTTCGACCGGCGTCACCGAAGCAAACCTGATCCGAAAAGTGAATCCGATCTACCCGCCGGAGGCGCGTATGCAGAGACTTGCGGGCCTGGTAACCCTTGACGCGACCGTCAACGAGGATGGTTCGATCCACAATATAAAGGTCATCGGCGGACCGCCGCTTCTGGCTTCCGCCGCCACGACGGCCGTCAAGCAATGGCGCTACAGTCCGTCAACCCTCGACGGCAAACCAATCGAGGTCCAGAAGCGAATCACAATTATTTTTAAACTCCCGTGAAGGCTGGGATCGCTAGCTTCAATTCTGCGGACTCTCCGACCGATTCTTCACCACAAACAGAATCCTGCGCTGAAGGTCGCTCATCAACGCGTCGGTTCACAAGTGAGCGTACCAGTTGAAGTCGGTGGAGACCCTTGAGAAGCTCGTCAGATGGAGGCGCGTTGTTCCGTGCGAAAGAGGTTCCAGCATGTACTCGCCATGCAGCACGTCGAAGAATTGTCCTCCCACTGTGACATGTTCATCGCAGGTAGTTGGGGGAATCTGATCCGCCTGTGCGCGGATGGAGAAACCGAGGCGTCGTTCCGGGTCCCAGACATCGATGGCTTCGATAAATAGCACGCCGCCCTGAAATGTCGCATGGCGGATTCCGCCGATCCCTTCGGCGGAGAGCGTTGCTTCAACTGGATTCGGGAAAACCGATGGAGTGACTCCGTGAGGGCTGAAGTTCGCTGGTGGCGATTCGCGGAACTCGCTCGAGGTTGCGCCAGACGGTGGCAGGAGGTGCCTGAATTTCGATGATGTTCTCGACCCTGCGCGATTCCTGCTGCGAAAGAAATCGAGGCGCGATGGGGCTAGCAACATGGGCAGGCATATGACACAAGCCAGCGTCGCGCCTTTCGAAGGGCGCGAACGGTTGAAACGCATGACATGATCAGACCGGCTGCGACTCCGCCAAGAGTTGATGCTGTCAAGGCGATGGGCGTGAACATCACGATGCAGATCATGCCCTCCCACAAAACGGCCATCATCGCAACTTCGGCGGCGGCTATGGTGACCCAGGGGAAAAGAAACCACATCCAAACAGGCTGGGCGCGATGCCGTTCAATTGCATAAATTGTGATGAACCCCATGGCGAAGGGAAGCAGCAGTATGAAGCTGAAGGTCATGACCGCAACGATGCTATGGTTGGGGGGACTTTCGCGCCGTAGCGGACGGCGAGGCCATAGGCGAGACCTGTCGCCGCGCCCATGGCGATCAGCTTGAGGTTAGACTTTCTAGGCGGCTCTTCCATGCCGCCACTCAACAAGCGAACAATTCCTTTGGGATTTAATCCGGTTCAGCCGATTCAAAACGGTCGAAGCGCGGCCGCGGCTCGTTGCCGGTTGCGTAAGGGGCGGGATCGAAGGCGCGGCTAAGCCAGATTTAGGGCCTTCTTGATGGTGCCACGCTCTTTCTGGATTTTTTCCTGCAGCAGCGTGATGGCGTAGATGAGCTGCTCAGGGCGCGGAGGGCAGCCGGGGACGTACACGTCGACGGGAATGACCTGGTTGACGCTCTGGACCAGCGCGTAGTTCTGGAACACGCCACCCGAAGTTGCGCAGGCGCCCATCGACATGACCCACTTGGGCTCGGGCATCTGCTCCCAGAGCTGGCGGATCACCGGCGCCATCTTGTTCGAGACGCGGCCGGCGATGATCATCAGATCGCTCTGCCGCGGCGACGGCCGGAAAACTTCCGCTCCGAAGCGGGCGATATCAAAGCGCGAGGCGCCCATCGACATCATTTCAATGGCGCAGCAGGCGAGGCCGAATGTCATGGGCCAGATAGAACTCTTGCGCATCCAGTTGACGGCGGAATCCATGGTGGTCAGGATCAGGCCTTCAGGCGTGGGATTGCCGAAGGTGAGGTCTCTGACCGTCTTGGTGCCGTTTTCGATGTCGACGTAGGGTCCGAAGTTCAGTTCGCGGGCCATGCAACTATTCTAAACCACAGAGGACACAGAGAGAGCACGAAGGCGGACCTCCTTGTGGACAATCCTTACGGGTGCACGACCACTTTGCCGAACATCTGGCTTTTTTCCAGATACTCGTGAGCCGAACGCAAGTCGCTGAGCTGAAATGTCCGATCCAATACGGGCTTGAGCCGACCGGCGAATACGTGGCCCAGGACTTCGTTTAGCTCTCCCATGGTGCCCATGTAGGAACCGAGCAGGGTCAACTGGCGCGCGAAAAGATGGCGCAGGTCGAGGCCGACGGCGGGGCCGGTGGTCGCGCCGCAGGTAACCAGTTTGCCGCCGCTTTTGAGCGATCGCACGCTTTCGTCCCAGGTGGCGAGGCCCACGTGTTCGATCACGATGTCGACGCCTTCTTTGTTTGTGATCTTGCGGACCTCGTCGGAAATCTTCTGCTGGTAGTGATTGATGCCGTAATCAGCGCCGAGCGCGCGTCCCTTTTCGAGCTTCGCTTCGTCGCCTGCGGTAGTAATGACGCGGCAGAGAAACAACTTGGCGATCTGGATGGCAGCGATGCCAACTCCTGAACTTGCGCCAAGCACCAGTACGGTTTGCCCGGGGCGCACCGCGGCTAGGCCCACCAGCATGTGCCACGCGGTCACAAACACCAACGGGACACTGGCTGCCTGACTGAAATCGAGCGAGTCGGGAATCGGGATGACATTCGCCCACGGCACGGCGATCAACTCGCAGTTGCCGCCGTCGACGGCGTTGCCAAGGACCGTGAACTCGCGGCAGTGGTTTTGCAGGCCCGCGAGGCACTTCACACAGTGTCCGCAAAAGTGCATGGGAGCGACTATGACGCGCTGGCCAACTGAGAATCCCGTGACGTATTCGCCGATTTCTGCGATCTCACCCGCGATATCGCTGCCGAGGATATGCGGCAGTCTCACGCCCGGCAGTCCTTTGCGAACCCAGACATCGAGGTGATTGAGCGAGCAAGCCTTGATCCGCACGAGCACTTGATCTTTGCGCGGTTGCGGGTCATGGATGTCTTCGTACGTCAGGACTTCGGGACCACCGAATTGATGAATGCGGACGGCTTTCATGGGAGGTTCCTCTGCCAAAACGACGCTAACACAAACCCCTGCCAGGGCGGGAGCGTCCTTAGTCCGCGCGAGATCCTTTCCTCCGCCCGAAGAACGGCTCCCCTCTGGATGACTCCAAGAGACTATGATGTGCAACACACACTGACCGTTTGACTCCCTTTGTTAACCGACTGATAATCATCAGGCAGTCACCGCATGGACATCTACGAACAGATCGTCGAGCTTCGCCGCAGTGGACGCCGCGGGGCCGTGGCTACCATCGTCAACGTGCGCGGGTCGATTCCGTCGTTCAAAACCGCGAAGATGCTGGTGCGCGATGACGGCTCGATTGTGGGCACGATTGGCGGGGGATGCGTGGAGGCCGACGTCTGGCAGGCGGCGCGCGAAGTGATGGAATCGGAGAAGCCGCGAACCTTACAGTTCGACTTGAACCAGGATCCGAAGTACGACACAGGCTTGGTCTGCGGCGGGACACTGCAGGTTTTCGTGGAGCCGGTGCTACCTCCAGCATTACTTTACATATTTGGCGCAGGTCACGTATCCTTCAACCTTTGTCAGACCGCCGCGAACGCTGGATTTGATGTGACCGTGACCGACGACCGGTCCTCATACGCCAGCAAGCAGCGATTCCCTGCCGCCCACGAAGTCCATGCGCTCGACTTTGACGAGGCGATGCAGAAGCTAGACCCGAACGAGTCTTCCTACATTGTGATTGTGACCCGCGGGCACCGCGACGACATGCGCATTCTGCGATGGGCGGTGCAGACGCGGGCGCGCTACGTGGGGATGATCGGCTCCAAGCGCAAGGTCATCGAAATCTTCAAGACCCTGCAGAACGAGGGTGTGCCCGCACATCTGTTCGATCGAGTTCATGCTCCTGTTGGGCTCGATATTGGAGCGATTACACCCGAGGAGATTGCCGTCGCAATTACTGCGGAGTTAATCGCGGTGCGGCGGCACGCAAGCTCTGCCCTGCCGCATCTGAGT
>DATDGW010000803.1:0-3154 GCA_036521895.1 Candidatus Sulfotelmatobacter sp. | reverse complement strand
TAATCCGGCAGCGCAGGGCAACCTGTTGTGGAGTACCGTCGGCGGATTCCCATTGTTCCAGCTGCGCGCGTTCCGCCGCTTGCAAATTGATCGCCAAGCTCGTGTTCGGCATATGCGAGAGCATAGCAATTGCTGTAAAGTATGTAAAGCTATTTATGATACACTCCACTAGTGGTCTGTACGGTCGCAGTGCTGGCGGTCGGGCTGCGTGCCAGGGGCCCAACACCGTCTACCAGTCCGATAGTCGTTGACTATCCGTTGGAAGGCTCTCTGTTTCCACCCGACAGTGTTGCGCCCGCGTTTCAGTGGCGCGACACCGAACCTGCCGCGACCGCATGGCGGATTGACTTCACGTTCGCGGATCGCACACATCCCCTACCGTTCTGGTCGCAGGGCGAGAAGATGAAGCACGGGGAGCTCGACACGAGCCTGGTCGGCTACGTGCCGCAGACTCTCTCACCCGAGCAACGAGAGGCGAACAGCTGGAAGCCAGATCCGAAGGCGTGGGCGGAAATCAAGAAACATTCGGTAAAGGGCCCCGCCACCGTAACCTTTACTGGCTTGGGCAGCGCGAACGCAGGCGAGCCGCGCAGGGCCAAGTCAAGATTCAGACTTCCACCGATCCCGTGGGCGCACCCATCTTCTATCGCGACGTTTCACTCATTCCAACACCGCCGGACCAGGCCGAGCGTGAAGTGATCAAGCTTCTGCCGGATTCCGTGTTTCCTAAAATCAAGTGGCGCGCTATATCTCTGGCACCGAGAACAAGTCGTGATGGAGGGGCTGCCAACTTGCCCGTACTGCCACTCCATGGCGCGACGGAAAGGCACTGGGCATCGCACCAGCGAACCTGTTTCGGCACGGGCTATGCGTTTGTCGGCGTCAACTTCGACTCGCTTCATTCCTGAGAGATCGATCACGATGCCTCCTTCGCATACGCATATCCGGCGGCACTATGGCGATTCCGCGCACTCGATTCCGTGATTGGAACTGACATTACCCAAAAGTAATCCCGGCAACGTTTACGCCGCTTCCCCTTCCCTGCTAACATCATTGGTTTACAACTCAACCGTCAACCAAACCTGATCGCGCCTTCATAAATCTAACGGAGGAAACATGGCAATCAAAGTTGGCATCAATGGCTTTGGAAGAATCGGCCGCAACGTTTTGCGCGCTTCGCTGAAAGATCCAAACCTGGACTTCGTCGCGGTCAACGACCTGACGGACCCCAAAACGCTGGCCCATCTTCTGAAGTATGACTCGGTTCTTGGCAATCTTCCGAACCACGTTTCGGCCGCCGCCGACAGCATTACCGTCGACGGCAAGACCATCAAAGTTTTCAAGGAAAAAGACCCGGCCGCGCTGCCCTGGGAGTCCGTGGGCGCGCAGGTCGTGATCGAGTCGACCGGACGCTTCACCGATGCCAACGACGCCAAAAAGCACATGCGCGGGCCGGTGAAGAAGGTCATCATTTCGGCTCCGGCCAAGAATGAAGACATCACGCTGGTGCTGGGCGTGAACCATGAGAAATATGATGGTTCGAAGCATCACGTCATTTCGAACGCCTCCTGCACGACGAATTGCCTGGCTCCTGTCGCCAAGGTGATCCAGGACGAATTCAAGATCGTCAGCGGCACCATGACGACCATTCACTCCTACACTAACGACCAGGTCATTCTCGACTTTCCGCACAAGGACTTGCGGCGTGCGCGCGCTGCGGCATTGTCGATGATTCCGACCACGACTGGCGCCGCCAAGGCGTTGAAGCTGGTGATTCCGGAGCTTGGCGGCAAGATCGACGGATTCTCGATGCGCGTTCCGACCCCCAACGTCTCGGTAGTCGACTTCGTGGCATGGGTCGAGAAAAAGACGACCAAGGAAGAAGTAAACGCGGTGCTGAAGAAGGCGACCGAGTCCGGTCCGTTGAAGGGATATCTGGGCTACGAAGAGCACGAACTGGTGTCGTCGGACTTCAAAGGCGACCCGCGTTCTTCGATTGTCGATGCACCGATGACGCTGGTGGTCGGCGGCAACTGCGTAAAGGTGATCTCCTGGTATGACAACGAGTGGGGATACTCCTGCCGCGTACGCGACCTGATCAACTACATCGCCAGCAAGGGCCTGTAAGAACTGGTAGCGCCGGCATCTTGCCGGCTGTCGCGAGTGGCATCTTGGCCTCGCACGTGAGGGGCGAGACGCCCTCGCAGCCTGCCCTGAGGCGGGCGATGGGACAGCCGTCGGAACGGCGCCGCTACTCTCCAACTTCAAAAAGGACGACCAGCCATGTCCAAGCTTTCCATTCGTGATCTGCCACTCAATGGGAACCGGATTTTTATGCGCGTCGACTTCAACGTGCCGCTCGAAGACGGGCGCGTCATGGACGACACCCGCATCCGCGAAACGCTCCCCACCATCGAATACGCGCTGCGCCACGGAGCGCGCCTGATCCTGGCCTCGCACCTTGGACGCCCCAAGGGCAGACCCAACCTGAAGATGAGCCTGAAGCCGGTGGCTGAGCGGCTGCGCATGCTGCTCGACAAAGAACTGGCGCGCGGCGAAAACGTCGGCTTCTGTCCTGAGTGTGTCGGGCCCGAGGCCGAGGAAGTCGCGACTCAACTGGAGAAGGGTCAGACGCTCCTGCTCGAGAACCTGCGCTTTCATGCTGAGGAGGAAGCCAACGACGAGAAGTTCGCCCGGCAACTGGCGAACCTGGCGGAGTACTACGTCAACGACGCCTTCGGCACCGCTCATCGGGCGCACGCGTCGACCGTCGGGATGACTAAGTTCGTAAAGCAATCCGCCGCCGGGTTGCTCATGGAAAAAGAGTTGAAGTATCTGGGCAAAGCACTGGAGCACCCCGAGGAACCGTTCGTCGCGATTCTCGGCGGCGCCAAGGTCAGCGACAAGATCGGCGTCATCGAGAACCTGATGAACAAGGTACAGGTGCTGATCATCGGCGGCGGCATGGCGTATACGTTCCTCAAGGCGCAGGGACACGAGATCGGGAAGTCGCTGCTCGAAGCCGACAAAGTCGACCTTGCCAGGAAGTTGCTGGCGGAGGCGAAGAAGCGAAATCTGAAATTCCTGCTGCCGATCGATCACGTGGTCGCGCTGAAGCCGGAAGCCAATGCTGTGGTCCAGCAGATTGGCGAAG
>DATDGW010000802.1:0-3680 GCA_036521895.1 Candidatus Sulfotelmatobacter sp. | reverse complement strand
GAGAAGATCCCGGCATTCGATCATCACGCCCATCCGGGATACGCCGACGACCCAGACGTCGACGCCATGGCTGCTCCGCCGAATTCCAGCGAGGCGCTGCGCACGCGTGACGATAACCCGGAACTGGCGGTCGCCGCAAAGGCTTTGTTCGGATACCCATACAGCGATCTTTCTCCCGAGCACACGAAGTGGTTGCTCGATAAGAAAACCCAGCTAAAGCAGCAACTGAAAGGCACCGCTTACTTCAACTCGATTCTGGACAAGATCAACATTGAGAGTTCGGTGGCGAACCGGGCCATGATGCCCGACTATCTCGATCCCAAACGTTTTCCGTGGGTGTTCTTCGGCGACGCGTTCATGTGGCCTTTCAACAACGAGCGCGAAGCGGCGCGCAATCCGGATGAGGGCGTCTACATTCCCCTGCAGGAAAAGATGTTGCACCGCTGGATGCAGCAGGAGAACGCCAGCAAACTTCCCGCGGCGTTCGCCGATTACCTCAAGTTCATCAGCCAGGTGCTGGAAGACAATTCGAAACGAGGCGGCATCGCGATGAAGTTTGAAGTGGCCTATTTCCGGCCCACGACGTTCGGCGATCCCTCGCGCGCGCAGGTTGAAGATATTTACCAGCGCTACGTCACCGGCGGGATTCCTGGCGAACGCGACTACCGCACGTTCCAGGATTACATCTTTCGCTATCTCGTCACGGAAGGTGGCCGCTTGCACCTGCCGGTGCATATTCACACGGCGATCGGCATCGGCGACTATTTCAACCTGTCGCAGAGCAACGTCATGAATCTGGAAAGCGTGTTGCGCGACCCGCGCTATGCTTCGACCACTTTCGTGATGATCCACGGCGGCTATCCGCTGGAGCGCGAAGCCGTCTGGCTTGCCGCCATGAAGAACGTCTACCTGGATTCTTCGTTCGGAGAACTGGCGCAGTTTCCTTCGGCATTCAAAGAGACGCTGAAAATGTGGCTCGAAACTTTTCCCGACAAGATCACTTTCGGCACCGACTGTTTCCCTTACAATCAAGTGCTGGGGGCGGAAGAGAGCTACTGGCTCGGGGTGCAGTCATCTCGCAGTGCTCTAGCTGCGGCTCTGGCCGAGATGATTTCGGAAAACGAAATCACCGAAGCGCGGGCTCTGGAACTGGCACACGCCTACCTGCACGATACCGCGGTGAAGCTTTACGACGGACGCGTGCACTGAAATCGCGAAAACGAACACCGTCCAAACTGTAGAGAACCTCATGGCGAAAACAAAATCAAAATCGACAGCTCGTCCGAAGACGAAGATCACGCAACACGCTCGCGCCAAACGCGCCGTCAGCAAACACGCTGCCGGCACGGCCGCGCTGCAATACATCCCCTGGCACACGATCCCGCTTGAAGATCTCAACCCGCTACTGCAGCGGCAATTCGTAGTCGGCCAGGAAATCATGCTGGCCCGCGTGCTGCTGAAGAAGGGATGCATCGTCCCCGAGCACAGCCACCACAACGAACAACTCACGTACATCCTCGACGGTGCGCTCAAGTTCTGGATTGACGGCAAAGAGATCGTGGTGCACGCCGGCGAAGTCCTCTGCATTCCCGCGCACATGCCGCACAAGGCCCAGGCGCTCGAGGATACAGTCGATCTCGATGTCTTCAATCCGCCCCGCGCCGATTGGATCAACAAGACCGACCAGTATCTCCGGGGGAAAAAATAGCTCGGGCCCATGCCTTCTACCTCCACTTCTACGCCGGGCGTGCGTCAAAAGGACTTCCGCTTCCGATGCATTGCCTGCGGCGACCTGAGCGACAAGGCCCGCCAGGATTTTCGCTGTGCCCATTGCGGCGATCTGTTGGAGATCACGTACCCGCATTGGAAGGAATCAGAGGGCGTAGGGCGCGAATTGAAATCGAAATGGCGCCAGCGGCGACTCTCTCACTCGGCCGTCGATCTCAGTGGGGTCTGGCGTTTCCGCGACGTGCTGCCTGGGCTTGAGAATGACGACCAGGCCATCACGCTGCGCGAAGGCAACACTCCGCTCTACGCACTGCCGCAATGCGCGCGGATCACCGGGGTGCCGGGCCTGTTCGCGAAGCATCAGGGGATGAATCCCACCGGCTCGTTCAAAGACGCCGGCATGACGGTCGCCGCCACGTTTGCGCGTCTGGCCGGATTCCGCTGGGTGGCCTGCGCTTCCACCGGCAACACCTCCGCATCCATGGCAGCCTATGCCGCTCGTGGAGGCATGCGCAGCCTGGTGCTCGTGCCCGATGGAAAGATTTCCTGGAGCAAACTTTCTCAGGCGCTCGACTACGGAGCCGTCACCTGCCAGTTGCGCACCGACTTCGACGGTTGTCTGCGCCTGCTGCAGGAACTGGTTCTGCGTGCCCCCGTGTATCAGCTCAATTCGATTAATCCTTTTCGGCTCGAGGGCCAGAAGACGCTCGCGCTGGAGCTGCTCGAGCAACTCGACTGGCAAGCGCCGGACCATATCATCGTCCCCGGCGGCAATTTGGGGAACAGTTCCGCGATTGGCAAGGCGCTCGTGGAAATGCGTGATCTGGGGCTGATTTCGCGCTTGCCCAAGTTGTCCGTCATTCAGGCCGAAGGTGCGAACGCGCTGGTGCGAACCATGCGCGAGGCCAGCGGCAAGAAACTGCTCAACGTGCAAGCAGAGACTCGAGCCACTGCGATTCGCATCGGCAATCCCGCTTCCTGGAAGAAGGCGGTGCACGTTCTGGCAGCCACGGAGGGAGCCTGCGAGCAAGTCACGGAAGTTGAGATCGCGCAGGCCAAGGCCGAGATCGGCGCGGAAGGCATTGGGTGCGAACCGGCGTCGGCGGTTACGCTTGCGGGGTTGAAGAAATTGGTGAAACAACGCTTTGTGACCCCGGATGAGAGCGTGGTGCTGGTGCTGACCGGGAACCTGTTGAAGGATCCGGACTTCACGATCAACTTTCACCGAGGCGAATTGTTTCAAGGCACTCCGGACGAGGAACCCGGCGCCACGCTGAAGCCATTGCGTCGTCCACCCATCGTCTTGGATGCCACGCTCGAAGCGGTGATGCGCACACTGGAGCAAGCCGAGAAGTCTTAACCTCCGACCATGCCCTCCAAGAAAAAAAATCGCAAGTCGTTCCGCCTCGCTCTCGCGGCGACCTCCGCCAATCTCGGCCCCGCCTTTGATGCTGCCGCTCTCGCCATGGATTTCTACATCAAGATCGAGGCCCAAGCAGCCGATCAATTCTCCATCGTCGCAACAGGCCGTGACCGCGAGATCTGCGAAATGCTCGAAGACCATCTCATCCTGAACACCTACCGCGAGGTGCTGCAAGCCGCGGGCCGCGGAGTCACGCCGCTCTGGTTGCGTATCGCGAACGACATTCCCATCGGCAAAGGCTGCGGCTCATCCGCGGCCGCCCGGCTGGCTGGGATTGCCCTCGCCGTGCGCTTCGGCCGCTTGCGTTGGTCGGACGCGCAGATCGTCGGCGAAGCATCGCGTCGCGAGCATCACGCCGACAACGCATCCGCTTGCTGGATGGGTGGCCTCACGGTGGCGCGCATGGCGGGACCGTCAGATGCCCAAGTGGCGTGTATCCGCCCGAAAGGGAAGTGGCCTTTGCTTCTCGCCGTCCCCGAGCAAAGCCTCGCGACCGAAGAAGCCCGCCGCGCGCTCCCGGCCCAATATT
>DATDGW010000801.1:0-1697 GCA_036521895.1 Candidatus Sulfotelmatobacter sp. | reverse complement strand
TGGCGAACATGCGTTTGTTCGGCAGCCGTAAATTCCCCACGCCATTCAAGGCTGATATCAGAGTGCAGGACGCTGTCGGAGGTGGAGTGCATACGCGGGGGAAAATGCTGCCCCATCGAGGTTATATGGATCACCTGCTCTTACAAGCGAGTTTTGTGTCTTTATAGAAAGGTTAACGGACTTGGGCACTGCAAACTTCCAATGAATACTTTCGGCGGAATAATAGCGCGGAAGTTCTCACGGGTGTTAAGTTATCTTTAGGCAAATGGAGGCATTAGCAAGAGTCCCGCCCGGAGTGTCCACCCAGCCCTCGCGAGGGCATTGTCAAGTTATGCGGGAAAGGGTCGTTTTGGTTGGTAATGGTCGTTTGTCGCGGAGTCCCCTCAGGCCGCTGTCACTGTCCGCCAGACCTCGAAGGATCGCGATCGCAAGAGTCGCTGATTCGTAGATCTCAGCAAATGGCGTCCAACTCGAAAAAGATTCTGAACGACAGCATGGAGGAAGAGAAACCGTTGGGCCTGGCCGGCAGACTTGAATCGGCGCATCTGCCGCTCCCTTTGGCGGGTCGGTTGATGCGAGGCTTCGGCACGATTGTTGGCGTAACGTTCGGTGTTGTGAACCACGTCGCACAGGACCGTTCGCAGGGCGGCCGAATAGCTTCTTAGTTTGTCCGTAATGATACGAAGTGGTTCTTGTCCCTGGCCGCGCAGCAGTCTTCGAAAGAATCGTTCCGCAGCGCGCGGATCGCGGTGCGGTTGAACCAGGATGTCGATCACGTCGCCGTCTTGATCCACCGCGCGCCATAGATACTGTGGTTGGCCGTTGATTCGAATGAAGACCTCGTCCAAGTGCCACATATCGCCGAGACGGCCCTGACGCCGCTTCAGTTTTCGGGCATAGTCCCGACCAAACTTCTGACACCACAGCCGAATCGCTTCATAAGAGACTATGATTCCGCGTTCGGCGAGAAGATCCTCGACATCTCGGAAGCTCAGGCAGAAACGATGGTAAAGCCACACGGCATAGCTGATGATCTCTGGAGGGAAACGATGACCGGAATAGCTAGACCGATCGTTCTTCATGCAACCAGCATTTCAAGTCACTGCCCAATTTGACAATCCCGGAACGAGACGTCGCTGCGGCGGATTCTGCGAAGCTATTTTCAGTACTCGAGAAGTCGCGCACGCATTTAGCCCTGGCGAAAGACGCCCCAGAGCTGCCAGGGGCGGCGAAGAAGTGCGCCATTTTGGCGGGCAGAAGGGCGCCAGTAGGGTGGTTACGCCATGGCTGGCGGCAGTCGCGGCGCCAGGAGGTGAACGTGGGATCAGGACGGGTTGTCCTCTAAAGGCTTGACCTGCGGGGCGCGGTAAGACTTGCCTTTGACCTTCAGGATGATGGCTCCCTCGACCAGCCGGTCCAGAAAGGCCATTGCTAGAGGGCCATCCGAGAGATACTCTCCCCACTTGTCGAAGTCCACGTTGGTGACCAGTGCCGTGGAGCGCTTTTGATTTCGTGACGCGATGATCTTATAGAGAAGATGAGCAGCCTGAGGACATTCGGTGCGCTCGATTCTGTCGAACCCGAACTCGTCGATGACCAAAAGGTCCGGGCTGGCATAGCGGCGCAACTTGGCCGGAAGGGTTTTATCGGCCAGTGAGGCGGTCAGGTCCGCGAGCAGCTGTGCGGAAGTCCGGTAC
>DATDGW010000800.1:0-3798 GCA_036521895.1 Candidatus Sulfotelmatobacter sp. | reverse complement strand
CGGGTCGGTCACACCCGGGCCGGCCTCTTTGCCCAATTCTTCGAAGGTGCGGTTGCCCAGATTTCGAAACACCGCGCGTGGCGACTTGCTGGGATATTGCGGCAACTTGCGCTCAACTTCGGGATACACGTTGCCGGTGCTCACGAAAAGATCCGGATAGCCGTCGTTGTCGAGATCGACCATACCGGCCCCCCAACAGATGTAGCGAGTATCGACGGCAACCCGCGAGGACCGGGTCAAGTCGTCGAAATTCCCCTTGCCGTCATTGTGATAAAGGCCATTAGCATCCTCGGCGAAGTGGGTCTTAAACAGATCCAAGTGGCCGTCCAGATCGTAATCGCCCACCCCCACGCCCATTCCGGCTTGCTCCATGCCGTCATCGCTGAGCGCTACTCCGCGCAGGACACCCTCTTCACGGAACGTTCCGTTATGGTTGTTCATGAACAGCAAACTCGGGGTGGAATCGCAGGCGACAAAAATGTCCGGCCAGCCATCCTCGTCGAGATCCGCGGCGACCACCGTCATTCCGTAACAACCGGTTGCATTCGCAATCCCGGCCTCCTGGCTCACGTCCGTGAACGTACCGTCACCGTGGTTGCAGTACAGCGAATGTTTACCCGTGGGCAAGCCCCGCGGCCCGCACTCCACGGGGACACCCTTCCAATTGCAATTCACGTTCTCGCCTGGCACGGGTGCGTGCTCGAAAGAGAACCGCACGTAGTTGGAAACAAACAAATCGAGATGTCCATCCCGGTTGTAGTCTAGAAAACTGCATCCCGCGCCCCAGCGTGGTTGCTCGTTCCAAAGACCGGCGGCCTTGGTCGTATCAGTAAACGTTCCATCCCCGTTGTTGCGATAGAGACGATTCTGCCCAAAATAGGTGCAGAAAATGTCCTCGAATCCATCGTTGTTGTAGTCGCCGATGCAGACGCCAGAGGCCCAACCGACCGCCTTCAGGCCAGCCTTCTCCGTCACATCTGTAAAAGTTCCGTCGCGGTTGTTTTTGTAGAGGCGATTCGTCGCGCCAGGCGGATCTCCGTCCAAACGCGTGCCCGACAACAAGAAAACATCCATCCAGCCGTCGTTGTCGTAGTCGATGAAGGCGCATCCACAACCGGTAGCTTCCAAAATGTACTTCTTGCTTTCGGCCCCGCCGTATATCACGGGCGCGCGCAGCCCCGCAGTTGCCGCGACATCGACGAAGTGCGCATAGAAGGGACGCCCGGATGGCGCAGGCCGGGGCAGTGGTTTGACGGTGTGCGCAGCCACTCCCTGGGCTGGGAGTTGTCGTGCCGCCATGAAGGCCGCGGAACCAAGGGAGAGTCGCACAAAATCGCGGCGGCTAACGGTCAAGGCTATGTTTCTCCATGGACGGGGTTTTGTCTTCGACTAACTTGTAACGATTGTGTTCGGCTTCTTCCTTGGTGCCTTCGATCCGGAGGTCGGCCAACCGTTTCAACAACTCCGGAATGTCCTTCGTTCGTCCACTCTTGCGCAGCGCCTGGATTAAGTGATACAGGGCTGTTTGGTCCTTGGGATCGCTGCTCAAAGCCTTGCGGCACTGCAGGATCGCCGCGTCATTCTGTCCCGCCTGCAGGTAAAGCTTCGCCAGCACGTCATGAGCGGCTGCTAACCCGGGGCGGAGGGCAATGGCTTTTTTTGCCGACTCCACGGCTTCGCGAAATTCTAAACTTCTCGGATCGGAGCCACGTTGCGTCAAGATGTCCGCTTGCAAATAAAGCAGGAATGGATCGTTGGGCCTCTTGACCAATTTTGCTCGTACTGTGGCCAGCGCGCGCTCGGGATCGTTCTCCTGCACGGCTGCCAACCCCTCCGCAGCCGAACCCAGGGACTGCCGGGGATCAAGTTCGTCGGCCTTCTCGAAATCCGCTTCGGCTTTGTCATATTGAGCAAGCTGCACGTAGAGCACGCCACGCGCTACATACAGTGCCGCCGCCCTCGGCTCCGCGCTAAGTCCAGCGTTGATCATATCCACGCCGACCAGAAACGACTGATGGTTGAGAGCAATGTCAGCGAAATCGAGGTAGAGATTGACGTTGTGGGGATCCGCCACGATTGCTTCTCGGAGAAGGCGGACCGCCTCCGGTGTATTTCCATCCGCCTCGTAGGCGGAGGCCGCTAGGTCGAGGACATTAGGATCGGTAGCGTTTTGTTGCAGCAAAGGCTGCAAGGTGTCGAGAGCATCCTTGGCATGCTGTGCCATGATCTGGACGGACGCGAGCTGACAGCGAAGACCGGCATCCGAGTTCGACTGCGCCAGCGCCCGACGAAAGACGAGAATTGCTTTCTCGGTCTCCTTCAGCCGCACCAGGCAAGCGCCGAACTCCTGCAATGCTCCCGGTTGAGATTCCGCCAGCGAACCGCTTTGCTCAAAGTGAGGCAGCGCGGCGGCACAGTCGCCGCGGCGGTACGCCAATACAGCTAACATGGCGTGGCTAGTGGGATCGTTCGGACGCAAATACAGGATTCGTTGCAACAGTGCCACCGCGTCTGCCCCTCCGTTCTCGTACTCGATCTGCGCCGCCCCTTCCAGCGCCGGTAGATAATCCGGCGAATTCTCCAGCGCGTGGCGAAACGCGTTGAGCGCCTCCTTCTTATCCCCTTTGCCAGAAAGGGCAATGCCTCGGAAGGTCCACAATTGGGGGTTCTTGGGGCTCCGTTGCAGCTCGGGTTGCAACAATTGCAGTGCCTTGTCGAATTGCCCTGCCCGCAACGCAGACGTAATGGGGCCGACCCGCTCCGCCGCGGTCTGAGCGGCGACGACGGAGCAAATCGCAAAGGTCGCAAGAAGAACCACACGCCTCGCGGGGAAACGCATACCCGACATTATCGCTCCCTTCACCCGACGCTGGAGCGCTAGATTATGTTTCCCCGTGTCGAGACACTGCATCGCCACTGGTATCTTCGTGCATCCGCGCCATCGCTTTCAAGCCAATTTTCTCATTTGGGTTGCAAATGGGCTACAGTACAATCTCCTGTCAGGAGATCGACATCAGCTCGAGGAGAAATCGTTTGCTCAGCCTTGCCCAGAAGTTGCTCCCGCTCGTGATCCTCGCCTTGGCCGGGCTCGCGACCGATTCTGGAATCCGCCCCCGCTATCCGCAAGACGACATGGGCAAGGATTCTCTTCCGGGCCGGAAGAAAGCCCAGATGGAAGCCGCCAAGCAGTTCAGGGTGTTTTACCAATTTCAATTCTCCGACAAGTTGAAGGAAAGCGGGATCACATTCAGCCATCATGCCGTTGACGACGTCACCAAACACATGCGGATGGGGCACTACGATCACGGCAGCGCGGTCGCGGTTGCGGATGTCGACGGCGATGGTCTGTACGACATCTACTTTGTGAATCAAGTTGGCGGAAATGAACTCTGGAAAAACCTTGGCGGCGGAAAGTTTAGGAACATCACGCAGGAAGCAGGCGTCGCACTGGCTGGCCGTATCAGCGTGGCAGCCGCCTTCGCCGATATCGACAACGACGGCGACCAGGATCTCTTCGTCACGACAGTTCGCGGCGGAAATGCATTGTTCGAGAACGACGGCCATGGACATTTCAGAGATATCACCCAGGAAGCAGGTCTCAGCCTTATCGCTCACTCTTCGGGAGCATTCTTTTTTGACTACGACAACGACGGCCTGCTCGACCTTCTGGTCTGCAATGTCGGCAAATATACCTACGATGAGAAGGGACCGAACGGCGAATACGTCGGCATTCCCAACGCCTTTGATGGGCATCTTCATCCGGATCGTTTTGAATATCCCGTCCTCTACAAGAATCTG
>DATDGW010000799.1:0-3579 GCA_036521895.1 Candidatus Sulfotelmatobacter sp. | reverse complement strand
TGGAAGACGTCGTGAAGTGGGCGAAACCAGTGTGGGCGGAGGTGAGAGGGGAGTTCCGTCCACGAGGCGGGATTTCGACGACGATTGTGGCGACGTGGCCGCGGCCCAAGGGGCGGAATTCAGGGTGATGCGTCCGTCCGGTCAGCGGGATGCGGAGGCGGCTCGCGGCTGAATGCGCTCAATCTCTGCGGCTTGTTCGGCCATCACCCGGCTGACGTCGTAAGCACCTTGCAGGTTCAGCCAGAACTGTTCCGTCGTTCCGAAGAAGCGCGAGAGCCGAACCGCGGTATCGGCGCTGACGCCACGACGCTCAAGTACGATGTCGTTGACCCGAGGCGCGGGAACGTGAAGGCGCTTCGCCAGTGCGTAAGCCGAGATACCGAGCGGTTTGAGAAACTCTTCCCGCAATATTGCACCGGGGTGAACTCTCCAGTGCGGCGCGCCTTTCCTTTGAATCTCTTCGTGTCCCATAGGGTAACCTCATGTGCCTGGAACTACCATGCCTCCAAACGCTAGTGATTAGTCCGTGATTTCGACCTCGAACGCATCGTGGCCGCGGCATACGAAGCAGATTCGATATTGGTCATTGATCCGAATACGGTACTGTCCTTGGCGGTCGCCGCGCCGCTTCTCCAACCCGTTTCCGGGGGGAGATTTAAGGTCATCCAAGGCTGCAGCTGCATCGAGCATCGCTAGTTTCCGTTTCGAGACTCCCGCCGGGGGCGATCCCCGGGTTTTGCCGGTTCTCCAGATTTCCGCCGTTTGTTGGTTGGCGAAAGTTCTGATCACAATGGAATAATAACGGACACCATTAATAACGTCAATCGTTATTACGCTCCAGGCGGCCTAGCCGCCGTGCTATATTCGCCTGACCTGTGGCCCAGACTGATCTCCAGCCGCGCGCTGCGCTGATTGTTCTTACGGCGCTCAATCTGCTCAATTATGTGGATCGCAACGTGCTGTTTGCGGTGCAGCCGATGGTGCAGGACGAGTTTCACTTAACCAACGCCCAGATCGGATATCTGACGAGCGCTTTTCTAGGGTTCTATATGATTGCGGCGCCGTTTGTAGGGCCGCTCGCGGATCGCTACTCGCGCAAGTTGATCATCGTGCTGGGCGCGCTCTTCTGGAGCGGACTCACGCTGCTCACCGCGGTGACGCATACGTACACAGAGTTGCTGATTCGGCACACGCTGGTGGGCGTGGGTGAGGCGACGTTCGTCACGATTGCGCCCACGTTTGTCGCCGATCTTTTTGCGGAGAGGATACGCGGACGGATTCTGGGGCTATTTTATCTGGCCATCCCGGTGGGGTCAGCCGCCGGTTACTTGTTGGGCGGTAATCTCGCTCCCCACCACGGATGGCGCTTCCCGTTTTATGTCGCGGCAGCGCCGGGCTTCGTGTTGGCGCTGGCGGTTCTGTTTCTGAAGGAGCCCGAACGCGGGCAGTTCGATTCCCTGAAGGAAACGCCGGAGCGCGGAACCATATTGGGTCTGGCGCGCAACCCGGCATTTCTGACGTCGACGCTAGGCATGGCCGCGATGACGTTTTCTCTCGGCGGAATTCAGGTGTGGATGCCGAAGTTCCTGTACAGCGAGCGCGGATACACGCTGGAAGCGGCCAACTTTGCGTTTGGGATCATCATCGTCGTCAACGGCATCTTGGCCTCTCTTGCGGGCGGCTGGTTGGGAGACTATTTGCTCCGGCGCATGAAGAGTTCCTACTATCTGGTGTCGGCGGCGAGCATGCTGCTGGGCGTCCCCGTCATGATTGTTGCGTTGTTCGTCAGAGGGCCGCTCATGATTCCCGCGATTGGGGTGGCCGCGTTTTTTTTGCTTCTCAACACCGCCCCACTCAATGCCGCGGTGATCAACTCGGTGGGTGGCCACATTCGCGCCACGGCTCTGGCGGTCAATATCTTCATCATCCACATTTTGGGCGACGTGCCTTCGCCAACGATGATGGGCTGGGTGGCCGACAAGCGATCGCTGCAGGCCGCTTTTATTCTGCCGGTCATCGCGATGGCGATTTCCTCTGCGATACTGTTCTATGGCATGAAATTTGCGCCGCCGGTTGCAGTCGACGGCGCCTCCGCCGGGGCAGGAAAGACTTAGCAGGATGGTTCAATTTCACTGGATTGCGGGAACGATACTCGCGCTCGCGTGGTTCTCCCGCATCGTGGATGCAGCTCTCGGGATGCCCAGCGTGGCCGATGTTTCTCGCCCGGAGTGGAATCGCAATCCCGCTTTACCCTCTGGCAATCCCCGGGTCTCCATTATTGTTCCCGCCCGCAACGAAGAAGAGACCATTGAGCAGGCGCTGCATACGCTGCTTGCGCTCGACTATGACAATTACGAAGTGATCGCTGTGAACGATCGGTCGACTGACCGGACCGGCGAGATCATGGAACGGATTGCGGAACATCCCCACGCTTCGACAGGCTCGGCGCAAGCTTTGTCGCACAAGGCGCGAGAAACGGGGCACTTGGAATTTCGAAGTTTTCGGGTCGTTCACCACCGCGAACTGCCCGCTGGCTGGCTCGGTAAGACTCATGCCATGTGGACTGCGGCAAACCACGCGACCGGCGACTGGCTTCTTTTCACCGATGCCGACGTCTTGTTCAAGCCCGACTCGCTGCGACGCGCGCTGGCGTACGCAGAGTCCGTTCCAGCGGATCACGTAGTGCTGTTTCCGCAGATGATCATGAAGCGGCCGGGCGAATACATGATGATCGCTTTTTTTCAGACGATGTTCATGTTCGGACACCGCCCGTGGAAAGTTGCCGATCCCAGCACGGACGATCACATGGGCGTGGGTGCGTTTAACCTGGTGCGCCGCCGTGTGTACGACGCCGTTGGAACCTATGAAGCGCTGCGCATGGAAGTGCTCGACGACATGAAACTGGGGAAGGTCGTGAAGAAGGCGGGTTTCGCCCAGCGCAACGTCTTCGGCGGCGACTTGATTTCGATCCGCTGGGCCAAGGGCGCCACGGGAATAGTCAACAACCTAACCAAGAATTTCTTTGCGGTGCTGTCGTTTCAGTGGTGGCGCACGGTGATCTCTGCGCTCGGCTTGGCGTTTCTGAACTACGGTCCGTTCCTGGGCGTGTTTCTGGCTCCCGGGTGGGTGAGGGTGCCATATGCGGTTGCCCTGGGCTCGATGTTTGCGATTTACATCGGGATGTCGTGGCGCTCCGCGGTACCGCCGTTTTACTTCCTGCTGCATCCGGTGAGCACAACGTTGTTCATCTACACTCTGCTGCGCTCGATGTTCCTGACGCTGTGGAACGACGGTATTGAATGGCGCGGCACGAAGTATCCGCTGGAGGAACTGCGCAAGGGTATGGTGTGAGCACTCGCTCGTCTGGCCGTTCCTGGCCCTCAACATCGTTGCCGTAGGTCGCGGTAGGGGAAGGTGTGGCTTTGACCTTGGCGGGTTTCTTTGCAGGGCGCAGGTCCCCGGCACTGTAGTGGCCGCGGTTCTCGACGTCGTAGTTCTTGGGGAGCGGAGGGATCAAGGCGGCGCCCCGTGATTTGGCTGATGCGGTTGAGGATGATTTCAGGGCGCCCGTCGTAGAGT
>DATDGW010000798.1:0-7212 GCA_036521895.1 Candidatus Sulfotelmatobacter sp. | reverse complement strand
GGAGTAACATTCCACGTTCAACTTCATCGATTTCCTTATCGTCGAGGACGAGTTGTCGTGAGCCGACCGTTGCCCTCCTGCGGGGTCGGTGAGGTTTCGGGAAAGTCAACACCACGGCTGGTGACGTAATTTCTGCCGGTTCTTCGGCAATCAAGCTGGCGCGCTCCTGCGGAAGCTTTCCCCCAAACATGCGGGCTATGTTGAACAGCCAGCGGCTACCGCAAACCAGGCACGTGTCGTGCAGGCTGTCGCTGACCACATCGCATTCGGCGCACAGCACGGCATTCTGTAACGCAACCGCATTGAGAACTCGTCCCCGTTACGGAGCACTCTCGACAACTGAATTCCTCATCACAGAACCTCACCAGGAGTTAACTCAATTTTACGAATTTACTGTTAGATGGCTAGTCTAGTGCCCTCCTCTACACTTGGCGTTTCAGTTCATCCAGCCCCGCTTTCCCATAGAACTGCACCCTTCCGTCCACCACAACGGCAATGTAGCGTCGTCCGCTGAGAAACTGCATGACCTTTTTTCCCTCCCGTGCCAATCGCGCCCATCGAGAACTGGTTTCAGGATTTTGCTCGAGTCCACGCAAGGCGTGACCTTGAAATTGAAAATCAACTTCGCGCAATCTCGATCGGCTCGTTCTGCGCACCGGAAAATCCCGGTCTTCCACGGTGACGGTTTTGGCCCCTTCGACCATGGCTTGGCGCCACACTGAAATCAGTGTCTCTTCTAAGCTCGCGGCCATCTCTTATCATCCGCTGAATTGGCGAAAGTGCCGTCGACTCGTTTCATGATCCGCTCGGCCCACTGCACCGCCGAAGCCACCAGCGACTCCGTGCGTGGACTCGGCCGACTGTCGTACAGATCTTCCGTGGTCTTTAGATGACGTGCCACCAGAATCCCGGCAATGATTCCCAAGACGCGTTTTCTTCCTTCCTCCATCCCATTCACCCTTGAACCTCAAGTCCTGCGCCTAACACGTCCAAGAGCGGCCGCTGGCTTTTGCGCTCCAGCCGAGTCATTCGATGATCAAATCTCGCCTTGATCTCGCGATAGGCGCCAGGAGCGATATTGCCGGTCTGGTTGGCGCGTCGAAGTTCATCAAGTGCTTGCCGGACGACCTTCAAAGCCTGGTCTGAGTCGCGAGCCTCATGTTCGTAGTAAATCGCCAGCTGCTCGTAAGCCTCATAACCTTGCCGCGAGTTTCCCAATGCCCCTTTCCAAAGGTCGCAGGCCAAAGCGAAATCACCCTCTCGTTTGGCGAGCCGAGCAAGCGAACGCGTGGCTGCGCGGTTCGTTTCCGCTGGCAATACCGAGGCAATCGATTTCTCGTAGAGCCTGCGGGCGCGGGTGTTCTCGCCCCTTTTCTCGCAGATGCGGGCGACTCCAAACAGTTCCAGCCCATCTTGTCCTTGGGTTTCCGCGTCGCCGAGCAGTGAGAGAATCCGGGCGGAGAGCGCCGCGAGGCCACGCAGATCCATCCGGTTGTGGTGGAAGACTGGGACAAGACGCTGGGGTGCACCTCCGCGCACAAACTCCAGGTAGATTCGAGGGATCTGATCGGAACGCAAGTCCGCGCCCCGGTCCCACCTCAAAACATGTCGTTCGAGTTCTGACAGCCGCACCGACCCAAGCCGCAGACGCCACAGGTTCCGCGCCGGATGAAGAAAATCCAGATGGGCTCGGGGACTGGGCAGAGGAATCTTTCGACTCATGCGGTAGCGGGTTTCGAGCAGCGGCCAATCAAAGGACTTGCCGTTGAATGTGACCAGTACTGGGCGTTCGGCCAATCGCTCCGCTAACGCAAACAGTAACGAGCGTTCCTCGCGGTATTCACGCATGAAGAACTGCTCGATCTCAAGCCCTCCACGTTCCCACCAGGCAATGCCGACGAGGAACGCATACGTCCCGCTTCCGCCCGCAAGGCCTGTGGTTTCCGTGTCGAGGAAGAGCCACTGCTCGGGGTCCGCAACCTCCTCCGGTGCGTCGGGTATGAGCAGCCGTAGGGCTTGGATATTGCGCGTGTATTGCGCAGGCTCGCCGGACCAGCAATGGAGCGACAGATACTCTCCGTGCTGATTTGTCTTTGCCGTGGCTCCCAGAATCTGTTCCAGCCGTTCCGGTTCATTCCGGAATGACCACAACTTCGGGTAGGTCTCGCTCGGACCGTTTAGCAGCACCGGTTGCAAGTCGGCAACGGGCATTTCTCGGAGCGCTGCAGAAGAGCGCCGCAGAGCTTTCAGCCCTCGAAACCGGTCCGCTGGCACGTAGCGCAGGTTCACGCCGAATCCCCCCGTTCCATGCTCTGCGCGAATCCCTGCGCCCCGGCGCACAGCAGTTCCAGGATCCGAAGCGCGACCTCTTTCGTTCTTTCGCTTCGATCACCGGCCGGCCCGACACATGAAGGGCATCCGTTCTCGCAGGGGCAAGCACTGATGAGTTCACGACTGCGTTCGAGCAGGGTTTGGTAAGTCTGATATAGGGGCTCGCTGAATCCGATCCCGCCCGGATAGGCATCGTAGATGTAGAGATTGGGTTCAAAGAATTCTTGCAACTCAGACGAATTGGCGGGAGCGGTTGCGAAGTTCTCCCAGTTGATCTCGCTGGCCGCACTCGGTGGCCGTTCGCCGACGGCTGTACCGAGGTCGCGCCGGTCGCACATCACCAGCAATGTCGCCATCGACCCCAGCGCGTAAAGCAATCCAAAGATGCCGCTCTGGCGTTCGAAAAGCGCGAAGGGCAATTGCGCCAGCAAGCTATGCCCCAGCGTTATCCAGAACGAGGTGGTGTGCATCTCGTTCTCCGGCAACTCAAGTTTCCCTGAGCCCACATTCTCGTTGGTGAAGAACTTGATCTTCTTGAAACCGACCACCTGCGATCGAACCAGCACGTCGCCATGCGCCCGAGCCGCTGCTTCAGGAATGGTATGTTCTTCGGCGACTTCAAGTACGCGAACCTGGGTATAGCGGATCGCGTCCGTGAAGTAGTCCACATTGACCGGTTTCACATAGGCTTTGCGCTTGTCGAAATCCATGCGCTCGACGTGGTACTGCTGCCCCTGGTGGATGTAGATCGCTTTTGGATGGACGGTGGTAAGTGCGGAAGAGAAGTCAACCTCGCCGATCACCTCCGGCTTGCCTTTGTCTTCTCCGGTCGTGTCGATGATGACGAAATTGTCGGAGGTAACGGATCGCAAGCTGATGGTGTCGGCGGGATACGCTTCGTCAATCCAGTGCCAATCACCGCCACTCTGATGCAGGAAACCTGCTTCACCCAGCTGTTCGCAGAGCTCTGGTAGATCGACGTTTCCAAACTTTTCATCCGGTGAGACCGGCAATTCGAATGCCGCGCACTTCAAATGGTTCACGAGAATCTCAAGGTTGTCGGGCTGAATGTGTGCGTGTTCCGGCGAGCTTCCGAAAAAGTATTCGGGATGCTGCACGATGAACTGGTCGAGCGGAGCCGACGACGCCACGAACACTGCACATGAGCTCCCGCTGTGCCGTCCGGCGCGGCCAGCCCTCTGCCAGGTGGAAGCAATCGATCCTGGATAGCCAGCCATCACGCACGCATCAAGAGAACCTACGTCGATTCCCAGTTCTAGGGCATTAGTGGCTACGACGCCGAGGATCCTGCCGTCGCGCAGATCACGTTCAATCTCGCGCCGCTCCCCCGGCAGATAGCCTCCTCGATAGCCACGAATCGGTTCCGGTTGGCCGGGCTTGGGAGGATTCGCTTGCTGCAAATAGGTGAGCAGAACCTCGGTGTGCAGCCGGCTATTCGCGAAGACGATCGTCTGCAGCTTTCGGGCAAGAGTCTCCTTCGCGACTCGTGTTGCTTCGTTGATGTAACTGCGTCTAATCCCGAGATTTCGGTTGACCATCGGCGGGTTGTAAAACACGAAAACCCTTTCGCCGGATGGAGCCCCATTTTCTTCGACGACTTCTACTTCTTTCTCGATGAGTTGAGAAGCCAATTCGCCGGGATTCGCAATGGTGGCGGAACAGCAGATGAACTGCGGATCCGAACCGTAGAACTGGGCTACGCGTTTCAGTCGCCTGAGCACATTTGCAAGATGACTACCGAACACTCCACGGTAGGCGTGCAATTCGTCCAGCACGATGTAGCGCAGGTTTTCGAACAGCCGCATCCATTTCGTATGGTGCGGCAGGATTCCGGTATGCAGCATGTCCGGATTGGTCAGGACGATGTGTCCGCGCTCGCGGATTGCTTTGCGCGCATCACTTGGCGTATCGCCGTCGTAGGTGAACACTCCAAAGGAGTCGTTCAGCCGCGTGGCAAGGTCACGTAATTCGGCCAGTTGGTCCTGAGCCAGGGCTTTGGTCGGAAACAGGTAAAGTGCGCGGGTATCGGGATTCTCGAGCACCGCATTCAGAACTGGCAGGTTGTAGCAGAGGGTTTTGCCCGATGCTGTTGGAGTCACCACCACGACGTTTCTCCCCTGATGTACCAACTCGGCTGTGCCGGCCTGATGGGAGTAAAGTTCCTGGATTCCTTTTGCTCGGTACGCCTCATACAAGGCACCTGCCGTCCAGGGTGGGACAGGGCGAAACTTGGCTTCTCGGGCCGGAATCTGCCGCACCGAAGTCAGCACTTGGTCCTGGCAATGGCGCGCCACTAGGTCCCTAAGAATGTTCTGAACCGTTTCGAGACTTGCTAGGGATCGTCGAGCCAGGGACTGGGAAGGGGACATTCGGCACTCCGGTAGTTTCGCTTTTCGTTCGCCAACAAGCCTAGCACCCCATTCAACCAAAGCGCAATATCGGAATCTCGGAATACACCGGGCTTGCCGGCTCCCCGGGGAAACACACTCTCTCTACATGCTGCGCCGAGTAGCGCCTTGGCTTTCGATGGTTTCACCTTTCCTTCGGGCAAGCTCCTAATAAACTTGTAACCCGTTCGTTCCGAGCACGTAATAGACGGTAGAGAAGCCCATGGATCTGCTGCAGCGATTTGCGCTTGGCGAGATCGATGCATTCGAGACGTTGGCCCGGCAGTTCCAGGGCGATATCTATGCCTGGATCGTGCGCATCGTGCGCGACCCGGGCATCGCAGAGGACCTGACCGTGGACACCCTTTGGCGGATCTACCGGGCACGTCAACAGTTTCGTCCGGGCGGAAATTTCGCTGCCTGGGCGCGGCGGATCGCCACGAACCTGGCGCTCGACCATCTCCGGCGCCGACGCCCAGAACAGAGTCTGCTCGCAGAACCCGCCGGGACACCTCAGTCCGATCATCTCCTCCAGCGGGAAACGCAAGAAAAGATCCAGCAGGCATTTCGCCGCCTGCCGGCCAAGTTGCGGGTTGCTGCCATGCTCGCGCTTGTTGAAGAACAGCCTTACGACGAGATTGCTGATGCCTTGGGGACATCAGTCGGAGCCGTGAAGCAGCGTGTTTTCCGGGCGGTTCGCATCTTGCGCAAACAACTGAGTCATCTTGGCATCAGGCCGGGATTTGAAAAAACGAGAGTTGAAAGGACATGAGGAGAAGGAAATGACCGAACACAGCATGTTAGGAGACGAAGCCCGCCCGATTCGCGAAGCTTTGAAGCAATCGTTCCCGCCGGTGAACCCGGAACTCCGCCGGGACCTCTGGCCCGCCGTCTTGCGCAAACTCGACGCTCACCCCGCCCGCGTGCCTTGGTACGACTGGGCGTTGATTGGTGTGAGTGCCAGCGTGTTTCTGTTCTTCCCGCAACTGATCCTGGTGTTCGCATATCACCTGTAGAAGGAGGCTTCATGAACAATTATCCGTACTTGCGCGCCTACATGGCCGGAATCTCCGTGCCCACGCCGCTCTTGCTGGTCGCCCTGACGCTATTCAGCATGGCGCGCTTTGTCTACAACGTTCCCATCCCTGTGGAGCGGGTCATCATTTTCCCCATGGCGATCGTCCCCAACCTGTTTGGGGTGTGGAACGTGCTGCACCTGGCCTCGCGGTCGCGCTTGCCGCTGGGGATTCACGGCGCGATCCTTCCTTTCATCCTCGGGCCGGTGGGGTTCCTCGTCGCGCGAGGCCTGGGCTTCCTGAAGACGACGGGCTACGGGTTCACCTGTTTCGACGTGGTGCAAGTGCACTACGTGCACGTGGCCCTGGTGTTTCCGGCGGTGCTGATCGTCTATTACCTGGTCTGGAAATACCTGATCGGGTTCTTCAATCGAGTCGCAGGAATCGCCGAGTAGCAATCGCAGGTGCAATAAGGAGGGCTTATGACGAAGGGACAGATTGGGAGGGTTCCGGTCGCGCTCGGGCACCGATGGCCAACGGCGTTGGCGTCGCTGACGGTGGGCGCGGCGTTCTTCAGCCTGTGGTTCTGGCTGCTGCCGCAGTGGCTCGGCTTCCGAGTGGCAGCGACTGGGGCAACAAATGGGCGATGGCTGGCGACGGTTCCGTCGGTGCTGGGATTCGCTGTTGCCTTGCGCTGCGTCTGGGACTTCGGGTGGACGGGACACGGGACGCCCGCTCCGATCGCTCCGCCGCAAAGGTTGGTCGTGGTGGGCCTCTACCGCTACGTGAGGAACCCCATGTACTTGGGCTTCGCGGCGGGCTGGATTGGGCTCTGGGTTGTGTTTGGACACCCTGATCTGCGAGCGATTGCCGCCGCGGCAACCGTTGCCCTTGGCTTACATCTGTTCGTGCTCTTGTATGAGGAGCCGACCTTGCGTGGGAAATTCGGGGCTGACTACGAAGAGTATTGCCGGAACGTAAATCGGTGGTGGCCGCGAGCGCCAGGCTGGAACAAGCCGCGATAGCGGCGGATGCGCATGGCTTGTTCCGTCAATGTCGACAATTGAGCCACCGCGGTCACCGAGATAGCCCGCGGTGACCGCCTGTCCCCGCGAAACTCGACCTGCTAGGCGCCAAGGATCCACGTGGCTGCCAAAGCCGCAACTTTTTCATCTTGTGTCCAGGGCGGACCAAGGCGCTTACCGAAGCAGCTAGACCCCGACGCCACAGCGACGGTTGTTGATGACGTAGTTTGATCCCGTAAGCGTCAGGCCAACCGCATTCTAGTCAAACCAACCAGCTTAGTTTCGGGCTCGCCGACCATATGGCCACGAACGACTGAGTTCCGCTGCCGGGCCGGCGCTCGTAACCGCAACCTCGCAAACTATTTCCGGCCGAGGCGCAAGACGATCCCAGCGCCAATCCGCAAATTGTCCTGTCGGTTGTTGAGACCGTCG